>NZ_JAOWGQ010000051.1:0-309170 GCF_030333085.1 Citrobacter sp. Cpa228 | reverse complement strand
CGGAAAAGGCGTCGAACTTCTTCACCATCTTTTTCCAGAACAACATAACAACAATCCTCGATTTGAAACATCGGCGCTATTTTAGTCAGCGCCGACAAATCGTAAAGTCTGTCGCCTCGTTCCGTTCCCGGGGAGGTGTAAACCTTTTTGGTCACCGCGTCGTCAAATACGGTTGCCGCAAATTTGACGGGGTTGACAATGGTTTACGCCATAAACCAGTAATAAAAGAGGCCAACCTTTAAGCCGAGGATCACGATGTAGGCACAGCAGTATTTCATGGTGCCAGACATAATCTGGTTGGCCTGACCGTCCATTTTAGTGGCTGAAACCGCAATGGCGATACTCTGCGGCGAAATCATTTTTCCCCCCGTTGCGCCAGAGGTGTTGGCCGCCGCCAGCCAGTTGGGATCGATATGCAGTTTGCTGGCGGCAATGGTTTGCAGTTTGCCGAACAAAATGTTCGAGTTGGTATCGCTGCCGGTAACAAACGTGCCCAGCGCGCCAATCACCGGGGCGAGGAAGACGTACGAGCTGCCGGTCAGATCGACAATCGACTGGGCCAGCGTGGAGATAATCCCGCTGAGATCCATCACCGTAGCCAGTGCAACGATCGCCATAATCGCCACAATGGAATTTTTAAGCTGGAAAATGGTTTTGATAAACACTTCCAGCATCCCGCGCGCGGACGCCCCCTGAATAAAGCCGCCGAGTATGGTCGCAAAGATGATCAGCATCCCCGGCGTGGTCACCCATTCAACCTTCAGCGCCAGCGTTTTGCCGTCGGCAAGCGTGAAATGCAGCACCGAGGCCAGTTGCGAGGCTGCGCCTTTTATCGTCGGGAACAGCGGCGAACACATCAGGATAAAGACAAAAATGAACAGATAGATAGAACCCACGCGGAACAACACTTTTGCCGAACGCGGCGTGGTTTCGCGGTTATGGCTGACTTCAATGCGCCACTCGGGATCGGTTTTCCCTTTGCGCAGGCGGCTGACCATCGCCACGGCAAACAGGCTGACCAGGCTACCGGCAAAGGCGGGTAATTCAGCACCGAGATGAATAGCGACAAAATACTGCGGAACCAGCGTGGTAATACCGCAAATCAACGTGATCAGAAATACGCCGCGAATGGCTTTCAGGCCACCGCCAATAATGCAGATAATCACAAATGGCAGCAGAATATTAAACAGCGCAAGCTGCAGAATAATGGTTCCGCCCAGGGTATAAACCGGCAGGTTAACCTGTTCCGCCAGAATTGAAACCGGGATCCCGACTGCGCCGAATGCGGTAGGAACGGTATTTGCCACCAGAGAGGCTATTGCCGCCTTCAGCGGGTTGAAACCCAGTGCGATAAGAATACCGATCGGAATGGCGACCGCTGTACCATAACCCGCCGCGGCTTCAAGAAATCCACCGAAACACCATGAAATCAGCAGCACCTGAATACGCTTATCTTCGCTAATGCTGGCGAGAATATCGCGCAGAATATCCAGCGCTTTGGTCGCCTGCATGACGTTATAACTGAAGATAGCGCCGAGGATCACAATCACAATCGGCCATAATCCCTTCAGTGCGCCATAGCCTATCGCGGCTTTTAGATTCTGTACGGGCATCTCCCAGAACACAGCCGACAGCGCTGCGGTGAATACTAAAGAGATCAGCACGGAATAATGGATAGGCATTTTCAATTTCAATATTAAAAATACCATCAGTAGTAACGGAGAGAGTGCCAGGGCAAACATAAAATATTCGTTCATTGCTATTCCTGATTGGTTTATTAAACCTGATTTATATTTATGGTGGGAAGGTTATATTGCCGGGTAAATAAAAGATGCAAACTGAATCGCTTCAGTGAATAAAGTAATTATGATTAATAGTTTTGTAACTATTGTAATCTTTTAATTAAAAATCAATGCCAGGTAAATATACTTAAGAGCAGGCTAAGTACCTATAAATAGTTATTTAATAACCTTTTTATTAATGGTAGTGACAGGAATGGTTATCACCTGAAACTATTTTTGACCGACTCATAACGCGGTGGTTTTCAATATAAAAATGTGAGCGAGGCCGAAAGAAATAAACCAGGGTATTGCATGTACGAGTTGATTGGAGGATTATTTGATTTTGTCATACAAATGAAAATACAGGCATTTAGGATGGTCCTGATATAAGAAGCGGAAATCGGCCATCTCAGGAGCATGATCCAACAAACACCATGAACCCAGACATCGGCAAAACCAGCAAACAGAAGACTGGGCGTGATATAGCGGTATCAAGCGCAATAAACAGAAATGAAGCAATGGAGTAGTTATTGTGAATGTAAATTTCTTTGTTACCTGTATTGGTGACGCCCTGAAATCACGGATGGCAAGAGACTCCGTATTGCTGCTGGAAAAACTGGGCTGTCACGTTAATTTCCCCGAGAAGCAAGGGTGTTGCGGTCAGCCAGCCATCAACAGCGGTTACATCAAAGAGGCGATCCCCGGAATGAAAAACCTGATCGCCGCCCTGGAAGACAACGACGATCCGATTATCTCCCCGGCAGGCTCCTGCACCTACGCGGTAAAAAGCTACCCGACGTATCTGGCGGATGAGCCTGAATGGGCGCTGCGCGCCGAGAAGGTTGCCGGACGCATGCAGGATCTCACCTCTTTTATCGTCAACAAACTGGGCGTGGTGGATGTCGGCGCCAGCCTGCAGGGCCGCGCGGTATATCATCCTTCCTGTAGCCTGACCCGCAAGCTGGGAGTGAAGGAAGAGCCGCTGACGCTGCTGAAAAACGTGCGCGGGCTGGAACTGATGACGTTTGCCGATCAGGACACCTGCTGCGGCTTTGGCGGGACGTTCTCGGTCAAGATGGCCGAGATATCTGGTGAGATGGTGAAAGAGAAAGTCTTACATCTGATGGATGCGAAGCCGGAGTTTTTGATCGGCGCTGACGTCAGCTGCCTGTTGAACATTGGCGGCCGACTGCAACGCGAAGGCCAGCCGGTCAAAGTGATGCATATTGCTGAAGTGCTGATGAGCCGCTGAGGGGAAAGAGATGTCGATAAAAACCAGCGATGTAGAGTTTAAACTGCGCATTCGTCAGCAGATCGAAGATCCGATCATGCGCAAAGCCGTGGCCAACGCGCAGGAGCGTATAGGTGCGAATCGGCAGAAAATGGTTGATGAGCTAGGCCACTGGGAAGACTGGCGCGATCGTGCCAGTCAGATCCGCGATCACGTTCTGAGCAACCTCGATGCTTACCTGTATCAACTCTCCGAGAAAGTGACGCAAAACGGCGGCCACGTTTATTTCGCAAAGACCAAAGAAGACGCTACCCGCTACATTTTGCAGGTCGCGCAGCGTAAAAATGCGAAGAAGGTGGTGAAGTCCAAGTCGATGGTGACCGAAGAGATCGGCGTCAACCATGTGCTGCAGGATGCCGGAATTCAGGTGATCGAAACCGATCTCGGCGAATATATCCTGCAGCTGGATCAGGATCCGCCTTCGCACGTTGTGGTCCCGGCGATTCATAAAGATCGCTATCAGATCCGCCGCGTGCTGCACGAGCGTCTGGGTTACGACGGCCCGGAAACCCCGGAGGCGATGACCTTATTCATCCGCCAGAAGATCCGCGAGGATTTCCTCAGTGCCGAAATCGGTATTACCGGCTGTAACTTCGCGGTGGCGGAAACCGGCTCTGTATGCCTGGTGACCAACGAAGGCAATGCGCGGATGTGCACCACGCTGCCGAAAACGCACATTGCGGTGATGGGCATGGAACGTATCGCGCCGACCTTTGCCGATGTGGATGTGCTGATCACCATGCTGGCGCGCAGCGCCGTGGGCGCGCGTCTGACGGGCTACAACACCTGGCTGACCGGCCCACGTGAGGCGGATAACGTCGACGGCCCGGAAGAGTTCCATCTGGTGATTGTCGATAACGGCCGCTCGCAGGTGCTGAGCTCAGAGTTTCGCGATGTGCTGCGCTGCATCCGCTGCGGGGCCTGTATGAACACCTGCCCGGCGTACCGTCACATTGGCGGACACGGCTATGGTTCTATCTACCCCGGCCCTATCGGCGCGGTGATCTCTCCGCTGCTCGGCGGCTATAAAGATTTTAAAGATCTGCCATACGCCTGTTCATTATGCACGGCCTGCGACAGCGTTTGTCCGGTTAAGATCCCGCTGTCAAAACTGATCCTGCGGCATCGTCGGGTGATGGCCGAGGAGGGCATTACCCCGAAAGCCGAGCGGCGAGCGATAAAAATGTTCGCGTATGCCAATAGTCATCCGGGGCTGTGGAAAGTCGGGATGATGGCGGGCGCACATGCGGCGAGCTGGTTTATCAACGGCGGCAAAACCCCGCTCAAGGTTGGCGCGGTTGGCGACTGGATGGAGGCGCGCGATCTTCCTGATGCCGACGGCGAGAGCTTCCGCAGCTGGTTTAAGAAACATCAGGCGCAGGAGAAAAAGAATGTATAACCGTACCGCGTTTTTAAACACCATCGCCCAGGCGCTGGGGCGCCCGCTGCGTTTTGAGCCGCAAGCGGATGCCGCGCCGGTGAACAACTATGCCAACGAGCGCCTGACCGAGCTTAGCCCGCAGCAGCGCTGCGATGCGTTTATCCAGTTTGCCAGCGAGGTGATGCTGGCCCGCTGCGAACTGACCCGCGAGGAACAGGCCGCAGAAGCCGCGCAACGCCTGTGCGAAGAGTTGGGGCAGCCGGTGGTCATCAGCGGCGACGGTCGGCTGGTGGAACTGGGCATCACCGAACGTCTGCAGCAGGAATGCAACGCCGTGGTCTGGGACCCGGCGCGAGGCAGCGAAAATATTACCCAGGCCGAGCAGGCGAAAGTGGGCGTGGTGTATGCCGAGTATGGCCTGACCGAGTCCGGCGGTGTGGTGCTGTTTTCCGCGCCGGAACGCGGGCGTTCAATCAGCCTGCTGCCGGAGTCCTCGATTTTCGTGCTGCGCAAAAGCACTATCCTGCCGCGCGTGGCGCAACTGGCAGAAAAACTGCATCAGAAGGCGCAGGCCGGTGAGCGTATGCCATCGTGCATTAACATCATCAGTGGACCCAGCTCGACGGCGGATATTGAGCTTATTAAGGTGGTTGGGGTGCATGGCCCGGTGAAGGCGGTGTATCTGATTATTGAGGATTGTTGAGGCAGGATGGAAAACCGCTCTGGCGCTGCGGGCCAGAGCGGTATCGACGTTATGCAATCATGCTGATGATCAATACGATAATCAGGCCAACCACGGAGTTCACCAGCTCCAGCAGACCCCAGGTTTTCAGCGTATCCTTCACCGACAGATCAAAGTAGCCTTTGAACAGCCAGAACGAGGCATCGTTGATATGGGTCAGGGTGTTGGAGCCCGCCGCCGTTGCCAGTACCAGTAACGCCGGATCGACGCCCACCAGTTGACCGGTTGCCGGGTCGAGGATGGCGGCGCTGATAATCCCTGCCGCCGTCATGGCGGAGACCACGCCCTGTCCGGTTGCCAGACGAATAAGCACGGTTATCAACCACGCCATGATGTACGGAGAGATATTGCCGTGCGACATCAGCATGCCGATGGTATCGCCAATGCCGGTATCAATAATGGTCTGCTTCAGCACGCCGCCTGCGCCGATGATCAGGATCACCATGGCGATGCTTTTCACCGCATTTTCAAAGGCGTTCATCACCCACTGCATGTCGTGACCACGCGCGGTACCAAACAGCACGAAGGCGACAACCATGGCGATAAACATCGCAATCGGCGATGAGCCTAAGAAGTTGACCACTTCCCACGCCTGCGTCCCTTTCACCAGCCAGATGTTGGCGATGGTGGTGGAGATCATGATGATTGCCGGGATCAGCGGCACCAGAATAGACACGCCGAAGGAGGGCAGATTGTTCTGGTCAACCGGTACGTCGGCCTTCATGAATGACGGTGTAGGGCGATCGAGGTTGCCGAGGAACTTCGGCAGGATAAGCCCGGCGCAGATCACGCTCGGAATGGTCACCAGAATACCGTAGATGTAGACCATGCCCATGTCTGCGCCGTAAGCGTTAACCAGCGCAACCGGACCCGGCTGTGGTGGGAACAGCGAGTGAGCGGTGGTGGCGGCGGCAACGGCAGGGATCGCCAGCTTGAGGAACGGGATCTTCGCCTCCGCGGCAATGACGATCACCAGCGGCGCCAGCATAATAAATGCCACTTCATAGAACATCGCCAGGCCGAAGATCAGACCAATAATGATCACTGACAGTTGCACATAGCGCAGGCCGAGTCGCGCCAGCAGCGTATGGGCAATCTGGTGCGCCGCCCCGGAATCAACCATCAGCTTACCGATGACCGCCCCGAATACCACGATAATCGCCAGCTCACCCAGCGTGCTGCCAAAACCGGATTTCATGGTGTGCAGCAGCTCCATTAAATCCATACCCGCCAGCATGCCGACCGAGAGCGCCGCCAGCAGCAGGGCGACCATCGAGTTTATTTTGAATCTTAGATTGAGCACCAGCATCAGACCGATGCCGAATACGACCCACAGAATATTGAGAACGTGCATATAACGTCTACCTTTATTGGTTGAACCATTATGATTTTGGTTGAGATGTTACATGTATTGGTTAACCATTGATGCGATGAATGTCACATTGCGTTACATGTTTACAGTCTTACCGGGCTGCATGGCCGTAAAATGGCGATCTCATCAGCATAAATCGTGATGTGGTTAACCAATTTTGAGTCTTAGGTTGACATGTCATACCAAAAGGAGGAATTTATGTGCCATATCGTCGAGTCCATAACGTAACGAGGAATAAAACATGGAACAGACATGGCGCTGGTATGGTCCTAACGATCCGGTCACCTTAGCGGATGTACGTCAGGCGGGTGCCACAGGCGTTGTCACCGCCTTACACCATATCCCGAACGGGGAAGTGTGGACGGTTGATGAGATCCTAAAACGCAAAGCCATTATTGAGCAGGCTGGCCTGGTCTGGTCGGTCGTCGAAAGCGTGCCGATCCACGAAGACATTAAAACCCGTTCCGGCAACTATCTGCGGTGGATCGCCAACTACCAGCAAAGCCTGCGTAACCTGGCTCAGTGCGGTATTCGTACCGTGTGCTACAACTTCATGCCGGTTCTCGACTGGACCCGTACCGACCTGGAATACGTCCTGCCGGACGGCTCCAAAGCGCTGCGTTTTGACCAGATCGAGTTTGCCGCCTTTGAGCTGCATATCCTCCAGCGTCCGGGCGCGGAAGCGGATTACACCGCCGAAGAGATTGCTCAGGCGAATGAACGCTTCGCTACCATGAGCGATGAAGACAAAGCACGTCTGACCCGCAACATCATCGCCGGTCTGCCGGGCGCGGAAGAGGGCTACACCCTCGACCAGTTCCGCCAGCATCTGGCGCGCTATAAAGATATCGATAAAGCCGCGCTGCGTGAGAATTTCGCCGTCTTCCTGAAGGCGATTATTCCGGTGGCGGAAGAAGCTGGCGTACGTATGGCGGTACACCCGGACGATCCGCCGCGCCCGATCCTTGGCCTGCCGCGCATTGTTTCCACCGTGGAAGATATGCAGTGGATGGTCGATACGGTCAACAGCATGGCGAACGGTTTCACCATGTGTACCGGCTCCTACGGCGTTCGGGCGGATAACGATCTGGTCGACATGATCAAACAATTTGGCCCCCGCATTTACTTCACCCATCTGCGCTCCACGCTGCGTGAAGATAACCCGAAAACCTTCCATGAGGCGGCGCATCTGAATGGCGATGTCGACATGTACGAAGTGGTGAAAGCGATCGTTGAAGAAGAGCAACGCCGTAAGGCCGAGGGTAAAGAGGATCTGATCCCGATGCGTCCGGACCATGGCCACCAGATGCTGGACGATCTGAAAAAGAAAACCAACCCAGGCTACTCCGCGATTGGTCGCCTGAAAGGGCTGGCGGAAGTGCGCGGCGTTGAGATGGCTATCCAGCGCGCTTTCTTCAGCCGCTAAAGCGAGTTGCCGGCCACCTGTCTGGCCGGCGTTTTTCTTTTCTCATCCGTTGGCCTTTCAACGGGTTCTGGAGTTCACGATGACAACGACAATTGCCAATAGCGACCTGCCGGTTGCGCGCCCTGCATGGGACCGCTCGCGCCTGCAATCCCGCATTGTTCACCTGGGATGTGGCGCTTTTCACCGCGCGCATCAGGCGCTGTACACCCATCATTTGCTGGAAACCACCGACAGCGACTGGGGGATCTGTGAAGTTAACCTGATGCCGGGTAACGACTGCGTACTGATTGAAAATCTGCGCAAGCAGCAACTGCTGTATACCGTGGCGGAAAAAGGCGCGGACAACACCGTGCTGAAAGTGATCGGCTCAATGAAAGAAGCGCTGCACCCGGATCTTGACGGCTGTGACGGTATTTTACAGGCGATGGCGCGCCCGCAGACGGCAATTGTTTCGCTGACGGTCACCGAAAAAGGCTACTGCACCGATGCGGCCAGCGGTCAGTTAGATCTCAATAACCCGCTGATTAAACACGATCTGGCGAACCCGACCGCGCCGAAATCGGCGATTGGTTACATCGTACAAGCGCTGTACCTGCGCCGTGAGCAGGGGCTGGCGGCCTTTACCGTGATGTCCTGCGATAACGTGCGTGAAAATGGGCATGTGGCGAAAGTCGCAGTTCTGGGGCTGGCGCAGGCGCGCGACCCGCAGCTGGCGCAGTGGATTGAAGCTAATGCGACTTTCCCGTGCACTATGGTCGACCGCATTGTTCCGGCGGCGACGCCGGAAACGTTGCAGGAGATTGCCGACCAGTTGGGTGTTTACGATCCGTGTGCTATCGCCTGTGAACCGTTCCGTCAGTGGGTAATTGAAGACAATTTTGTCAACGGTCGTCCTGACTGGGACAAGGTTGGCGCCCAGTTCGTGGCCGACGTGGTGCCGTTTGAAATGATGAAACTGCGCATGCTCAACGGCAGCCACTCTTTCCTCGCGTATCTGGGCTATCTCGGCGGCTATGAAACTATCGCCGATACCATGACCAATCCGGCGTACCGCAAAGCGGCGTTTGCGCTGATGATGCAGGAGCAGGCGCCGACGCTCTCGATGCCAGAAGGCACCGATCTCAACGCCTACGCGACGCTGCTGATCGAGCGATTCAGCAACCCGTCTCTGCGCCATCGTACATGGCAGATTGCGATGGACGGCAGCCAGAAACTGCCGCAGCGCCTGCTGGACCCGGTACGTCTGCATCTGCAACACGCCAGCGGCTGGCGTCACCTGGCGCTGGGCGTGGCGGGCTGGATGCGCTACACCCACGGTGTGGATGAGCAAGGGCAGGCCATTGATGTTGTCGACCCTATGCTGGCTGAATTCCAGCACATTAACCAACAGTGCCAGGGCGCCGAGCGCGTGACGGCGCTGCTGGGGCTGTCTGGCATTTTTGGTCATGATCTGGCGGAAAACACCGACTTTGTGGAGACCATTATTGCGGCGTATCAACAGCTATGTGAACACGGCGCACGTGAGTGCGTTGCGGCATTAAGCGCTGACGCATAACCTCCGAACTATGACGGGTCAATCAAAATAGTGGTTTGGTTGACCCGTTTTCTGTTTTTGGCTTCCCGCAAATGCTATAGTTCAGGCGAAAAAACGTTATTTGTAGGCCTGATAAGCCGCGTCAGCGTCGCCATCAGGCAATGGCGCAGATGCCGGATGGCAGTGCTCGCGCCTTATCCGGCCTACGGATCTGAATTGACGCATCTGACGGACGTAACACGATGAAATCGAACACTTCTCAGCAAAGACCCTACCAGGAAGTGGGTGCCATGATCCGCGATCTGATTGTTCAGACGCCGTACCAGCCCGGTGAACGCTTGCCGCCAGAGCGTGAAATTGCCGAGATGCTCAATGTCACTCGCACGGTGGTTCGCGAAGCGTTAATCATGCTGGAAATTAAAGGCCTGGTGGACGTGCGCCGCGGCGCCGGGATCTACGTGCTCGACAATGCGGATGCGCAGACTATCGACAGTACGGATGCAAATCATTGCAATGATGCAGGTCCGTTTGAGCTGCTGCAGGCGCGACAACTGCTGGAAAGCAATATTGCCGAATTTGCCGCGCTGCAGGCTACCCGCGAAGATATCGTCAAAATGCGCCAGGCATTGCAACTGGAAGAGCGGGAGCTGGCTTCCAGCGAGCCGAACGGTTCTGAAAGCGGCGACATGCAGTTCCATCTCGCCATCGCCGAAGCCACGCATAACAGCATGCTGGTGGAGCTGTTTCGCCAGTCATGGCAGTGGCGTGAGAACAACCCGATGTGGATCCAGCTCCATAGCCACCTCGACGATACCCATTACCGCAAAGAGTGGATGGGCGACCATAAACAGATCCTCGCGGCATTAATCAAAAAAGATGCTCGCGCGGCCAAGTTGGCCATGTGGCAGCATCTGGAAAACGTCAAACAGCGCTTGCTGGAGTTTTCAAATGTTGATGATATTGATTTTGATGGTTATCTGTTTGATTCCTGGCCGCTGGATAAAGTTAACGCCTGATTTTCCTTCCTTTTATACGCGGGCTATTGCGGCCCGCACCGCACTTTTCCGCATCCTTATTCATTGTCCAACCCGGCCGCTAGTCACGTTTTCAACGACACGTAAAAAATTGTTTCCATCGCCTCGGATGCCATGTTGATAACAAAAACAGAAGCAATAGTACTGGCCAGTAAAATAATAATGATCTGTATTTGGGCTACCTCCGGGAACTTTTCGGAAGCCCACTGCCACAAGAAAACGGTTGTTAGCATAAATAAAATAAACAATCCTGCTGCACCAGGTAGACCAAAGTTTTTATAATCGCCCACCGTACTAATTAAACCAACCAGAATAATCAACCCAGGTATGAATTTTTAACCTCGACATGTACTCTTCCCGGAAGTGTTGTTGCAATGTAATTAATATGTCCATTTTTACGCATGTGCTATCAGCAAAAATATATACGTAAAAGTGAATTTCAAAATTTTTAGAGAAGTGTTCGACCGTTATTTACAGGTTATTAAATGCTGACATTTAATTGCAGAACAAGCTGATGAAGATATACTTATGGCGTTAGCGAAGTGATGGTCTTTACAGACTATAAGCTGTTGTTTAAACCCTGGATAATTCGAGTATTTATCAGCGTTTCGCGCTAATCAGGCGTGTTCAGGAGGCGGGGAACGCGGCTATACAGCGCCAGTCTCCGTTTTCCTGGCGGTAGATAGATTCGGTATGACCTGGGATCACCCATTCTTCTTCCATGCCAGTAGCACAGTCGATGTAGATACAGAGTCCGCAGCCACCGCGTAGCTCGCGGGGAATATCCGCCACCCGAAAGCAGACCCCTGCGGCCTGCAGCGTCTTGCGCATTTTGATGACACCGACGGTGGAATGAAACAAGAACAGCGTTTCCTTCACTGACGTTTCCCCTGACGCTGGCCTATCAACGCCGCTCCGATTGCACCGGCAAACTGTGCGTCGGGATGCGTGTGTACGGGAATGCCTACATGGTCTTCAAGCATACGGGCAAAGGCGTGGCAGTGGCTGACTCCGCCGGTAAATAGCAGCGGCGCCTGGGCTGAAAGCCGCCCGATGAAGTTCGCGCTGCGTCTGGCCATCGCGTTGATCACGCCAGCCAGAATCGCCTCTGGCGCGATGCCCGCAGAGCGCAGGCTAATGACTTCTGACTCGGCAAATACTGTACACATGCTGGTGATAGCATGCGGTTCGACGCCAGCAGTAATCGTATCCAACTGCTCTACGCTGGCTCCGAGGGTGCGTGAGATGACGTCCAGAAACCGCCCGGTTCCGGCAGCGCACTTGTCATTCATTAAGAAATCGCTGAGATTGCCATCGTCATCCAACTGGATGACTTTACTGTCCTGGCCACCGATATCAATGACTGTGCGGGTGCCGGGAGCCAGCAATCGCGCACCAAGTCCGTGGCAGGAAATTTCAGTGACCTGTTTGTCGGCATAATCGACGAGCTGCCGCCCGTATCCGGTGAGAGTTAAAAATGGTCTGTTCTCCAGCCCGTCCTGCAACGTTTCCCATGCCTGCGCGATTGCGTCTGCGGGGCGAAAAGGCGTTGGGCAAAGGAAGCGGCGTCTGATGACGTTACCTTCCAGCAAAACGCCTTTTGTCGCCGTGGATCCAGAATCAATCCCTATTGAGTATGTCATCCGCGTTCCTCACAACATTTCAATGAATGCGGCGACGCGGGTACTGAGCTGGCCGATATCTGCGCTGGAATAGTCGGTTTCAATCGCGATATAAGGAATGTTGTGCTGTTGGCGTACGTGACGCTTAATAGCGAGCGATTCAACGGCGTAGGTGTGGCAAGCCTGCAAAATGACATCGACGACGCCGTCAGCCTGGTACTCTTCAACCATTTGACTGAGCATTTTCAGTCGTTGATCGTTAGGAGAAATACAGGAGCAGCCGATGGCGAGGTATTTATCAGTCAGCGCGTCGTAGACATCGCCGGTTTCCGCCACGCATTGTTCGGTAGCCTTTGCGCCGGTGCAGTTTTCATAACCCACGACCCAACCACCGTTTTCTTCAATGGCACGAACGACTTTCTCTGCCGCGCCGCCAATGGGGCAGCCGGTTATCAGGATGCGCGGACGTGACGCCAGACGTTTTCCTGCCTGCCATTCCAGATGTACGCGCTCGGCCATGCTATTAAGCTCGTCGATCAACGCTTCTTTATCAAAGCGGAAGGTGGCGCCGTAGACGACTTTCAGAATGTCACTGCCGCTAAGTGCGGGTGGGTTAAGTTGACCAACGCGGTAGAAATTCGCCAGCGCCCGACGTTCCTGGTTTTTGAGAATAACGGCTTCACGCAGCGCAGCTTCGGTAATGGCTGTGCCAAAACGGGCTTCGATGGCCTGCTGTAGACGCCGGATCTCGGCTTTCCATAGTGCACGGGAAGCTGCATCGCTGGCGCTGTTGGGCAGTTGCATTACATGTACCGCTTTAAATTCGGCCATGTACTCGTACATTTTCTTTTTACCATCGCAGGTGGTTTCGCCCACCACCAGGTCTGAGAAATAGAAGTAGGGGCATTTGTCGGTTTTGCCAAACCCGTAGCTGCTTTTTATTAGCGGACACAGGTTCCGCGGCAGATCTTTTTCGGCCTCTTCAATGGTTTCATCAGAGGTTGAGCATAGGGAAACGACGACCGCGCCCGCCGCCATCGCAATCTCCTGCGGCATAAAGGTGCAATAGGTCCCAACGAGCGGAATACCTTGCTCTTTAAGATCCATTACGGTGAGAAAACCTTTCTGACGGGCGTCGGAGAATTGATTGAAAATAGCGGGTAAATCGGTGATTAGCGACATGATTTTCCTACTCCGTAACACGGGAGACAGTAAAAAGACGCCGCATTATAACCCTGTAATATGTCAGGTTATATTGATGTGCAACAATTGCGCGTTTACAGGTTACGGCTGTAGACCCGTGAGGCTTCTCCCCACGGATGATAGCCCGGCCCGTTAAAGTAAAATCCTGCTTTCTCGTATAAACCTTCCAGGTCAGTACACAGATGGAGCTGCGTAAAACCCAGCTGTCTGGCCTGCTGTGCAATATGTTCGATCAGGCGAAACGCCAAACCGTGACCACGATAGCGAGGGTCGATATAGAGCGCGCATAGCCACGGCCACAGTTCACCACGACTGATAAAATCATTGGTGATCAATCCGGCGCAGCCAACAATGCTGTCGCCATCCTGCAACCAATACCACTGCGGTAGCGGGTTCTTTGCGCCAATGCAACGATGCAGCGCATCCTCGTAAACCTTCATTGAATCTTCTGAGGCCCATTGTTGTTGAAAGTAAGCGGTGACTTCGTGCCGCTTTTCCGGCGTCTCGCGCAGGGAAAAAATGCGGATGCTCATCGTCATTGAATCTTTCTCCTTAAAAATTCGCCAGCGTCAGCAGGGACGGAATTTGTGACAACAGATATAACACCAGCCCGATTGAACCGCCAACCAGCGTGCCGTTGACGCGAATAAACTGCAAATCTTTGCCAATGTTTAACTCAATTTGCTGCGACATATCGCGGGCATCCCAACTTTTCACCGTGTCGCTGATATGGCGCGTCAGGAAGGTGGCGAACTCCGGGGCAACTTTATGCGCGGCCTGCTCCAGATGCCCATTCAGTGAGGCACGCAGGGCGCTGTCGGCAACCAGCGTTTCGCCGAACCACTGTCCGGCGCTGGCGATGCGCTGCTTCACGCGGGAATCATCGGTGTTAATGTCGGTTTTTACCCACTGGCGTAGATCCGACCACAGTTCGCCGAGATAACAGTTAAAGGCTTCGTCTCCCTTCAGATAGCTTTTGAGGCTTTCGGCCCGCGCGGCCATCTCTGGATCGTGTTTGAGCTTATCGATGAGCTTAAATGTAGCGCGATCGAAGGCATGGCGGATCTGATGCGCGCGATCGTGGCTGATGTCATCCAGCAAGGCGTTAACGGCATCAGACACCAGCTCGGCGCTGTGTTCGCCCAGCCATTCGGTCGGCAGGATCTTCGCTTTCAGCGGATGTTCGGTCTCCAGCCAGTGCACTACTTGTCTGGCGATAAACGCTCGTGAGCTGTCGCGCTGGAGCAGGGCGATCAGTTGGGCGATCAGCGTATCGAGCAGCACCTGATGGCGATTGTTTTTGGTCATGCTTTCCAGCATCAGCGCGCTGGTTCCGGAGAGATCGACCTTGTCGATGGCTTTGTGCACAGCGCGTTTGATCAGCCGCTGAATACGGGCGTCGTCGGTCAGCTCGAGAAAACCACTCATGATCTGCAGCAGATGCTGGCCGATGCGCTGGGCGTTTTCCGGCTGGCTGAACCAGTTACCGATCAACAGCGCCGGTTCATGGCGACGGATCAGGGCTATCAGCGACTGGGTATCGAGAAACTTTTCCTGCACAAACTGACCAAGATTTTCGCCGATTCGGTCTTTATTACGTGGGATAATCGCTGTATGGCGCGAGATAAACGGGATCGGCACCCGGCGAAAAAGCGCCACCACGGCAAACCAGTCCGCCAGCGCGCCGACCATCGCCGCTTCGGCAATCGCTTTGATCCCGAGTACCCAGAAGTTGGGCGGCAAAAACAGCGTGATGACGAACGTCGCGGCAGCGATCAGCAGCAGAGAGAGCGCCAGCCGCTTGGCGCGTTTGAGTTCAGCAATTTTATTCATAGGCTTAAGGATAGAGCCAGACGGGGGGATCGCGCAAAAATTGTGGCGCGTCTCCCATTTTTAGGCGGGAAGCGTTTATCCAGGGATCCAGTTATCCCACGCCGGTAAGGGACCAAGTTCTGCGACCAGAAAATCGATAAACGAGCGCACCTTCGGATTGCTGTACTTACTGGGAAAATAGAGCGCATACAGGGCATGAGTTTCACAGGTGATGGTGCCGTCGAGCATCAGCGGCGTGATCTCCTCTTTTTGAATATGATCGCCAATCAGATAAGTGGGCAAATATGCCACTCCCTGATCTTCTAACACCGACTTCAACAGCACCAGACTGCTGTTGGCCTGGATCGGCATATGTAGTTTCAACTGATGCAGTCGATCCTGTTCATCTGCCACCTTCAGTACCGGCGTGAGGCCCGGGTAAACCAGGCAATCATGATCTACCAGATCGCTGCGACGCTGGGGCATGCCTTTTTTGGCGAGGTAGCCGGGTGAGGCACAGTACGCCCAGCGAACGGGCACCAGCTTGCGCATCGCATAGTTTTGCGGCGGCGCGGTGGAAATCCGCAGGGCAATGTCGAAATCCGTTTCGTTCAGATTAACGAAGTTATCGTTGAGATCGATATACAGATTCACATCCGGGAACTGGGAGCGATATTTATCCACCAGGTTCACCAGCCGGGAATAACCAAACGCAATGGAGCAGGTTATACGTAATTCACCCTGCGGGTTATGGTAATAACCGGAGGTAGTGTTCAGCGTTTCATCGAATTCTTTCAACAGCTTGTTGGCGCGATTAAAGAGATATTGCCCGGCATCGGTCAGGGTAATACTGCGGGTGGTGCGTTTAATTAATGTTGTGCCTAACGTATCTTCCATCGCCGCCAGGCTTTTACTGACCGCAGACGGCGAGACGTTGAGCTGCGCCGCGGCTTCTGACAATCCCCCGCAGTCGACAATTTTAGTAAAAAACTCCAGATGCTTGAGTGAAATCGGCGTACTCATAATTTCCTTAAATTCACAAGTGATTTGCAAAAACGGTACGAATAAGCCGTTACATTCGACTTTTAAACATGCAACTATTGAATCACAGGAAACAACTTGCTGGCAAAATGAAAAAATAACAACTTAGGTGAGTTACGTCACAAAATAAAAGGAGGCGAAACGGAAACTCATCACATTGTGAATTTAATCTCATTAATTATTATTCTAAAGGTACCGATTATGTGGTCACGACTCGAACCCTACAGATCGTCGATTATTTTATTAGTTGCTCTGGTGATTGGTGGCTTATTAGGTATTTATGCCCCATCGTTTGCAGGTAAACTTCAGCCAATAGGTCAGATTTTTCTAAACCTGTTATTCATGATTATTGTGCCGCTGGTGGGGATCAGCGTCATGTCTTCCATCGCCAGTATGACCGACCTGAAAAGGCTAGGGCGCATCATGGCGATTATCTTCATTGTTTCGATCGCAATGGCCTTTATTCCGGCGGCTGGGATTGTGGCACTAGCGCTATGGTATAACCCGGCACAGGGCGTCACTATCGATCTCTCGCAGTCGGTGCAGGCGGGCAGCGGAAAGATGGATTTTGTCAGCATGATCACCACCAGCGACTTTATTGGGTTGTTCTCTAAGTCCAATATTCTGGCGCTGATCGTAATGGCGATTATCGCCGGTGTGGCGATTGGGCAATCGGATCAGGCGGGTAAACGCATTGCGTCGCTGCTGGAAGATGCCAATACCGTGATCATGAAGATCGTTTCGATCATTATGAAGGTGGCGCCGGTTGGTTTGGGCTGCTATTTCGCGGCCACCATGGCCAGCCAGGACTCTGCACTACTGTTAACCTTTGCCCGCGCCATCGGCCTGTTTATGGTCGCCACGCTGGTCTACTTCGTTTTTGGCTCGATTCTCTATTCGTATATTGGCGGTGGCATTCCGGCGGTCAGAGCCTTCTGGCGTAATGCGATTGAACCTTCAGCCACCGCGCTGGGGACCTGCTCTTCACTGGGGACGCTCCCGGTGACGCTGCGTGCCGGTAAGGCGATGGGGATTAACCCGGAAATCGTTGATGTTTCCATTCCGCTGCTGGTTAACCTGAACAAAGGCGGTGTGGCGATGATTGCCGCGCTGAAAATCGTCTTTATCTATTCCGTGCTGGGCATGGAGTTCACTACCGAAACCTTCTTCCTGACGATGCTGATTGCGGTGCTCTCCGCCATTATCGTTGGCGGCGTGCCGGGTGGGGCGTTCCTCGGTGAAATCTTTATCGTCACCACGCTGGGCCTGCCAATGGAAGCGATTCCGATGCTGGTGGTGCTGGGCACCATTACCGATGCGCCAGCCACGCTGATTAACGTAATCCATGATTTGAATGCGGCGCAGATTGTTGAACGGTTCGCTGGAAAAAAGCAGACCAACACTGAAATAAACTCTACTGCTGCGGTGGTATAGGTTTCACACGGATTAAGAACAGGAGATGTTATGAAAGACGCAATGAAGCTTGAAACGCACCTGATTGTTGCGGGTCGCGACAAACGTTATACCCAGGGAGCGGTGAATCCGGTGATCCAACGCGCCTCTTCGCTGGTGTTTGATACCGTGAAAGATAAGAAATTTGCCACCGCCAATCGTGCGAACGGCGAACTGTTTTACGGTCGTCGCGGGACTTACACTCACTTTGCTTTCCAGAAGGCCATGAGCGAACTGGAAGGCGGTGTTGGCTGCGCGCTGTACCCGTGCGGCGCGGCGGCGGTCACTAATGCGATTCTGGCGTTCGTCCAAAGCGGCGATCATATTCTGATGACGGGTGCGGCCTACGAGCCAACCCAGGATTTTTGCAATAAGATCCTGAGTAAATTTAATGTGGAAACAACGTATTACGATCCGCTGATTGGCGCGGGTATCGTCGATCTTCTGCGTCCGGAAACGAAGGTTGTATTCCTTGAGTCACCAAGTTCTATCACCATGGAAGTGCAGGACGTGCCGGGAATGGTGAAGGCTATCCGCGCGGTGAACCCGGAGATTGTCATTATGATCGATAACACCTGGGCGGCGGGCGTGCTGTTTAAAGCGCTGGATTATGGCGTGGATATTTCCGTTCAGGCGGGAACGAAGTACACCATCGGTCATTCGGACGGCATGCTGGGCACGGCGGTGTCTAACGCCCGTTGTTGGGATCGTCTGCGTGAGAACTCTTATCTGATGGGGCAAACGCTGGATGCCGATACGGCCTACAACGGTAGCCGCGGGCTGCGTACGCTGGCGGTACGTCTGAAGCAGCATCAGGAGAGCAGTATCCATATTGCTCGCTGGCTGTCGGCCAGACCGGAGGTGGCGCGGGTAAATCACCCGGCATTAGCGGAATGCCCGGGGCACGAGTATTTTCAGCGTGACTTTTCCGGAAGCTCGGGTCTGTTCTCGTTTGTGCTGAAAAAGAGACTCACCGACGAGCAGATGGCGAATTTCCTCGATAATTTCTCGCTGTTCCATATGGCCTATTCGTGGGGCGGATTTGAGTCGCTCATTCTGGCGAATCAGCCGGAGGAACTGAACAGCATTCGCCCGGCCGGGAATGTCGATTTCAGCGGCACGCTGGTCAGGGTGCATATTGGCCTTGAGGATATTGGCGACCTGATTGCCGATCTCGATGCGGGATTTGCACGCATCGCATAACGTAATGTGATTAATGCCGGATGACGTTGATGAACGTTTATCCGGCAAGTTTTAACGCAGATCCTCATCAATATCAGTTTTCACCTCATACAAATAGTCAAAATGAATCACAAAAAATCAAATTAGATCATTTTTTGTCAAAGGTAATCTTTATCACAATTTTTATCCTCTCTCACGGGTAGCATAAACGCGGATTTTCAGTGTTACTTTCATATGTAAGGGATGATGAATTTATGAAGTTGAATGAGCTGTTCACAAGAACCCCACCGGATCGTCGTCACTATGGTGTCGCCGTCTTAATTGGCATCGTTTCAGGCGTACTTTCTGCATTTGTTAAGTGGGGAGCCGAAGTTCCCCTTCCGCCCAGAACGTTTTCTTTGGGGCGAAATGAGTTTAATCCGCCGTATCTTTTTCTCAGAGACTATTTAGGTATCGACCCCACGCAAACGGTCTATACCTTTTCTGAACATGTGATTAATCCTGTTATGGTCACACACATCATATTTTCATTAGTGTTTGCAGTGGGATATTGCGTCATCGCTGAAATTTTTCCGAAAGTTAAACTTTGGCAGGGGATCATGGCTGGTTTGATTGTGACGGTGGCGGTTCATGGTGTATTCATTCCTGCATTGCATCTCTCTCCGCCATTAACTCAGCTCCCCTTCGATGAATACGTTTCTGAAATTGTGGGACATATTTTTTGGTTTTGGGTGATTGAAATGATTCGTCGCGACCTGCGTAATCGGATAACACATGAACCTGATGCTGAAATCCCGTTACATTCCGCCAGGTGACTAAAAGCAGATGTGCTGTTTTGGATTGCCCCCCGAACGTTAAACACGCATTTGGGGGCTGTTCATAAAGATTTAGCTCTCAGTGGCTAACGTCGTTGCCTCATGCTGGCGCACCCGTTTGAGCAAGGCTGCCAGCGTGAACACGACAGCGATCCCCGCCGCAACCGCCAGCAGATGAAAAGAAATCCGGCCGCCGTTAAACCACAGCCAGCGCCCTACTTCGACAGAAACGGCCATCACCGTCAGGATCACCATGTTCAGTGATGCGGAGACCGTACCTTTCGGCAAATTGTTGGAAAACAGCGTAAAACGAAACAACGTTGGGAAGATCATTCCAATGCCAAACGCATACAGGCTGGTTCCCAGCACCGACCACAGCCAGATGTGCGGCCACAGCAAATTACCAGCGATCAGCACCGCTAACCCACTCAGTTGAACAGGTGCAGCCCGCCAGATAAAGCGCGGTCGGGTCGGATCTTTCACAAAACGTACGACGACCATGTTGGCGACGATCACGGCGCCAAACACCGGCGCCTGCGCCCAGGCAAACTGCGATGTAGTCATGCCGCCCGCATCAATCAGGATCACCGGTGAGACCGCCACCCAGCTCATCATCGGGATATAGCTTAGCGATAGCGTGGCTGCGCCAAACAGGAATACCCGGTTGCGGAAAACGTCGCGGAAATCGCGCAGTACGCTGCACGCGCTGAACGGCACTGCGCCGCGCTGGACGGTTTCCGGCATGGCTAACGCTAATCCAATCAGGGCGATAAGCCCCATGGCGGCAATGATGGCAAACAGGATCTTCCAGTGGACAAAGTGCATCAGCGCAGCCCCGGATAGCGGGCCGATAACCGGCGCAACCAGCACAATGGAGGTGATTATCGCCATCAGCTTAATGGCCTTCGTTTGCCCAAACGCCTCCTGTACCGTGACATAACCCACAGTGGCGATAAAGCAGATGCTGGTGCCCTGCACGAAACGCGTAACCAGAAATTGCGTCATCGAAGTGGTGAACAGCGTGGCCGCGCAGGCGAGCGTAAAGATTAACGCCCCCGCGATCAGCACCGGTCGGCGGCCAATCCGGTCGGAAAGCGGGCCTAACAGCCACTGCAGCGCCATGCCGCCTGCCAGATACAGACTGACTGCAGCGGGGGCCAGGCTGACATCGGCGTTGAAATCGCGCACGACATTAATGATGCCGGGCTGGATCAGATCCGTCGACAGATAGGCGGCGAAGTCGTACAGAATCAGCGCGATGGGGAAAAATAGCGTCGTGGCGCGTTGGGAGAAAAACGCGAAAATCCGTTGCATAAAACAGCTCCTTGTCGGGAGAAAACCCTCAACGGGAATAGCGAAATTCAATACCGTCTTTGAGACGTCAGGCCGATGGCAGAAAACAGCAGACTGCAAATGTACTGAATTTCATGTAATCAAAAACGCTGCCCGCGCGAGGCGCAAACAGGAGAAACGTTTTCAGACTCGGGTCAGAAAACGTAACGATTACAGGTAACAATCAGCACATCGCACCTCGGGAAGAATTGGTTGAATGGATAATAGCCACCCAAAGTGTAATGCGGATTGGATATTAATTAAACGAGTTTAGCGGGTTAGTGTGTAGAAATTAAAGGGAGTTAACGCGGGAATGTACATTGAAGCCGCGTTTCTGCGTGATGTCTTCCAGACAAATGCAGACGTTGCAACGGGACGTTTTTATCTCTGATAACGCTTCGCAAAGAGAGGATATCGCAGGTGAGAGTGTGATTTTCTGACGCTAAAGTTATGGCATCTTATTTCCAGGTGACGGGCCGCCATGAATACAGCAGCGACTTCCACACCGCATGATGCGGTCTTTAAAACATTTTTACGTCATCCTGAGACTGCCCGGGATTTTCTACAAATACATCTTCCCGCTTCGCTGCGCGAACTTTGCAATTTTCAAACCCTGAAACTTGAGCCTGACAGTTTTATTGAAGAGGATTTACATGCGTATTACTCCGATGTGCTGTGGTCGGTGAAAACGACTGAAGGGGATGGATATATTTATGTGGTGATTGAACACCAAAGTACACCGGATGCGCATATGGCATTCAGATTGATGCGCTATGCGATAGCGGCTATGCAGAAACATTTAGATGCCGGGCATCAGCAATTGCCACTGGTGGTGCCGATGCTTTTTTATCATGGTGCTAAAAGCCCGTATCCCTGGTCATTGTGCTGGCTGGACGAGTTTGCTAACCCGAAGCTGGCTCGTCAGTTGTATGCTGCCGCGTTTCCGCTGGTAGATATTACCGTTATTCCGGATGACGAAATTGTGCAGCATCGACGCATGGCGCTGCTGGAGTTAATCCAAAAACATATCCGTCAGCGCGACCTTATGGGACTGGTAGAGCAAATTGTTTCCCTGTTGGTTACTGGACTGACTAATGACAGCCAGCTAAAGACGCTGTTTAATTATATTTTGCGAACCGGCGATGCGCCCCGCTTCAATGCGTTTATCAGGGAGATTGCCGAACGTTCACCGCAGCATAAGGAGCATTTGATGACGATCGCAGACAGATTACATGAGGCAGGTTTTCAAAAAGGATGGCTCAAAGGTCAGCAGAAAGGCAAACAGGAAGGCAAACAGGAAGGCAAACAGGAAGGGCTGATAGAGGGGCAACGAACTGAGGCGCTCCGTATTGCCTGCACCATGCTGGCAGACGGTATTGATATCAGCACGGTACAAAAAATTACCCGACTTTCCGCTGAGGATATCCAGGGGTTAAGCCACCAGGCAGAGGTTTAGCCGGGTGTAGCGATTTACTCCATCGCCACCTTCACTGCTTCACCGAGTTTTTGCATCACTTCCTGATGCTTCTCGTTTGGCGGTAACGCACAGTTAATACGCACGCAGTTGCGATACTTTCCGGATGCGGAGAACAGCGAGCCAGGCGCGACCTGGATTTTCAGGCGACAGAGCTGTTTAGCCACGCAGACCATATCGACCTGCTGCGGCAATTCCACCCACAGCATAAAGCCGCCTTTTGGTCGGGTGACGCAGATCCCGCAGGGGAAGTACTCCCGTACCCAGCAGGTGTAGATCTCCATATTGCGCTGATAAATCTGGCGCATGCGTCGGATATGACGATGGTAATGCCCCTCGCGCACGAAGGTGGCGGCCGCCAGTTGCGTGGCAGGAACGTTGGTGCCAATGACGGCGTATTTCATATGCAGCAGTTTGTCATAATAGCGACCGGGAATGACCCAACCGACGCGCAAACCTGGTGCTACGGATTTGGTAAACGAACTGCACAGCATAACCCGACCGTCACTGTCCCAGGAGTGAATGGTGCGTGGGCGCGGGTACTCCGTTGCCAGTTCGCCATACACATCATCTTCAAAAATCACGATATCGTGGCGTTGGGCGAGGGCGAGTACCGCCCGCTTCCGCGCATCCGGCATAATAAATCCGAGCGGATTGTTGCAGTTGGGAACCAGCAGCACGCCTTTGATCGGCCATTGATCCAGTGCCAGTTCCAGTGCTTCAATGCTGATCCCGGTATCCGGATCGGTCGGGATCTCAATGACTTTGATCCCTAAGCCGCGCAGCAGCTGCATTGTGCCGTAGTAGGCGGGGGATTCAACGGCAACAATGTCTCCAGGCTGGCAGACCGTCAGCAGCGCCAGCGACATTCCGCTCTGGCTGCCGCTGGTGATGACAATATCATCCGCATTGACGACAGAGCCGCTGTCCAGCATCAGGCGCGCAATCTGGTGACGCAGCTCACGGCACCCGGAGATTTCATCGTAGCCCAAAATTGCCTTGAGATTACGCTGCGCCACGCGGCTTAACTCGCGCCACAGTGGCTTCAGGCTGGGTTGATTAATATCGGGCACGCCACTGCTGAAAGGTGTGATGGATTTGTCCGCGTTACCTTTCAGCATATCCAGCACCTGATCCCACTGGGTTATCTCCACTGGACGCTGTACCGGGCGCGACATCAGCGGCACGGGCGGCTTTGCTTTTTGCGGCGCGACAAAATAACCGGAACGTGGCTGGGGGGTGATCAGCTGTCGCTGTTCCAGCGTCTGATAGGCCTGCTGTACGGTGCTGATGCTGACCCCGTGCTCCTGACTCAGGCTGCGTACCGAAGGCAGTTTTTCGCCATGGCGATACAGCCCTTGCTCAATGCGTTCGGCCAGCAGATTGGCCAGATGTTGGTAACGCGTCATGCTGTATCCCTCATGGGTACCATACAGATTAAAAAACCAGTACAGATTGGCGTGAAAAAAGCGATGCAGAGCTCTTTTTAACCAATCTGTATGTTAAAGAAAAGTACTTTGTGAGTCTGTATTGTACCTGGCCAAATCCGTGAAGATAAAGCCTCTGGCAAGACGGGGAGGCAAGGTATGGAATTTCACGAGAACCACGCAAAACAGCCGTTTGTTGGGTTTGTGCAGATCTGGCAGGTGATAAAACGGTGGCGACTTCGGGCGCAAACGCGACGTGTATTGCAACAGATGAGCGATGAACGGCTGCGGGACGTCGGGTTGCGACGTGATCAGGTGGAGTGATTTTTTTCCACCAACAAAGGCCGGGGACTACTGCCCCGGCCTCTTTTATATTCGCGGTATTTATCAATTTATGCTTCTGGTTAGTCCGTTTCTTGATACTTACCCTGATAAGTATTATTTTCTTCTCAGCGATGAGGGGAAGGAAACATGACTGAAGATGAACGGTTTGCCCGCCGCCCGATGGGGATGCGCATGGCAATGGTGGTGCGCCAGTGGCGGGCCACTATTGACGCAGCCATTACTGATACTGGCCTGACGCAGTCAAGCTGGACGGTACTGATGCAACTGTATCAACTGGGAGACAACGTCTCGGTCAGTGAACTGGCGGAGGTGCAGGGTATTGAACTGCCGCCGCTGATGCGTACCCTCTCACAGCTGGAAAAGCACGGCTATCTGCTGCGTTCCACATCGCCTTATGACAAACGCATTCGCCTGCTCACGCTGACCGCGCAAGGCCGCTTAAGGCTGGAAGAACTCAACCGGGTGATAGAGACATACCAACATCGCGTCACGTGTACTATCCCAGAAGCGGAGCTTGCCGCCTTCAGCGCAACCTTAAATCAACTCGCCTGCAATTTGCGGACAATCCGCGAAGAAGACAATCAACACTAAAAAACTATGATGACCCCAGAACAAAAATTTGCCCGTTGGGTAAGGGTGAGTATTGCCGCTTTCCTGGTCATATTCGCCTGGTTTATCGTTGCCGATATCTGGATCCCGCTGACGCCGGACTCCACGGTGATGCGCGTGGTAACGCCGGTTTCCTCACGCGTATCCGGCTACGTCTCGCAGGTGCATGTACACAATAACAGCCCGGTGAAGAAGGGCGATTTGCTGTACGAACTGGATCCGACGCCGTTTATCAATAAGGTCGAGGCCGCGCAAATCGCCCTTGAGCAGGCGAAGCTGAGCAACCAACAGCTGGATGCGCAGATCGCTTCTGCGCGCGCCAACCTGCGCACAGCGCAATTCAACGCCCGGAACGACAAGACCACCTTTGACCGTTATCAGCGCCTGAGCGCCATGCAGAACGTGTCGCAAGCCGATCTCGACAAGGTGCGCACCACCTGGCAAACCAGCGAGCAGTCGGTGTCGGCGCTTAATGCCAGTATTCAGAACCTGCTGATCCAACGCGGCGAGCGCGATGAAAACCGCAACGTGACGCTGCAAAAATACCGTAATGCGCTGGAAGAGGCGCAACTGAACCTCGGCTGGAGCAAAGTCTATGCACAGACCGACGGCACGGTGAGCAACCTCCAGCTTAGCCCCGGACTTTACGCCACTGCCGCCACGCCATTGCTGGCGTTGGTCAGCCACCAGACCGACATTGTGGCTGACTTTCGCGAGAAAAGCCTGCGCCACACCCGGGTGGATACCGATGCCGCCGTGGTGTTCGACGCCATGCCGGGCAAAGTTTTCTCTGCCCGCGTCATCAGCAGCGATGCTGGCATTTTGGCAGGACAGGAGCTGGTTAATGGCCAGCTGTCGCAACCGGAACAGTCCACCCGCTGGGTGCGCGATGCCCAGCGTATGCGTATTCACGTCGCGCTGAACGAACCGCTCGACACGCCGTTGCCGACCGGGGCGCGCGCCACGGTACAGCTGTACAACAGCGAGGGGATGTTCGCCCGCACTTTTGCCGGGGCGCAGATCCACCTTGTCAGCTGGCTGCACTATGTCTATTAACACCCTGGCCCACGTTTTTACGCCGCACGGGAATATTGTCTACACCGCCAATGATTTTCGCCAGACCCTGCGTATTGCCGTTGCCGGAACGATAGCGCTGAGTATCTCGACCTTCTACAACGTGCAATACGGCGTGTTCTTTGTGGTTTATCCGCTGATGCTGCTGTCGCTGGTGCCGGTATTCAACCGTCATGTGGCAAAACAGTTTGTGTTCAGCGCGGCGGTGAACTGCGTCGAAATGGTGCTGATTGTCGGCTATCTCTCACAGTGGCCGCTGATTATAACGCTGGTGGTATTTGGCCTGTACGTGATGCGTTTTCGTTTGATGAGCAAAGGACCGCTGTTTCTGTTCGGCTCAATGGGCGTGGTGTGCCAGAGCACGATGCTCAATTTTATGAGCTATCCCACCACCAACTGGCATACGCTGATGTTCTCCAATATGGAAGCCTGCGTCATGGCGGTGGCGCTGAGCGCGCTGCTGCATTATCTGATCCCAGATGCGGATCCCCGCCATCCGCCGCCGCGTATTGAGAAAGATGCCGCCCGGGTTCGCCACGAGTCGCTGCTTTCCGGTTCGGTGGCGACAATGATTTTTGTGGTCTTTCAGGTTTGTGACCTGAGCGATTCGCTGTCGGCGCTGATGGCGGGCATTTTGATCCTGTTTCCGATGCATTATCGCGGCGCGGTGTTGAGTTCTGTCTGGCGCGTGGTCGGCGTGGTACTGGCTTGTCTGTACATTCTGCTGGTGCAGCTGCTTATTTATGATTTCAGCAACCATATGCTGCTGATGATGCCGCTGATTGGCCTCGGGCTGGCGTTCAGCGCCCGCCTGCACGTAATGGAAAAAGTCGGCGCGGGCGTGGGTTTTGCCAGTATCACCACCATCGGCATTATGTTTGGCCAGAACCTGCACCCGGATCAGGATCTGGTGTTCAGCGATCTCTACCGCATCACCTCCGTTACCGTCGCGCTGGTAGCTACGCTCACCATGGTATTTCTGGTGCACCGGATATTGAACTGCTTTGCGGCGACACGATTTGTGATCACCGAGTGAGTGGGGCTGTGAGTGCAGGATGGCAGCTGAGCCTTATCCGGCCTACGGGAAGCAGAATTTCCAGGCCCGGTAAGTGTAGCGCCACCGGACATCTGCGAGGTTATTTCTGCTGCGGTTCTCCGCTAAAATAACCGCGGCTGTCAAATTAGTGGAACACCTGCGGCATCAGGCCGGGATGCTAAACCGGTTACCACCAGTGAACAGTGGGTTGTAACGCAGCAGGGAGTGTTGAAATAGGATTCACCCCTCTCCGCTGTAGGGAGAGGGGAATGTTTACGGATTCCTGGCGTGGCTCCGTTAGAAAGCCTTCGCGCTATTTTCGTAGGTGTTGAGAAGATGGTCGCGCAAGCTCCCTGTTCCGTGCATTGTCACCAAAAGATTCTGGCGCGCGCGGGTAAATCCGACATACAGACGCTTGATGTCGTCACTCAGATCTTCCTCATCCCTTTCCTTTGCGGCATCCATAATAGCCACTGAGTGAAATTCAAGCCCCTTACTGCTTGGTAAAGGCATTACACAAAGGAAATCATTTTGCGGCGACCAGTGCTTTTTGTCATCGCTGGTCACAATCATTTGGTAGGGGATGCTACGCGCCGCGAGACGTGGCCCCAGCATCCCCGAAATGCTGTATGTTGAAGGGCACAGTATGGCGATCTCTGACCATGCAATACCTTGTTGTCGCTGCTTTGTCACCCAATCGAGCACGTGAGTAATCTCCTCGTCCTGATTATCAAAGCTGGCCAGTGCCGGATAAGTGCCGGACAAGCCTCCGGCATCGGGTTGCTGGTACTTGAGCGCCTCTTCAATGTGATTATTGAGATAATTAAAGGCAATGTTGCTGGCAAAATGGAGTATTTGCCGGGTATTACGATAGTTGGTATTCAGGATCGTAGTACGGCCGAGGGCCTTAATATTGACACTAGAGAGTGTGAAGTCGAGGGCTTTCTTTTTCTGGTAGATAGACTGGGCGTCATCGTAGAGGAAAAGAAGGGAGTTATCTTTGTTGTCTGGCATACGTGCGAGTATTCTCAGCCACTCCGGTTTGAAATCGTGTCCCTCGTCTATTAGGACTGCGCTGTATTGCTCCGGTTTTATAATCCCCTCTTCAAATGCCACCGTCAGCGCATTTTCCATCAGCTCAATAAAGTTTTTGCTTTTCGGCGGAAGACAATGATGTGCATTTAGCTGTTGATAACACCAGGCATGAAAATGGATGACTTCGACGGGAAGTCTTAAAGTGTGCTGCTCAAGCTGTGATTTGAGTTTTTTGGCCAGCGTGATGTTGTAGCAAATCACCAGGATCGGCTTGGTGTTTTCAATATTGTTGGCAAGCTCAATACAACGGTGGTGCAAAATGAGCGTTTTACCGGATCCTGCCACGCCATGAATAACGCGGTGCCCTGCACCCATGCTTCTGGCGAGTTGTTCCTGGTTCCTGTCCATCATGCAAACCACATCGGGGGTGTGGAACGTAAAATTGTCCAGATCAACATGCGTAACGGATGCGTTAATGCGTACATCGGGATATAGATGCCATCGGATACGGTCGAGTTGCTGTGGTGTTGTATGATGAGTGAAGTTATGTCTGAGAAGGGATTCGAGCCGGGCAGAGATTTGTTCCCTGGTCATAAACTCGCTGAGCTCGTCTTTGCAAATAACCTGACTGGCTGGGAATAGTTCATTTATCGCTTCGGGTGGAAAACTCTTTTCTAGCTGTGCTCGGGTGATATTGCTTAAATAAACACCAAATCCATACGGCATAATAAAGCTGCCTTCATAATCTCCTTGTTGCTGACGGAGCAGCGGATCTTTTTTTAGGCTATCGATAGTGTGAAAGGTATATTGACGAACCTGTTCGAGTGGATTCTTGAACGGTTGAATGCCGTCTTTAGTTTCATAATGAATATGTAATTTGTTGGCGGATTTAATTTTTGTAATAAACCAGTCTTTCACTTCTATAAATAACAAACCTTTTTCGGGGGTTAGAATTACAAAATCCGGATGCTCTTGCTTGTCTCCCATTCGGGTGTCATACCAGCAGGTACACTGTTCGCTGAGTCCCCCCTCAAGAAGTCTTGCCAGTCTTTTTTCGCCGGCAGTAATTTTCTCGCTACAACTGCTTATTGTGGGAATAATGATTGCCATGTTACACCTACCAATTCATGAAAATTATATAAATATGTTAAATTAATATTCTGAGGGATATTAATAAAAACATGAATTCATCATGGTTAATGACATTAACAGACAATATTACAAACAGAAAGCGTGATGCGAGATATTTGCTTCAGAGATATTTGCTCCCTTTCACAAATAAAAGGGAGCGGCTGTTTACTTCTTCAACCCCGCAAACGCTGCTCGGATCTCGTCTTCCGGCAGGTTAATGCCGATAAACACCAGCAGGCTGTGCGGTTGTTCGTCGCCCCACGGGCGGTCCCAGTCGGCGCTGTACAGGCGCTGGACGCCCTGGAACAGCAGGCGGTTCGGTTCGCCTTCAATCCACAGCATTCCTTTATAGCGCAGCAGCTTCTCGGCGGATTCCAGCAGCAGGTTTTCCATCACCCTGGACACGTCGCTGATATTGACCGGGTAATCCAACTCGACGACGATCGAGGAGATATCGTTTTGCTTGTCGGCGATAAAGTGGAAGCGCGGTTTGGCGCTGACCACGTTTTCTTCCAGCATAAAACCGTTGGTGTCGAACAGCAGCGAGAGATCGATATCGCCATGCGTGACGGTATACACCGGGGCGCGGGCGTTGATGCGCGCCAGGCGCTCACGCAGTTTTTCGCTTTCACCGGCTACGTCGGTTTTGGTCAGCAGAATACGGTCGGCATAGCCTACCTGCGACTGGGCGATGGTGAATTGGTTCATCTGTTCGTCGGCATGCACCGCGTCAACCAGCGCAATTACGCCGTCCAGCAGGTAGCGTTCGCAAATTACTTCATGGGAGAAAAAGGTCTGAATAATCGGGCCAGGATCGGCCATGCCGGTGCATTCGATCACCAGACGATTAAAATTGATGGCGCCTTTGTCGAGGTTGTCGAGCAGATCGAGCAGCGCGTCTTCCAGCTCACTGGAGCGGGTACAGCAGATGCAGCCGTTGGTCAGGGTTTTGATCTGCGTGGCACGGTCGCCAATCAGCTGATCGTCTACCGAGACTTCGCCGAATTCGTTTTCGATAACGGCAATCTTGAAACCGTGCTGCTCGTTGAGAATATGGCGCAGCAGGGTGGTTTTTCCCGCGCCAAGAAAACCGGTGAGTAGGGTAACTGCAATCGGGGTCATTCACTTCTCCTTCTAACAGCAACTGCTTCCGCCGCTACCGTAGCGGGCTTCCTGGCGCTCGCGGAAGAATTCTTCGTAGGTCATGTACGGCTTATCGGGATGGTTGGTCTTCATGTGCTCGACGTAGTTGTCGTAGTCCGGAATGCCAATCAGCATCTTCGCCGCCTGACCGAGATATTTTTTTGCCTGACCTAAAGTACCAAACATTCTGCCGTCCTGTTAATGAATAAAGCCGGATGGCGGCTTGCGCCTTATCCGGCCTACATACTGCACATTTTGTAGGCCGGATAAGCGCAGCGTCATCCGGCAATTACGGCTTAATGATGTGAAGAGGTTTTCACGCCACCTTCTGGCACCGGTACATACGGTGTCTCTTTATCAGAGCGACCGTTGATGGTGCGGGCTTTCTGCCAGGTACGGAACCCGTAGAAAATGATGCTGTACACCACCACCAGGAACAGAATACTTAAGCCTGCGTTGGTGTAGTTGTTGATGACAATATGGTTCATATTGGCAATCTGCTGTGCGGTCAGTTCGCCGCCGTTAGCAATCTTCTCTTTGTACTGATTCGCCATGAAGAAGAAGCCTTCCATCTGCGGGTTGGTGCTGAACAGTTTCAGACCCAGCGCCCAGGTGGTACAGATCAGCAGCCATACTGCCGGAATCACGGTCACCCAGATGTATTTGGTACGCTGCATTTTAACCAGTACCACGGTGCCCAGAACCAGCGCCACAGCCGCCAGCATCTGGTTAGAGATACCGAACAGCGGCCACAGGCTCTTCACGCCGCCCAGCGGGTCAACCACGCCTTGATACAGCAGGTAGCCCCACAGGCCTACGCAGCCCGCAGTACCGACGACACCGGCAACCAGGGAGTCGGTTTTCTTCAGGAACGGGACGAAGTTACCCAGTAAATCCTGCAGCATAAAGCGGCCAGAACGGGTACCCGCATCCAGTGCGGTCAGGATGAACAGTGCTTCGAACAGAATACCGAAGTGGTACCAGAAGCCCATGTCCGCCATCGGCAGGACTTTGTGGAACACGTGGGCGATACCGACAGCCAGCGTTGGTGCGCCACCTGCGCGGTTCAGAACGGACGGTTCACCGATGTCTTTCGCGGTTTGCAGGATCTGCTCAGGCGAAATCACGAAGCCCCAGGAACTGACGGTTGCCGCCGCGTGTGCGGTGACGTCTTTCAGTTGCGCCATAATCAGCGGCGCGTTCTCTCCACCCATTTCATGCAGGTTCGGCATGGTGATGCCAAGGCCCGCAGGCGGGGTGTTCATTGCGAAGTACAGACCCGGTTCGATGATGGACGCAGCAACCAGCGCCATAATCGCCACGAAGGATTCCATCAGCATCGCGCCATAACCAATGAAACGCGCGTCGGTTTCACAGGCCAGCAGCTTCGGTGTAGTACCGGAGGCGATCAGCGCGTGGAAGCCAGATACCGCACCACAGGCGATGGTAATGAACAGGAACGGGAACAGAGCGCCTTTCCACAGCGGGCCAGTACCATCAACGTACTGGGTCATCGCCGGCATTTTCAGTTCCGGGTTGAGGATAACAATCCCCACCGCCAGACCGACGATAACGCCGATTTTCAGGAAGGTAGCCAGATAGTCGCGCGGGGCGAGGATCAGCCATACCGGCAGCAGCGCAGAGATAAACGCGTAACCGATCAGGGTGAAGGTAATGGTGGTGTCTTTAAAGGTCAGCGCCGGGCCCCAGTACGGGTCGTGCGCAATCACGCCGCCGAAGTAGATAGAAGCAACCAGCAGCACAATACCAATCACCGACACTTCGCCCACGCGTCCTGGGCGCAGGAATCGCATGTAGATCCCCATGAACAGCGCGATAGGTACGGTTGAGCAGACGGTGAACACACCCCACGGGCTTTCAGCCAGTGCTTTCACCACGATCAGTGCCAGCACCGCGAGGATAATGATCATGATTAAGAAGCAGCCGAACAGCGCAATGGTTCCCGGCACCGGGCCCATCTCTTCTTTGATCATCTCACCCAGAGATGCGCCGTTACGGCGAGAAGAGATAAACAGCACCATGAAGTCCTGCACCGCACCGGCCAGCACCACGCCGGCCAGCAGCCACAGCGTGCCGGGCAGGTAGCCCATCTGCGCAGCCAGTACTGGCCCAACCAGCGGACCTGCACCGGCGATAGCAGCAAAGTGGTGACCAAACAATACGTTACGGTTGGTTGGGACGTAGTTCAGACCATCATTGTTGATGACCGCTGGCGTGGCACGCGTTGGGTCAAGTTTCATCACCTTTTGAGCGATGTAGAGACTGTAGTAACGATAGGCCACCAGATAAACGGAGACAGAGGCGACCACGATCCACAGGGCGCTGATGTGTTCACCCCGACGTAATGCCACTACCGAGAGGCAGAATGCACCGATGATTCCGAGAATGACCCAGGGTATGTGCTTGAATATCTTTTTCGTATCCATAGTAAAACCTAATAATTGGCCGAGGCCGCTGGGGGGTTGATTGTGTGTTTGAGGAGATAAGTTGACTGCTATGTTGGGAGGATCTTGCCAGAGAGTTACGCGCGTAAAGTAAGGTAAATAAGTGAGTGGTTGTATGTCAGCTTAAGCGGTTCCAAGTGTCAGTGAGCGGTTCCAGGTGCCGGTGAGTGGGGAGAATTATGTGATTGAGATCACTGATAAACGCCTTTAGATCCTTGGTTGATTGCGGGGATCGACGAATCGTCGATGCTGAGATCGATTCAGTTAGCACGAATTCCATAAAGTTTTCCCTTTCCAGGCCGAAAATTCTGACATCTGTCTAGCGGAAAGAGAAAACATGTTAAAACGAATGAAGATTGTTACCAGCTTACTGCTGGTATTGGCGCTATTTGGCGTTTTACAACTGGCCTCGGGCGGGTTGTTCTTTAACTCACTGAAGAATGACAAAGAGAACTTTACCGTTCTGCAAACCATTCGCCAGCAACAGTCTGCGCTGAATGGGACCTGGGTTGAACTGCTGCAAACGCGTAATACCCTGAACCGGGCGGGTATTCGTTACATGATGGATCAGAGCAATATCGGCAGCGGCGCGACCGTTGCTGAGCTGATGCAGGTAGCGAGCAATGCGCTGAAACTGACGGAAAAAAACTGGGCGATTTACGAGTCGCTGCCACGCGATCCGCGTCAAAGCGAAGCCGCATTCCAGGAGATTAACCGCACCTATGACATCTACCACGGCGCGCTGGCGGAACTGATCCAGCTCCTGGGTGACGGGAAGATCAACGCGTTCTTTGATCAACCGACTCAGAGCTATCAGGATGGTTTTGAGAAAGCTTATGTCAACTATATGCAGCAGAACGATCGCCTGTATGACATCGCGGTAGCCGATAACAACAGCTCTTACAGCCAGGCGATGTGGGTGCTGGTGATTGTGCTGATCACCGTACTGGCGGCGATTATTGCGGTCTGGTTTGGTATCAAACTGACCCTTATCTCTCCAATGAATCGTCTGATCGACAGCATTCGCCATATCGCCAGCGGCGACCTGGTGAAACGTATTGAGGTGGAAGGTTCCAACGAGATTGGGCAACTGGCCGAAAGTCTGCGCCACATGCAGGGCGAGCTGATGAGCACCGTGGGTGATGTGCGTAACGGTGCCAACGCGATTTACAGCGGGGCCAGCGAGATTGCCATGGGCAATAACGATCTCTCCTCGCGTACCGAACAGCAGGCTGCCTCTCTGGAAGAAACCGCAGCCAGCATGGAACAGCTGACGGCGACCGTGAAGCAGAACGCCGAAAACGCGCGTCAGGCCAGCCATCTGGCGCTGAGTGCTTCGGAAACCGCGCAGAAAGGCGGCAAAGTGGTGGATAACGTGGTGCAAACCATGCGTGATATCGCTTCCAGTTCGCAGAAGATCGCCGACATTATTAGCGTCATCGACGGCATTGCCTTCCAGACCAACATTCTGGCGCTCAACGCCGCGGTAGAAGCCGCGCGTGCGGGTGAACAGGGTCGTGGTTTTGCGGTGGTGGCGGGTGAAGTCCGTAACCTGGCCCAGCGTAGTGCGCAGGCTGCGCGCGAGATCAAGAGCCTGATTGAAGACTCGGTCAGCCGCGTGGACGTCGGTTCAACGCTGGTTGAAAGCGCGGGTGAAACCATGGATGAGATCGTCAATGCGGTGACCCGTGTGACCGATATTATGGGTGAAATCGCCTCCGCTTCTGACGAACAGAGCCGCGGGATCGACCAGGTCGGTCTGGCTGTTGCCGAGATGGATCGCGTCACGCAGCAGAACGCCTCGCTGGTGGAAGAATCCGCCGCCGCTGCAGCAGCGCTGGAAGAACAGGCCAGCCGTCTGACTCAGGCCGTTGCCGTATTCCGTATTCAGCATGACCAACAGCGCGCACGTGATGTTGCCGCTGCTAAGCCGGTGTCAACGGTCCAGCCGCGTAAAGCTGCGGTAACGGATGCCGGGGAAAACTGGGAAACGTTCTAAACCTGTGATGCCGGATGGCGCTGTCGCTTATCCGGCCTACGAGAAAGTTATGTGGTTGCCGGATGGCGCTGTCGCTTATCCGGCCTACGGGAAAGTTATGTGGTTGCCGGATGGCGCTGTCGCTTATCCGGCCTACGGGAATGTTATGTAGGCCCGATAAGGCGTAGCCGCCATCGGGCAATTAGCGCAACATCAGGCGCATGGCGCAGCGTGATTCATACGCCAGACCATGCGCCGCTTCCTCTTCTCTTTTCTGGTGCAGCAATGCAGGAAGCGTCTCATCAGCCAGTCGTTCAAAACCCAGTCGCGCGTACAATGGCCCATTCCACGGCACATCGCGGAAGGTGGTCAGCGTAAGCGACGTGTAACCATTCTCGCGAGCCTGTTCGGCAACATAGCAAATTAATCGGCGGCCAATGCCTTTTCCCTGCCATTCTTTTTGTAGAGAAATCTCGGCAATAAATAGTGAAGACGGCAGCGCTTCTGCCAGTAAAAATCCCACCGGGATTTCATCCGCGATCGCCAGCCAGCTCATTTTGTTTTCTGTATATTGGCGATGTTGCGCAAGCGTTATGCCGCAATCATCAGCAATCCACGCCAGTTCAGGGATCTGTAAAAAACGTTGCCCAGCCGATCGTTCGATGGCAGGAAGTGCGGCAGTGTCCGCAAGCGTGGTGGGGCGAAAGGTAATGTTCATACGTGGAGCATAACATGCCCGATAAGCTTGATGTTATCGGGCATCGTGAGGATTAATCTTTACGCGGGTCGCTGATTGGCTGGCGCACCAGGAAGATGTAGGCGAGAGCGCCCACCATGGTGACGCAGCCGCAGATGATCAGCGCCAGACGGAAAGAGTTGGTGGTATCAACAATAAATCCGGTGACGATCGGCGCGAATGATGCGCAGATAAAACTGGCAAAGTTCTGAATACTGCCCACAGAGGCGGTCATACGTGAAGCCACTGCAACGTGGATCAGACCCCAGCAGGACGTTCCGGCGAAGTGGATGCAGAACAGCGCCATACCGATCAGGAGTACCGCAGCCATTGATGTTGTTGCCTGTGGCACGACAAACGTGAAGGCTGCAGAGCAGAACATCCCGGCGATAATACAAATTTTACGGCTCTTAATCGGCGCCATACCGCGTTTCACCAACCCGTCGGTGACAAAACCGTTGATCAGCATGCCTGCTGCGCCAAACAGGAACGGGATGGCGGCCATTAATCCGGTGCTTTTTAAATCCAGGTTGTAGGAGGTTTGCAGGTAGCCCGGCAGCCAGGCCAGATATAACCATGCGGTGTAGTTGATGCCGCTAAAGCCCAGCATCATGCCCCACATGGTACGGTTGCGGAACAGGCTGCGCCATTCGGCAAAGCTCAAAGGATCGCGACGCGCATTGACACTGCCGGCGTTCAGATACGCCTGTTCGGTAGCGCTCAGCGCAATCTGTTCGCGGTTGCGGTACAGCATATACCAGCCGATAGCGAGGAAAATACCCAGCACGCCGATGGTAATAAACATCCAGCGCCAGCCCATGACCAGCATCATGGCAGCCAGAATCGGCGGGCTAATGGCCACACCGATGGTGGACGCTGCGTTGAATAACCCCATCGGGCGGCCGCGCTCTTTGATGTTAAACCAGTCGTTGATGACCTTTACGCCACAAGGGTTCATTGGCGCTTCGCCGATCCCCATCCCGATACGTACCAGTACAAACTGGGTGAAGCTGTGCACCATGCCAGACATCGCCTGGAACAGCGACCAGAAGAACATCCCCAGTCCCAGCATGATGCGCGGACCTTTACGATCCAGCAGCGGGCCGCAGGGAAGTTGTGCAATACCGTAAGCGAGAGAAAAAACCGACAGCAGTACGCCGATTTGTGTGGCGCTGAGTCCCAGTTCTTCGCGAATGGTTAAGTTAGCGACCGACAGTGAACTGCGGTCGAGGTAATTAATCACCGCAGCCAAAAATAATAAAATCATTGCTGTGGTCTGAATGCGCTTTATTCGACTACTGCGTTGCACCATGCCTTCTGGCGGAACATTAATATCCGCAGATGACGAGGTGCCAAACGAAGAACTCGGGTCGAGGGTAATATTATTTTTTTCCACGCCGGACTCCTGAACCTCAATAATTTATTTTTACACAGCGGCAGGCTGTGCTGTATTGAAAAAGTACCGGTGATAAATCAACTTTTTTCATCACCGCTCACGAAAGTTTTTAATGCAGTCGACTTAGCGTGAGCATAGGCAAGAGGTATTTTTCCGGCGTTTTTATTTTTATAAAATCGTGCTCCCGGTAATGGTTTGCTGTTTTTAATCTGTTCTTAATAAACATTATGGCGACGTTGGGTGATGGAGCGAATCATCGATTGTTTGGCTGAATTCAAATGGTTACACAGCGCCAGGGTGGCATCCAGGTCACTGCGGCAAATCAGCGCGCTGAGGATGGTCATATGTTCATCAATAGCAATGATGTTGCGCTGCTTAAGGTCGCTTTCATCCCATTGATAGTGGAAGTGGAAAATTACAGAAATAATCTCAAGTGATTGATTAAAAAATATATTATCGGCTGCGGAAAGCAGTAAAGCATGAAATTCACGGTCCAGCTGCGAAAACATGCGAAAGCTACTGCCGATGCTGTCACGCAGTATCCGGTGGCGCTCCAGCAGCGTTTTGGCCTGCAGCCAGCGAGGATCATCGTCAGGCAGGTTGAGGAAATGCTGCAGAGAGTGAGTCTCCAGCATTTCTCGTAGTTCGAACAACTGCTCGGCGTAGGCCTGATCGAACTGCTTCATGCTCCACTGACCGCGCTTTTCATTTTTAATCAGATTGTAACGCTCGAATTTTAAAAGATATTCCCGTACCACGACCGGGCTGACGCCCGCAGCTCTGGCCAGTTGCAGTTCAGAGAAGCTTTCACCCGCACGCAGCTGGCGCTGGTTAATCATGGTGAAAAAGGCTTGCTCAAAAATTCGATTTTGCTCAGCCATGGACGCCGTGGTACACGAAAAACCATCATCATGGTTTGGTTTGCGTACGATAACGTAGTGACTACCGACCTGCGTCAGTACGCCGCATTCACCTAAGTGGCTCAGCATATGGCGCACGGTGGTGCGGCTGATGTTGTACATTTCTGCCAGCGCGCTTTGCGAAGGCAGCGGGGAAGGGATATGACCCCGCGCCATATCATCAATTATCTGGTTAATCACATTGTGGCGTAAGTTCTGCGAACGGCTCATGGCTTCTCCTTTTTGCCTATTAAAACCCGATTTAAAACATTTTTATGCGTTGAGATTCACAGATTATGTTTCCGCTTTCTCCAGCGTTTTTATTTTCGTTGATATCTGAGGCAACAAAAAAACAGGAGAGCAGAATCATGTCTACGATGAATACGTTGATTTGCCAGGAACCTAAAAAATTAGTCTGGAAAGAACGCGAAATACCTATTCCGGGTGAGGGCGAAGCATTAATTAAAATTAAATCCGTAGGGATTTGTGGAACTGATATCCATGCCTGGGGCGGCAATCAACCTTTTTTCAGCTATCCACGTGTGCTAGGCCATGAAATATGTGGTGAAATTGTCGGGCTGGGGAAAAATATACAAGACCTGAAAAATGGTCAGCAGGTAGCCGTTATTCCTTACGTGGCCTGCCAACAGTGTCCGGCGTGCCAGAGCGGACGTACTAACTGCTGCGAGAAGATTTCGGTGATTGGTGTGCACCAGGATGGTGGCTTTAGCGAGTACTTATCCGTTCCGGTGACGAATCTACTGGATGCACAGGGGATTGACCCGCATGCCGCGGCATTGATCGAACCTTATGCCATCAGCGCCCATGCGGTGCGTCGGGCGGCGGTGGTACCTGGCGAGCATGTTCTTGTTGTCGGTGCCGGCCCGATTGGGCTCGGTGCCGCGGCGATAGCCAAAGCGGACGGTGCACAGGTGGTTGTCGCGGATACCAGCCTGGCACGCAGAGAGCATGTGGTTTCCCGATTAGGGCTCCCGGTTATCGATCCGTCCGCTGAAGATTTTGACGCGCAACTGCGTGACCAGTTTGGCGGTTCGCTGGCGCAAAAAGTCATTGATGCTACGGGGAATCAGCACGCGATGAACAACACGGTGAATTTGATTCGCCACGGCGGCAGCATCGTTTTTGTCGGGCTGTTCAAAGGTGATTTACAGTTCTCCGATCCGGAGTTCCACAAGAAAGAAACCACCATGATGGGCAGTCGCAACGCCACGCCGGAAGATTTTGCCAAAGTCGGGCGTCTGATGTCGGAAGGCAAACTGACGGCTGACATGATGCTCACGCACCGCTATGCGTTTGACACTCTGGCAGAAATATACGAGCGGGATGTGATTAACAACCGTGAACTGATTAAAGGCGTGATCACGTTCTGAGAGGGTAATGCGATGAACACATTGAATCGACTTGATTTTCCGGGGGCCAGCTACCCAACGCGCGTGATCCAGTTTGGAGAAGGTAACTTTCTGCGGGCGTTTGTCGACTGGCAACTGGATATCCTCAACGAGCATACCGATCTGAACGCGGGCGTGACCATCGTTCGGCCAATTAATACCGATTTTCCGCCGTCGCTGAATACCCAGGACGGGCTGTATACCACGCTGATTCGTGGCCTGAACGAACAGGGTGATGCCGTGAGCGAAGCGCGGCTGATCCGCTCGGTCAATAACGAGATCAATCCGTATCAGGACTTCGCCGCGTATCTGGCGCTGGCGCACAATGCGGATATCCGTTTTGTATTTTCGAATACCACCGAAGCCGGAATAAGCTATCACCCGGCAGACTGCGTGGATGATACGCCACCGGTGAGCTTTCCGGCCAAACTGACGCGCCTGCTGCTCGAACGCTTTAATCACTTTGAGGGCGCGGCAGATAAGGGCTGGGTGATTATCCCGTGCGAGCTTATCGACTATAACGGTGAGGCGCTTAAAGCTCTGGTGTTGCAATATGCGCAGGCCTGGCAGCTTCCTCCGGCGTTTGCCGATTGGGTGGAAACAGCCAATACCTTCTGTTCCACGCTGGTCGACCGCATTGTGACCGGCTACCCACGTGAGGAAGCCGCTACGCTGGAGGAAACGCTGGGCTATCACGATGCGTTTCTCGATACTGCGGAGCATTTTTATCTGTTTGTGATTCAGGGGCCGCAGTGGCTGGCAGAGGAACTGAAGTTAACGCAGTGCCCGCTGAACATCCGCGTGGTGAGCGATATCAAGCCATACAAAGAGCGTAAGGTGGCCATTCTTAACGGCGCACATACGGCGCTGGTGCCGGTGGCCTGGCTGTGCGGGCTGGAAACCGTCGGCGAGGCGATGCAGGATGCCGATGTCCGCCACTTTGTCGAGCGGGCGATTGGCGAGGAAATTATCCCGGTGCTGGATCTTCCGGCTGATGAGCTACGTGAATTTGCTGGCGCCGTGAGCGGGCGTTTTCAGAATCCCTACATTCGTCACCAGTTGCTTTCCATTGCACTTAACGGGATGACCAAATTCCGCACCCGAATTTTGCCGCAACTGCTGGCGGGTGAGCAAAATGGGCGCTGGCCCGTACGGTTAACGTTTGCCCTTGCTGCATTGTTGGCATTTTATCGCGGGGAACGCGCGGGCGAACGCTACCCACTACAGGATGATGAGCAGTGGATAAGCCTGTATGCCAGTCTGTGGCCGCGAGTCGGCAGCGATCTGACGCTGCGTGAACTGGTGGACACTGCGCTCGGCGATGCGGCGCACTGGGGAGACGATTTGACGTTGCTGCCCGGGCTTGCCGGGCAGGTAACGGCCAACCTGGAGATGATTCTGGTGCAGGGTATGCGTCAGGCGGTGAAAAGTCTGGAATAAGGTTGCCATGCAGCGCCCGGTGTGGTGTTGGGCGCTGTTTTTTTTATCCCTGAGCAGCCACTACTTTGATTTCAACCATCCCGATCCCCAGCTTACGCGGCGAGTGGCCGAGAATATTGCCCTCGTTGGTGGCAACCGGATCGGGTGGGACAATCACCAGCGTATCGGCGTCCGCCGGATTATCAAAATGCAAGGTGGTGGTGGTGACATCATGGCCTAACACCAGCATCTGTTCCTCGTTGCCAACGCGCACGGGAATAGGGCGATTTGCGTTGTCGCCGAAGGCTTTCGCGGTGATGACCAGATCGAATTTCTTCGGCAGCGGGGCCTTGTATTCGATGGTTACCTCTTTGCTGAGCTGCGCATTGGACCAGCGTCCCCAGGATTCAGGGCGTGAAATTCCGCTAAACTGTTTCACCTCTTCCGGTGCGCCCGCCACGTTGAAGACGAAGCTGTCGGCTTTGTAGCGAATGTTGTTATCGACAATTTTCAGCGAATCGATGTTTCCTTTGTAGCGCTCCATGTCGATCACCGTGTCTTTAAATACGGTTTTACTTTTCCAGTTGGCTTTATCGACAAGCTGCACGATCTGCTGCCCGCCCAGTTGCCCCTGTGAAACGCACCAGTCGGTAGAAAGCGCCAACTCCGGCGCCCACAGCTGCGCCATTTTGTAACAGCGGTCTATCCAGACAAAGTTGTCACGCGGGGCAAAATCAGCCAGCTGGAAGCGCAGCGGGGCTGAATATTCACTTTCCGGCAGCGGTTCGACGCGTTGATCCGACACTCGGAGCAGCAGCGGCAGACGGAAATGGCTGCCGGAGAAAGCGATCATCTCTTTGTCCCGATCGATGGTGAATGCTTTCATCTCTTTCGGGAAATTCCATAAACGGATGATGTTGGGCTTCCACGCCAGCATTTTCTCTTTTATGTTCAGGAACACTTCCGATACGGATTCGCTGGACAAGCTGCTGCGTCCAAGGCCGATAAAGTTATCGCCGCCCAGAATATCCAGTACAGTAGCACCGTTATCCATGGTATTACGTTTCACCGCCAGCGTCTCCTGCTGGGGCTGATCGCCGCGTAGTACGAAGAACAGGTTGTTACGATCTTGCTTGTTGAGATACTTCCATGCGGTGTTGTTCATTGCCAGATGATCGGAAGAGACGACGATCACGGTATCTTTAAACCACGGTGAGGCTTTAATTTTATGAATAAACTCGGCGATATTTTCCTGGCTGCAGCTGACCGCGCTGAACGACTGGTTGGTTTTACCGTCAATATCATAACGCTTACGGTTACAACTGCGTGAGATGAAACCGTCCGGGTGGTGAGTATCCACGGTCAGGGTAAACAGTGAAAAACGCTGCCCTGAACGTGACAGTTCTTCGAATTTTTTCCATGCTTCATCCAGTACGGTGTCATCATAAAAGCCCCAGTCGTTGCGATAAGCAGGGTCTGCAACGACGCCCTTTAACTCTTCAGCGCCGTACAGATAATCAAATCCGTGAGATTTCAGGAATACATCTTTCCCGGCAAAGCGCAGGTTGGCACCCTGCACAAAATAGTTCTGATAACCGGAGTTCTTCAGGATATCGCCCAGACAGATGTTGTTGGGGAAGAAGCTGGAAACCGATGCTGAGGCGTTGCCTTCAAATGGCGCAAACAGCGGAATGCCACACTGTGAGGCGACCATGCCGGCGATGGTGTAATCTGTACCCGGCAGCTGCATGGTGTTGCTGAAATCCAGACCTTCGTTTTGCAACGCGCCGAGTTCCGGGGTCAGATCCGGGAAGGCGTCGTTGTTAAAATAAGTACGCTCCAGACTTTCACCGTAGATATAAACCAGATTCAGCTTCGGGTTGGGAATGGTTTTCGATGGCTCTTTGTAATACGTCGCGAAGTCCGGATCGCCATCGCGCGACTGGGATTTCACCAGTTCGGTTATCTGGTGAAATGCCGGGCTGGCATCAACTGAAGCCAGCGCCAGCATCAACGCCAGCAGGCTGTAGCCAACGTGATGAGGGTGGTGGCGACGTCGGCGAAGTACCCAACCCAGTGCGCCAAAGACAGCGGCCAGCGCCAGCGCAATCCCGACGCCTGGCAGAACATATTTGCCAAGACCCGCGCCGGTCAGGCTGCTGGTCAGGGTGTACAGAACCGCATCGTTGATGCCATCGCCGGTGAAATAGTCGCTGGCATACAGCGTGATATTCAGGACAATAAAAATCCCCAGCACCGTTAACGTGGCGGCAAACCACCAGGTGTTGCGACCCGCTTTCCAGGCGTAAATCAGTACCGAAGCGAGAAACAGAGTGATGGAGAATAATTCAGACAACGGACGATCCTCAGTAAGCCGGGCATATGCCTGACAGGCTAATCATTTCTGGACAGTACAATGTAATAGCGTTGTTATATTGCTGCAATTGTAGTGACATTTAATTACGTTGTTATTCAGAATTGGTTTAGATATGCGTGTTTTTTGCGGGGGAATGACTGGTTATTTGACGTGTGAATGTAATGGAGTAAGCAAAGTGATGCCGCGCAGGTTATACGCGGCATGTAGAGCTTCAGGAAATGAAGTTCATACCCTGTTTTAACACCAGATCGCAGGCCTTGGTTTTTACCTGCTTCGCCAGCGAGCTGTTACCAATCGTGTCCAGGTTAAGCTGTTGCCCATCTTTGGCATTGAGCAGACCCTGAATACCGTCCATATAGTTGGTGTCTTGTTTCTGCTCAGGCGCGCTGAGGCCTAGTTTATCCAGCACCTGGTTTTTGACGTTTTCGGTATCGGTGACCGAGGCGAGTTTCTGTTTTGCACAATACTCCAGAATCCCGGCCGCGTTATTCATGCTGTTTGAGGTGAGCGACTGATTACTGCTCAGCAAGCTGGTCAGGGACGAGAGTGAGGTGCTGCCCTGTGAGCCAGTGCTTTGCTTACTCAGTTCGCCAGCCGCGCTGGAGAGCGAATCCTGCCAGGAGGCAGCGAAAACGCTGGTGGAGAGAAGCGTGCTGGCGGCAACCGCACAGCACAACAGACGTTTGGTAGTTTTCATCATTATGTGTAACTCGTGTTATGCATTTTCAGCGCAGTATAGCGCTGGCTGCCTTAGGAGTGTTCCCAATACGCTAATACTCTTTGCCGGTGATCCGACTCCGGTAGCTTTCCCAGTTAAAGATCACCCACAGACTGTTGCCCAGACGCATACGGTCCATCACCCGCTCGCCGAGCAGTTTGTTCATTTCATCCATATTGCTGTTCGTTAACATGCCGGTTGGACGTTTAGACGACGATCGACGATCGACGATCTGGTTGATGATCACTTTCTCGTAGCGGGATTCTGTTTGCATGCCGATCTCGTCGATCACCAGAAGATCCACATTGCTGAGATCGTTGAGCAGTTGCTCTTCACTGGTCTCACGATTGCTGAATGTCTCTTTCATCGCCGACATGATATCGGCCACGGTAATAATCAATACCGACTTGCCGCGCAGTAGCAGTTCGTTGCAGATGGCGGCGGCAAGATGGTTTTTACCTGTGCCGGGTTTGCCAGAGAAGATAAAACTGGCGATGTTGCCGTCAAACTCTTCAACATACTGGCGGGCTTTGCTCAGGGCGTTCATCTGACCTTCGCACTCGACGCGATAGTTCTCGAACGAGCAGTTCTGGTGTAGTGGACGGATACCGGAACGGTTGAAGGTTCTTTGCATTTTCATGGCCCGATTTTCACGCGCCAATGCAGCGGCACGAATTTCACCTTGCTCCTTTTGCCACGCCAGCAGCTCCTCGCTTGTTTTGAAGGCTGGCTCAACATTGGGCGGCATCATTTTTTGCAAACGTTTCATCAGGTCGCCAACGTTTTTCATCGTTATCCCCTAAAACCTGGTGGAATATGGCTGTCAGGTTCGCTGACACTGTTAACATCGCGCTTGGGCATCCCGCCATTGCTGGCCCGGCCTATTTGTATGCTGCGTGCCAGTTTTTGCTGCCACTGGATATGGTGAAAGACTTTGCCTTCGGCTTGCCAGTAGGCAACAAATGAAGCCAGTTCTTCAGCGGTGACGGGCTCTCTTAGCGCCACTCCCCATAACGCCGCCTGACGCTGGAAGTCAGCATCTGGCTGCCAGTCAGCGTACATCGCAAATTTACCCATTGGCACGGCAACCGGTGCCGCTTGCGGCTCTTCATAGAATTGGGCATCTAAGGTTACATCGCTTCCCGGGCGTGACAGCTTCTCTTCAAGCGCCAGCAACTCTGCCAGCCGTGCTGGGGTTACTGCGTAAAAAGCAGGCGCATTATTGGCAAAAACAGCCACTGCGCCAGCCGTCGACTTCGCCAGCACCGCGTTGTGATCGTGTAATAAGGCGTCAATACTGATGACGTCCGGAGTCAAAATTTTGCAGGACATAATGTTTCTCAATACTGAACAACAACCGAGAAGGGACTGCTTTTATAGTAACACAGAGAAAGAGGAGAGCAGCAGATGAGGGAAGGTTCCCCCATCTGCGAAGGGGTAAACAGGTTCACTCGTTACACGCGCGGACGTTTGCGATACAGCCATAATCCTGGCACGGAAAGCCCAATTGAGAGTGCGCCCACAATCGATGATGCTTTCAGGAAGTTGGTCAGCAGGGTGATCATCAGCGCTTCGCTATAGCCGAAATGACCGATCTTTACGGCGGATATCATGGCAGTGTAGGCGGAGATCCCAGGAAACATAGGGATCACTGCCGCAACGGTGAAGACTTTCGGGTGTGCCAGATACCAGCGCGACCACTGGATCCCAATGCAGCCGACCAGCAGCGAGGCCATAAAGGTGGACCATTCGATGTTGAGTCCAGCGGTCATCATAACCATTCGGGAACCGTGTCCCAGGGCACCCAACAACGCACACCAGGGAAGCGCCCGATGTGGCACATTAAAAACCATGGCAAATCCTACTGCCGGAATGGCAGAAAGGAGCATGTCCTGTATGAGTGCAAAAATAAAATCGATTACGCCCATCCGCGAAGCCCCCATAAGGTCATAGACATCACCACGCCAATGCAGGTTGCCAGCGTAAGCAGACTGGCAATCGCCCAGCGAGCGAGGCCGGTGTTAATGTGCCCTTTAAACATATCCGCAACCGAATTGATTAACGGAAAACCGGGGACCAATAACAGCACGCTGGCGGCCATGGCTACGGTAGGCGTGTGATTAAACGTCGGTAGCGTAAGCAGCAGGCCGGATATGGTGGTCGCGACAAAAGCGGTAATACAAAAGTTGATTTGTGGATGCAAATGCCGGGACGCCAGAATCTGGCGGATATACATGGCGATCATGCTGGCGAAAAAGGTGATCATCGCGCCATCCCAGCCGCCGTTATTGAGTTTACAAAAGCAGGCGCAGGACAATCCTACCATGAAAGCAACCAGCCATCTGGGATAGCGCAGCGGTTTGATTTGGTTAAACCGTTTCTCTACCCCTTTTTCATCCAGCAGATTATGCTCTGCCAAAATAACGATGTGTTGCACTTCCGTCACAACATGCATGTTGATGCCACGATCCTGATTTTTTCGGGTCGATGTCAGGCATTGTCCGTCTTTGATCGTCGTCAGGACGATGGCATTGGATGATATGGCACTTTCTACACTGTCCATCCCAAGCGCCAGACCCAGGCGGGTGGCGAGTTCATCGACCAACGCGCTTTCTGCGCCATGTTGCAGTAAAAAAAGTCCGCATTGTATACATAACCGTGTAACCGTTCTTTGTGACGACTGCTCTGTTTGCATAGCTCGCTCTGACTAAAAGATGCTCTCTTAATGAATAATATCTTCTTTTTATCATGAAGCGTGAGTCCGTTGGCTCTGGCTAAGATCAATCTTTGTGTTGAAAAAAGAAACAGGTCACTTGGTGGTTGTAGGAAATCGTATCGTGGGAGCCCCTCTTGAATCAGGGCTAAATTTTTCGAGATGAACAGTAATTACGTAAGGAATGCTAATAATTTAATGTAGTTATTTTAATTGTACAATGAATGTACATGTGCGTGATTATGACATGATAGATTTATAGTGTGATGCTATTGGGAACGTAGCATCGCCATTTTCTATTTAGAATAAGGATAAATAATTCATCCTGTCTATTGTTTAACGCATGCCTATTTATTTATTAATTATTTTATTTGATTGTAGGTGATACTTGCGCGCACAAGATTTAAGACATGTGAATATGGAGGAGTTATGTTGCCAGGACGCTGCAAGAACGCAATTATTATTAGTAAATTACCTATCATACAAATTGGGCTTAAAGGGGTAATGCAAGCGCATTTCTCCGATTACAAACTGACCTACTGCCGCGCCGTAGAAGAACTGACATTGATGCAACTGCGACGTTCAGATCTGGTTATCGCTGATTTAACCGGAGACTGCAGTCATCCGCGTGCGATCTGCGAACAATATTATTCTTTGTTACCTCAATACCGTGATATTCACTGGGTCTTTCTCGTTTCTCGAAATTATTATCCTGTGGCCGTTGAGCTGCTGATGTGCCCAATCAGTACGCTGTTATCTGATGCCGAACCGATCGATAGTTTAGTAAATGTTATTGATGCAGGGAATGTTTATGCCGACAGAATTAGCCCGGTATTGCTCTCTCCGGTAATAGCACCAGAAAGACAGAATCATAGCGTACACTCAATTATTCTGACGCTATCTGAACGGAAAGTGCTACGGCTTCTGGGAAAGGGCTGGGGGATTAATCAGATTGCCACATTACTTAAAAAAAGTAATAAGACAATCAGCGCTCAAAAAAATAGTGCGATGCGTCGTCTGTCAATACACAGCAATGCGGAGATGTATGCCTGGATAAATAGTTCTCAAGGAGCACGAGAATTGAATCTACCTTCAGTTTATGGAGCGACCACGGAATGGAAGACAGAAGTATCAAAAGAAATGTCGCACTGGTAGAAAAGTGTGTAATGAGCAGTGTGGGTATTTATAATTTATTTAATGCCAGACCGAACAACCAATACCAACTTCATCTCTTTTCAGGACTGCCAGCCTTAAGCCAGGCTATGTCACAGACGTCATTTTCCGCGGTTATTTTTTCACTTTCCGCGAAAAGAACCGATCGCCGCACCGGACTGGCTTACATGACGGAGCTGGCGGTGAAACACCCTCGCATCAAGCGGGTGGTCATTGCCGATGATGATGGCGAGGCGCGGCTAATTGGCTCGCTGTCACCGTCACCACTGGATGCCGTGATTAGCAAAGCATCCACGCTGAGTGTGTTACAGGAAGAATTATTTGCAGTGCTGGATTGCGCCAGAGGGGAAACAGAAGACACGAAGAAACTCTGGTATATCAATCAATGCCGTATGCTTAGCCCAACCGAGCGCGAAATTCTGCGCTATATGTCGAATGGTTATTCGATGCTGCAGATCGCGATTGAGCTTGAGCGAAACATTAAAACGATTCGCGCGCATAAATTTAATGTGATGTCCAAACTGGGCGTTAGTTCAGATGCCGGATTACTGGATGCTGCCGATATCCTGCTACATGTACGCTCTGCAGAACCGTCATCTTTTCGTCGTACTGCCCCGTTATGGCGTGCTTGAAAAGATGCGTATCGGCGTAGTCATTGGTATGGAAAGGTAAATCGATCACTGGCACACATCAACCCAGGTTGCCGCAGTCAGTTCTGCAATTCTCTCTGGCGCAATGCGAACTGCGCTGTGAGTGGCTCCAGCCGCAGGGAGCACTTCAGTATAGTGTTTCAACGAGACATCACAGTACACCGATATAGGTGTCTCCAACCCGAAAGGACATACGCCTCCTACGGGATGACCTGTTGCGTTGATCACTTCATCGCTACTCAGCATGCGTGCTTTGGCGCCAAACGTATTTTTCAGTTTTTTATTATCGAGGCGAGCATCGCCTCTGGCGACGACCAGGATAATGTCGTTTTTCACCTTTAGTGACAGCGTTTTTGCTATCTGCCCTGGTTCGACGTTATGGGCCCTGGCTGCCAGATCGACGGTGGCGGTGCTTTGATCTAATTCGATGATTTCAATATCTGGCGCATGTTGTGCTAAAAACTGCCGTACTGATTGTAAACTCATTCTTCTCTCCCTCTCGCTTATCCGCAGTCCTGCATAGCAGAAAACCGCCTGGCGTAATTTGTCATAGGGGCAGCGTTACTGTAAATATTTTATTGTAACAACACAGCAACATTGGCAGTTTTTCGATCACCTTCACAATCAAAGAAACCGGTTACAGTAACCGGTTGCAGAATGCTGAAATGGCGATTAATACTGATGTTGTCACTTCCTCTGTATCACATAATAAGAGCCATCTATGAAACTTAACTCAAAAAGCGGTAAGGCTGGTTTTTCTCCCGGCATGGTTGTGAATAGTTGGAATGGGTTTTACGTGGTGGTGTTGATACCAGCACGGTTGCAGGGTTTCGCACAACGGGAGAACAGCTATGTCTACTAACCATGCTGTATTTAATGCGATTTTCCGCTTTGTTGAAAATTACGTCAGCCCCGTGGCCGGGCGTATTTCTTCACAGCGTCATGTCATGGCAATTCGTGATGGTTTTATCTCGGCGATGCCTTTTATGATTGTAGGCTCGTTTCTGCTGGTTTTTGCCTACCCGCCTTTTTCTCCGGATACCACCTGGGGATTCGCCCGTACGTGGCTGGATCTGGCAAAACAGTTCGAAGGCCAGATACTCACACCGTTTGATATGACGATGGGGATCATGTCGGTCTACATCTGTGCCGCCATTGCTTATAACCTGGGTAAACACTATGTGAAGTCGCATCAGGTGGATCCATTTATGTGCGCGATGCTTTCTATCATGGCGTTTTTGCTGATTGCCGCACCGAAAACCAAAGGTACGATGCCGGTTGATAGCCTGGGAGGGACGGGGATCTTCACCGCCATCCTCGTGGCGATTTATTGCGTTGAAATGATGCGCTTCCTGAAGGCGCACAACATCGGGATCCGCTTACCTGATCAAGTGCCGCCAATGATCAAAAACTCCTTCGATCTGCTGATCCCGGTGCTGGTGGTGGTGCTGACGCTGTACCCGCTGAGCCTGGTCATACAGTCCCAGTTTGACATGCTAATCCCGCAGGCCATCATGGCCATCTTTAAACCACTGGTGTCCGCTGCGGATTCTCTGCCGGCGATACTGTTGGCAGTACTGATCGGCCATCTGCTATGGTTTGCCGGTATTCACGGTGCGGCGATTGTGTCGGGAATGCTGCAAATGTTCTGGCTGACCAACCTCGGCATGAACCAGTCGGCGCTGGCGCAGGGCGCGCCTTTGCCGCATATCTTTATGGAAGCATTCTGGACGTTCTTCATCGTCGTGGGGGGATCGGGGGCGACGATGGGGCTGGTGATTTGCTACCTGCGTAGCCGCTCGACCCATCTACGATCGATTGGGCGTTTGAGCGTGGTCCCCAGCATTTTCAACATTAACGAGCCGGTGATTTTCGGTACGCCGATTGTCATGAATCCGGTGTTCTTTATTCCCTTCCTGCTGGCCCCAATGGTGAACGCGGTGCTGGCCTGGGCTGCGATGAAACTGGATCTAATTGGGCGGGTGATTTCAGTGGTTCCCTGGACCGCACCGGCACCCGTTGGCGCCGCATGGGCGTTAGGTTGGGATTATCGCGCGGCGATCCTGGTGGTTCTGCTGGCGCTGGTGTCGGCTGTTATCTACTTCCCGTTCTTTAAGGTTTACGAAAAGCAGCTATTAGCGCAGGAAAACGAAGAAGCACAGCGTATAGAAGAGGAAAATCAGCAGGTTGCATAAAGTGTTGGCGGGGGGGTACGACTCCTCGCTTACTTCAGCGTGCAGTCGCCGCATTGCTGAACATCGGGCAGACGATAGCGCTGGCAGCAGGTTCTGCGTACTAACAGTCCCTCGCGTGGAACAACGGTACGCCACAGAGGGTTATCCTGGCCGCAGGAGAGTTGTTTTTCAAAAAAGCAGGTCTGGCGCAGCGTGTTCAGCAATTCTTCACCTAACAGCGGCTTCATTTCCGTTAAGTACCAGTGAATTAAGTACCCCGTGTTGCTCCAGATAAGCTTCGCGTTGATCTCGCCTGTCGCTTCCAGCGCCTGCACAACCGGCGTCAGAGCTGAGAGAATCAGTGTTTCCATACGTTGTTGAGGAGACAGGGCCGTGGCCTGCTGATCCTGATGCACGTCGATCCAGAAGCAGGCTGCGCGACCCGTTTCGTGGAATTCTACGTGCATGTGTTCAGGAGAGACGTCGATGGCCTCTTTTTGCGTCAGTAGGGCCACCATCAGCGGAGGCATCATCAGACCGATATACCACTGCGCCCAGAGGGAAATCAGCGGCTTATTTTCGCGTGGCAGCGTGGGCTGATTGCGATAAATATGGTCTGAATAAACAGCCAGCAATGAACTTAGTGTCGTCGGTTGCGTCCATTCATGCAACGTCATTGCACCAGGCACAGGCGTTTCGTCCAGACGAATGAAGTCCAGCAGGTGTTCACGGGTTTTGGCTATCGTTGCACGCACGGAAGCCGCCAGCGAGGGCATCTTTGCAGGGAGATGACTACGCCAGATGACATCTTCAACGATCGGTGCGGAACGATAGGCCATGTTGATATAAGGATGTTAATCTAAATGATAATGATTGCTAATCCTATAAGCGAGGGCAAACGATGGCAAGATCTTTGTTGCAATACCGGGCAGTTCTGCACGGAAAACTCAGGAAGAGGTGTAGTTTATCCGCAGCTCATCGCTGACCAGGGTGTTGTTTCGACCCATATTCTTGGCCTCATAAAGCGCTTTGTCTGCCCTGGTAATAGCGGAGTCAATATCCTGTTCCACTAAAGGCGCAATACCGATGCTGACCGTCACATTGGTTGCTACGCTCTCATTAAACATATGAGGAATCTTAAGGTCGTATACTTTCTGGCGGATGCGCTCGGCTGCGGCCTGCGCCTGTTGTGGATCGACGGCGGTCAGTAACACCATAAATTCTTCGCCACCAAAACGCGCGACCACATCCCGGGAGCGTACGGAATCACGAATCGCGGCAGAAACGCGAATCAGCGCCTGATCGCCCATCATGTGTCCGTAATGGTCGTTATAGGCTTTGAAATGATCGATATCCAGCAATAAGACGTAATGCTTCGCGTTGCTCAGTGCCAGTAACGTATCGAGCCGGTGTTGCAGCCCTCGACGGTTATACAGCCCCGTCAGCGGATCGAGCATACTGAGGCCGTTCAGGGTTTCCCGTTCTTCCAGCAGTTTGTACATCAGCTGTTGGGCGAAGCCGTCGTAGCGCTTTTGGATCACGTGTTGAATGGCAATACCGGCCATGGGCAGCGCCATAAAATAGAAAATTCGCAGACCATGCTCGCTACCGTTAAGCCATAAACAGACGACGACTGAGGGTAACGAATGTAGCGTAAAGGCGATGATATTGTTGGCAAAAGCGATAGAGCCAATAAACAGCACGCTGAGAAGTGCAATTAACAGAAAATAATAATCATTATTACCCAGTGTTGTGAATTTCAACACAATATGAGCTGCCCACAACAAGCCGAAAATGATTGAAATAAAAGGAAGATTAATTCTTTTATTCGCATATTTGCCATGCCATACAAACAGCAATGTACTGGCGGCCAGGATGAGCAACGCCGGGACAGATACGGATTTGACGGCAAAAAGTGGGAAAACAAGCGTAAACAGCGCGGAGACTGCATTGAGAAGCAGAAACAGACGTAAAGAGAGTTGATATTTCTTAGTGCGCAGAGTTCGCCAGGATTGTACTGTCATAGGTAAATATTATTATTTATCTGCAATATACGAAGGTGTGTTTGTAAGGAAAAATGATGAGCGAAAAATCATTCGTTCTGGTCATTATTGTTTTTTGATGAAAAGCTAACCGGCGAGCAATTTATCACCTTAAACTATTTATGTCATCAATCGTTAAGTAAAACTCATATAATTGATAGTGCCTCACGGCTGACAAATGAGAAAATTTATCATATGATATTGGTTATCATTATCAATGTCATAGGTGGTACCATGTTGCAACGTACGCTGGGCAGTGGATGGGGAGTTCTGCTGCCGGGAATACTTATTGCCGGGCTGGCATTTACTGACCTGTCACTCGACGCATGGAAGGCGATGATTGTATTAGGATTACTACTGACTTCACTCATGTTATACCACAAGCGTTTACGGCACTTTGTTTTATTACCTTCATGCGCGGCGCTGATCGGCGGCATTGTTCTGGTGATGATGAACTGGAATCAGGGATGAGCAAAACAGGGAAGAAAATCGAGAGGGAAATAAGATAATTGGTGCGAGGGGGGGGACTCGAACCCCCACATCCTAAGGACACTAACACCTGAAGCTAGCGCGTCTACCAATTCCGCCACCTTCGCACAGTCATCTTATTTTTTTGATATCGCCTCGTTGGTGCGAGGGGGGGGACTCGAACCCCCACATCCTAAGGACACTAACACCTGAAGCTAGCGCGTCTACCAATTCCGCCACCTTCGCCCAGTGCGAGCAATATCAACGTGGATTATGGTGCGAGGGGGGGGACTTGAACCCCCACGTCCGAAAGGACACTAACACCTGAAGCTAGCGCGTCTACCAATTCCGCCACCTTCGCATACCATCGACACTCAAAAAGTATCGTTACCACGGAGGCGCATTCTAGTTGTTTTCAACTTTTCGTCAATAGTTAATTGTACAGGCCGGGCCGATTGATGCAAAAACGGCCATGTGAATGGCCGTTCACTGCGAGACAATTACGCTTTTTTCGCCTGACGCGTCATGACGGTGCGATAGACCTTGAAGCGCCCGGTCTGCGCGATAACTTCGTGGAAGCCAAACACTTCATCCAGTACTTTCGGATAAGGCAGGAAGGCGTTGGCTACAATACGCAGTTCGCCACCGCTGTTAAGGTGACGCACTGCGCCGCGAATCAGCGTTTGCGCGGCATCCAGGCTAGTCTGCATGCCATCGTGGAACGGCGGGTTGGAGATGATCATATCAAAGCGACCCGTCACGTCAGAAAAGACGTTACTGGCGATGACGTCACCTTCAATACCGTTGGCGGCAAGCGTTGCGCGGCTGGCTTCAACAGCGGCTGCGCTAACATCGCACAGGGTTAAGCGCACTTTTGGCGAGTGGCTGGCAAGCGCGACGGAGAGAACCCCTGCGCCACAACCGACATCCAGAACTTTGCCTTTGGTGTGCGGCGTCAGCGTAGAGAGCAGCAGTTGGCTACCAACATCCAGGCCGTCACGGCTGAATACGCCCGGCAGCGTTTTGATGGTCAGATTGTCGGTCTGGTATTCGTCCCAGTATTTTTCAGCATCAAAAACCGGCTGCTTTTCCAGACGACCGTGGTACAGGCCACAGCGGCGTGCGCTGTCGACTTTGTTCAGCGGTGCGTATTCGGCCAGCATCTGCTCTGCGCTACGTACGCCGCTGCGGTTCTCACCAACAACAAAAATATCGGTACCCACCGGCAACAGCGAAAGAAGGTTCATCAACTGGAACTGGGCTTCAGGTTTATTCTTCGGCCAGTAGTAAATCAGCGTATCGCTATCGCCGACGTCATCGGCTTGAGCGACGAGGCTGAAGCGGACGTTGGCGCCCATCTGGCGGTTAAGCACCTGCCAGTGGTGAAGTTGCTGAGTGTGCGCACGGCTGGCGGCGCTTTCAAAATGGGCAGGCAGGTCATCCTGCAAATCACCGGCAAACAGAATACGGCTTTGTTCGAAATCATCACTGTGGCGCAGCAAGACTTCACTTGCCGGGGTAAAAGCAGACATGGAGTGCTCCTTAAATTGTACAGCGGGGGATTATAGTTGTTTGATGGCACGGATTCGACAAATTTGCTATATTTGCGCCCCTGATTACAGGAGCGTTTCGCTATGACATCCCGACGAGACTGGCAGTTACAGCAACTGGGCATTACGCAGTGGTCGTTGCGTCGTCCTGGCGCACTGCAGGGCGAAATCGCGATTTCCATTCCTGCGCATGTCCGTTTGGTGATGGTTGCTGCACAGTTACCCGCGCTAACCGAACCATTGATGAGCGATATTTTACGCGCATTAACCGTCAGCCCGGATCAGGTTTTACAACTGACGCCTGACCGTGTCGCCATGCTGCCGCAGGGCAGCCGCTGTAATAGCTGGCGGCTGGGAACCGAAGAGCCGCTGCTGCTGGAGGGCGCTCAGGTCGCGAGTCCTGCGTTTAATGAATTACGGGAAAACCCCGCGGCCCGCGCCGCGTTATGGCAACAAATCTGCGCATATGAACACGATTTCTTCCCTCGAACCGACTGATTTACCTGCAGCATTTCAGATTGAAAAACGCGCCCACGCTTTCCCGTGGAGTGAAAAAACCTTTGCCAGCAACCAGGGCGATCGTTACCTCAATTTTCAGTTGAGGGTTGATGACGTGATGGCGGCCTTTGCGATTACGCAGGTCGTGCTGGATGAAGCTACGCTGTTCAATATTGCCGTCGATCCTGACTTTCAGCGCCGGGGCCTGGGGCGTGAGCTGCTGGAATACTTGATCGATGAGCTGGAAAAGCGCGGTATTCTGACGCTGTGGCTTGAGGTTCGCGCCTCGAATGCTGCGGCAATCGCATTGTATGAAAGCCTTGGCTTTAACGAGGCGACGATTCGGCGCAATTACTATCCGACAGCCGATGGTCACGAAGATGCCATCATAATGGCATTGCCAATCAGTATGTAAGACAAGGTGTAATGATGATGAAGTGGGACTGGATTTTCTTTGATGCCGACGAAACGCTGTTTACGTTTGACTCGTTTACTGGCTTACAGCGGATGTTTCTCGACTATAGCATTACCTTTACCGCTGAAGATTTTCAGGACTACCAGGCTGTGAATAAACCGCTGTGGGTGGATTATCAAAACGGTGCGATTACCTCATTACAGCTGCAGCACGCCCGTTTCCAGAGCTGGGCTGAGCGCCTGAAGGTCGAGCCAGGTCAGCTAAACGATGCATTTATTAATGCAATGGCGGAGATCTGCTCGCCGTTGCCAGGGGCGGTTTCGCTGCTCAATGCGATTCGTGATAAAGCGAAAATCGGCATTATTACTAACGGCTTCACGGCGTTGCAGCAAATCCGCCTTGAACGGACGGGACTGCGCGATTATTTCGATCTGCTGGTGATTTCTGAGCAGGTTGGCGTGGCAAAACCTGACTCCCGCATTTTTGACCATGCGCTGGAGCAGGCGGGCAATCCTGACCGTTCCCGCGTGCTGATGGTGGGCGACACCGCAGAGTCCGATATCCTTGGCGGCATTAACGCCGGGCTCTCCACCTGCTGGCTCAATACGCATCATCGCGAGCAGCCTGCGGGCATTCAGCCGACCTGGACGGTCACGTCATTAAGCGAACTGGAGCAGCTCCTGTGTAAACACTGATTGCCTCCCCCCCGTTGATGGGTAAAATAGCCGCAATTTTTCGTATTCAACTTGCACGGCCCGTTGCCGTGTTTACCTAAGAAGATTTGACTATGACGTTGTCTCCTTATTTGCAAGAGGTGGCCAAACGCCGCACTTTTGCCATTATTTCTCACCCGGATGCCGGTAAAACGACAATTACTGAAAAGGTTTTGTTATTCGGACAGGCGATTCAGACCGCCGGCACGGTAAAAGGCCGTGGCTCCAGCCAGCATGCGAAGTCTGACTGGATGGAAATGGAAAAGCAGCGTGGGATCTCCATTACCACCTCCGTGATGCAGTTCCCGTATCATGACTGCCTGGTGAACCTGCTGGACACCCCGGGGCACGAAGACTTCTCCGAAGATACCTATCGTACCCTGACGGCGGTGGACTGCTGTCTGATGGTCATTGATGCCGCGAAAGGCGTTGAGGACAGGACCCGTAAGCTGATGGAAGTTACCCGTCTGCGCGATACGCCGATCCTGACCTTTATGAACAAACTCGACCGTGACATCCGCGACCCGATGGAGCTGCTGGATGAAGTCGAGAACGAACTGAAAATCGGCTGTGCGCCGATCACCTGGCCGATTGGCTGCGGGAAGTTGTTCAAGGGCGTCTATCACCTTTATAAAGACGAAACTTACCTGTATCAGACAGGTAAAGGCCACACCATTCAGGAAGTCCGCATTGTTAAAGGTTTGAACAACCCGGAACTTGATACTGCCGTGGGTGAAGACCTGGCGCAGCAGCTGCGCGACGAGCTGGAACTGGTGCAGGGCGCGTCCAATGAGTTCGACCATGAGCTGTTCCTCGCGGGCGAAATCACTCCGGTCTTCTTTGGTACTGCGCTGGGTAACTTCGGCGTTGATCATATGCTGGATGGCTTAGTGGAGTGGGCGCCTGCGCCGATGCCGCGTAAAACCGACACCCGCGTTGTGGAAGCCTCTGAAGAGAAGTTCACCGGATTCGTGTTTAAAATTCAGGCCAACATGGACCCGAAACACCGTGACCGCGTGGCGTTCATGCGTGTGGTGTCCGGCAAGTATGAGAAAGGCATGAAAATGCGCCAGGTGCGCATTGGTAAAGACGTGGTGATCTCCGATGCGCTGACCTTTATGGCCGGTGACCGTTCTCATGTGGAAGAAGCGTATCCTGGCGATATTCTTGGTTTGCATAACCACGGCACGATCCAGATCGGCGATACCTTTACTCAGGGTGAAATGATGAAGTTCACCGGTATTCCGAACTTTGCACCGGAACTGTTCCGCCGTATCCGTCTGAAAGATCCGTTGAAGCAGAAGCAGTTGCTGAAAGGGCTGGTTCAGCTGTCAGAAGAGGGCGCAGTGCAGGTCTTCCGTCCGATTGCCAACAACGATCTGATTGTAGGTGCCGTCGGTGTGCTGCAGTTCGACGTGGTGGTTTCTCGTCTGAAGAGCGAATACAACGTCGAAGCGATCTACGAGTCGGTCAACGTGGCGACTGCGCGCTGGGTAGAGTGTTCTGACGTGAAAAAATTCGAAGAATTTAAGCGTAAAAACGAAATTCAGCTGGCGCTGGATGGCGGCGATAACCTTACCTACATCGCGCCGACCATGGTTAACCTGAATCTCACCCAGGAACGTTACCCTGACGTTCAGTTCCGCAAGACACGCGAACACTAATCTGCCCCCCAGGGCGCGGTACTCACCGCGCCCTGCAACTTTTCCTGTCTTTTAAATTCCTTGCGGAATGTTCTTAAATCCCCTGGGTTTTGTTTGTTTTTTAATCAACCCAGGCAACAGCCGCGAAATCGTGAACTATATTTAACAATGTGATGACATAAATATCGGCTTTTAATGCTCTTCATTAAGCATTTTGCAGCCCCTTTAGCTGATATTTATTTCAGTCACGAGATTAGTTGCTGGTTCTGACCGCTAAGCGGCAGAACATCGCTATAAGCACAACAAACAGGAATACATCGATGACAATGACAGGACTCAAGATTTCTAAAACGCTACTGGCCGTGATGCTGACTTCCGCTGTCGCAACGGGTTCTGCTTATGCAGAAAACGCCACAATGGATAAAGCGCAATCCGGGCTCGAAAGTGCGGGGCAGAAAGTCGATAGCTCTATGAACAAAGTCGGTAATTTCATGGATGACAGCACCCTCACCGCCAAAGTAAAAGCCGCGCTGGTGGATCACGAAAGCATTAAGAGCACCGATATCTCCGTCAAAACGGACCAGAAAGTGGTGACGTTAAGTGGCTTCGTTGAAAGCCAGGCTCAGGCCGAAGAGGCCGTTAAAGTCGCGAAAGGCGTTGAGGGTGTGACCTCCGTTAGCGACAAACTGCACGTGCGTGACAGCAAAAACACCTCCGTAAAAGGCTATGCCGGTGATACGGCCATCACCAGCGAAGTGAAAGCCAAGCTGCTGGCCGATGACATTGTCCCTTCTCGTAAAGTGAAAGTAGAGACGACCGATGGTGTGGTCCAGCTTTCAGGAACCGTCGATTCACAGGCGCAAAGTGAGCGTGCTGAGAGTATTGCTAAAGCAATTGATGGCGTGAAAAGCGTCAAAAACGACCTCAAAACTCAGTAATTCGACTTAATTCGTCCTCCTGACGTTTGTCGGGAGGCGTATTGTGCACCACACTAAAAATATCGCCGATGAGCTGCCTGAGCGCTCATATCAAGCGGTCGACATTAACTATGGTAAAGGAGAAGCATATGTTTCGATGGGGCATCATATTTCTGGTTATCGCGTTAATTGCCGCCGCTCTGGGATTTGGTGGACTGGCGGGTACCGCAGCAGGTGCTGCAAAAATTGTTTTTGTGGTAGGGATCATTCTGTTTCTGGTCAGCCTGTTTACCGGTCGTAAACGACCCTAGCATGCAACTGCAAAGAAAACCGTAAAGATAACTTGCTACTAAGCCAGTCCACCGGACTGGCTTTTACGGTTTTAGCGCCAGGCAATTTGCGTTACCTTGTTGCTCTATTACAAAAAACAGGAAGGCAGAGGTGGGGCAGAGAATACCCGTCACGCTCGGTAATATAGCGCCGTTATCGTTACGTCCATTTCAACCAGGCAGTATGGCGCTGGTATGCGAAGGTGGAGGGCAGCGGGGGATCTTTACTGCCGGCGTACTGGATGAGTTCATGCGCGCTCAGTTCAATCCTTTCGATCTCTTCTACGGGACATCTGCTGGCGCGCAAAATCTGTCGGCCTATCTCTGTAACCAACCCGGCTACGGGCGCAAAGTGATCATGCGCTACACCACCCGACGTGAGTTTTTTGACCCGGTACGCTTTGTGCGCGGGGGGAACTTAATCGACCTCGACTGGCTGGTGGATTCGACCTCGTCCCAAATGCCGCTGGCAATGGATAACGCCGAACGCCTGTTTGCCGCAGGGAAAACGTTTTATATGTGCGCCTGTCGGGGTGATGACTACACGCCAGGCTATTTTTCGCCGAACCGGCACAATTGGCTGGATCTCATTCGCGCATCCAGTGCGATTCCCGGGTTCTATCGCGCTGGGGTTGCGCTGGATGGGGTGAATTACCTGGATGGAGGAGTCAGTGACGCCATACCCGTTCAGGAGGCGGCGAAGCAAGGGGCGAAAACGCTGGTGGTGATCCGCACCGTGCCTTCGCAAATGTACTACACCCCACAATGGTTCAAACGTATGGAGCGTTGGCTGGGGGAGAGCAGTCTGCAGCCGCTGGTGAATCTGGTTCAACATCATGAAGCCAGCTACCGCGCTATTCAGCGCTTTATCGAAAAACCGCCGGGCAAGCTGCGTATTTTTGAGATCTACCCACCAAAGCCACTCCATAGTATGGCACTGGGGAGTCGCATTCCGGCATTGCGTGAAGACTACAAAACCGGACGCCTGTGCGGGCGCTATTTTTTGGCAACAATTGGTAAAATGCTGGCGAAAAATGCGCCACTGCCTCGTCAGGCGCCGAAGATTGTGGTGCCCAGCCCGGTGGTGGTTCCACCTGCCCCCGTTGCCAACGATGCCCATGCGTCCGTTGCGAGCAGCGCGCCCCTGGCCAACGATACGACGTTTAATAATGAGGATCTGGCGTGAGTCTCCGGTTTATCGATACGCATTGTCATTTTGATTTTCCCCCCTTTACCGGCGATGAGCCAGCCAGTCTTCAGCGTGCGGCTGACGTCGGTGTGCACCATATTATTGTTCCGGCAACGCAGGCGATGAACTTTTCACGCGTATTGGCGTTAGCGGAAAGTTATCCTTCGTTGTATGCCGCGCTGGGCCTGCATCCCATTGTTATTGAAGATCACGATGATGACGGTCTGGACAGGTTGCAACAGGAATTGGAGCAACGACCGCAGAAGCTGGTGGCGGTCGGTGAGATCGGGCTGGATCTCTGGCGTGACGATCCGCAGTTTGATAAGCAGGAAAGGGTGCTGGAAGCACAGCTTAAGCTGGCGAAGCGGTACGATCTTCCGGTGATCCTGCATTCGCGACGCACGCATGACAAGCTGGCGATGTACCTTAAACGCCATGCTTTGCCACGAACAGGCGTGGTGCATGGATTTTCCGGGAGCGTGCAGCAGGCCGAACGCTTTGTGCAACTGGGCTACAAAATTGGCGTGGGTGGCACCATTACCTATCCCCGCGCCAGTAAAACCCGCGAAGTGATGGCGCGATTGCCGCTGGAGTCGCTGTTGCTGGAAACCGACGCGCCGGATATGCCGCTCAACGGCTTTCAGGGACAGCCCAACCGTCCTGAACAGGTCGTCAGAGTATTTGACGCCTTATGCGAGCTGCGCCCTGAACCTGCGGAGGTGATAGCCGAGGCGCTATACCGCAATACAAGGGCGTTGTTTAATGTGTGATTGTTGAGTGCCGGATGCGACGCAAAAGCGTCTTATCCGGCCTACGGGTCGAAGGCATGGGTAGGCCAGATAAGGCATAGCCGCCATCCGGCATTTCACAGATACAAAGCCGGGAAAATCAAATTATCCACCCCGCGCTCGCGCAATCTTTGCGCCAGGTGTTCCACATCCTCCGGCGTGGCGCTCGGCCAGTCTTTTGCTTCGCCGTAAACCCCGTGCGCATGAAAGGCATTTAGCCGCACCGGCACGTCACCTGAACGCTTGATAAACGCCGCCAGCGCATCGATGTGCTGGAGATAATCCACCTGACCAGGAATTATCAGCAGGCGCAGTTCCGCCAGTTTCCCTTGTGCGGATAAAAAGGTAATGCTTTGTTTAATCAGCGTGTTATCGCGGCCTGTCAACTGACGATGGCATGCGCTATCCCAGGCTTTTAAGTCGAGCATCACGCCGTCACACACCGGTAGCAGCTTCTGCCAGCCGGTTTCGCTCAGCATGCCATTGCTGTCCACCATGCAGGTCAGGTGTTGCAACTGCGGATCGGTTTTGATCGCTGAGAATAGCGCAATCACAAAGGGAAGCTGCGTTGTTGCCTCACCGCCGCTAACAGTAATCCCTTCAATAAACAACGATGCCTTACGAATATGGCGCAGCACCTCATCGACGCTCATGGTCTGCGCCATCGGCGTAGCCTGCTGTGGGCACATGTGCAGGCAGGTGTCACATTGCTGGCACTCCTCGGACTGCCACCACACTTTTCCCGCACTCAGGCTGAGCGCCTCATGCGGGCAATGCAGGACACACTCCCCGCAATCGTTGCAGCGTCCCATCGTCCACGGGTTGTGGCAATTTTTACAGCGCAGATTGCACCCCTGCAGAAACAGAGCCAGGCGACTGCCCGGCCCGTCGACGCAGGAGAAAGGGATAATCTTACTTACCGAAGCGCATCTGCTGTTCATGGCTAATCACACGAGGTTGTCGTTCCAGAATACGCGTATTGCGCGCGGCTTCTTCGCCCAGCCAGGTGGTGTTGGTGCGAGAACCTGCGGCACGATATTTTTCCAGATCCGACAGACGCACCATATAACCGGTGACGCGAACCAGATCGTTGCCGCTCACGTTGGCGGTAAACTCACGCATCCCGGCTTTAAATGCGCCGAGGCACAATTGCACCAGCGCCTGAGGATTACGTTTGATGGTTTCGTCCAGCGTGAGAATGTCGCTGATACCGGCGTGATAATACGCGTGATGCGGCGCAACGGTCTGCAGGTGGGTGATCGGGTCCGGTTCATCACCATAAGGCAGGCGAGCGCCCGGCGTGGTGCCGATGTCAGAACTGATCCCCGACTGTGCATGCAGCATCGCGCGCTGCTTCCAGCCATATTTCACCGGCGTGCTTTCTACAAATTCCGCCAGTTGGGCGCTAATGCGATAGCCGAGCTGATTGGCAAACTCATCTTTGCCGTAGCGTGCGTTGCGTCCTGCTTGCTCACACAGCAGGTTTACGGCTTCTGCCAGGCCGTACATGCCAAACATAGGCACAAAACGTTCGGGATCGATCAACCCTTCCTGCACCAGGAAGCTATTCTCAAAGAAATGTGATTTCTCGTAGAGGAATTCACATCGTGAATCAATGATGGCGATTTGCTGTTGGCAGTAATGCGGTAGGGTGCGCGTAAAGAAGTCATCGACAGAGGTGCTGCGCTCTGCGATGGCTTTCAGATTGAGCCTGACCAGCGTACTTCCACCGCCCGCAAGTGGCAGTGAGTTGTAACAACTGACGACGCCGTAGTGGCCTTTTGTGAAAATTTTATCATTTTCAGGGCCGTTAGAAATGTGCGGTTTACTGCATTCGCAAATATTTTGCGCGACGTTGAGCAGCAGATCGTCAGGTGTGATTTGCGGGTCATAAATGAATGTCAGATTGGGCGAAACCTGCTTTAACTCTGCATCTGCACGTAAAATTGCACGGGTAACTGGAGTATCGGCGGGGCCGATATTGGCATGCATAAACGCGTCTGGCAGCGTTCTGTCGAGATAACGCCAGAAACGTTTTATTCGAATATCGATCTCATCTTGTGTTAGAATTCTAACATACGGTTGCAGTAGAGCATCGAGCTGACCGAGATAGACCGGCATCGACGTCACTGACGGAACGTGATGGTACAGGATGGTGAGTAAGGATAATGCGTCATCGAGATCCTTTGCGCCTTCCAGTTCCAGCCATGATGAACCGTTGGCCAGAAAACGCGCGTAATCGGGTAATACGTAGCGCGGTTTGAACGGAGCATGACCTTCGTACATATCGCAGATCACCGCGTCATCCAGCGCCTGGCGTGCCTCAGCAGGAAGTTGCGGGTAAGGCAGCGCGTTTTCAGCCTCCAGCGCCAGAAAGTGGCGTTTCTGCTCAGGGCTGAGCACCGGGCTGGTCACGATTTGTTGGCAACGCTGTTGCAGCGCGAGTTCGCTTGAAGTGGGCATCGTTGATTCCTTTTTGTCCCGAAGGTGTAACGCCATTGTAGAAAGCAACGCAGTGCCAACCTTTGATCCGGATGCGCCTGATGCCACCGGATGCCACCAGTAAAGGTCATTTATTTGAAGTAGATCTCATTAGAGTAATGCAAATCTGTATGTGGTTTTCATTAACTGTGATGTATATCGAAGTGTAATAGCGAGCGGATGTTAGAATACTAACAAACTCGCGAGGTGAAATTTTATACGGCGATGCCGTTGGAGAATGTTATGACCGATTTAACAGCAAGCAGCCTGCGTGCACTGAAACTGATGGACCTGACCACCCTGAATGACGACGACACCAATGAAAAAGTGATCGCGCTGTGTCATCAGGCGAAGACTCCGGTTGGCAACACTGCCGCAATCTGTATCTATCCGCGTTTCATCCCTATTGCGCGTAAGACTCTGAAAGAGCAGGGTACGCCGGACATCCGCATTGCAACCGTCACCAACTTCCCGCATGGTAATGACGACATCGAGATTGCGCTGGCGGAAACCCGCGCGGCGATTGCCTACGGTGCCGACGAAGTTGACGTGGTGTTCCCGTACCGTGCGCTGATCGCCGGTAATGAACAGGTTGGTTTCGATCTGGTTAAAGCGTGTAAAGACGCGTGTGCGGCGGCAAATGTGCTGCTTAAAGTGATCATCGAAACCGGTGAGCTGAAAGAAGAGCAGCTTATTCGTAAAGCGTCTGAAATCTCCATCAAAGCCGGTGCTGATTTCATCAAAACGTCTACCGGTAAAGTGCCGGTCAATGCGACGCCGGAAAGCGCACGCATCATGATGGAAGTGATCCGCGACATGGGTGTTTCTAAAACTGTAGGTTTCAAACCGGCTGGCGGCGTGCGTACTGCAGAAGATGCACAGCAGTTCCTGGCGATTGCCGATGAACTGTTTGGCGCTGACTGGGCTGATTCTCGTCACTACCGTTTTGGCGCATCCAGCCTGCTGGCTAGCTTGCTGAAAGCGCTGGGTCACGGCGACGGTAAGAGCGCAAGCAGCTACTAAGCCCGTAGGCCGGATAAGGCGCAGCCGCCATCCGGCATCAATACGACTGCCGGGTGGCGCGTTGCTTACCCGGCTTACAACGGCCTTCTACTCTTTTCCCCTGGGGGTTACCGTGTTTCTCGCACAAGAAATTATTCGTAAAAAACGTGATGGTCATGCGCTGAGCGATGAAGAGATTCGTTTCTTTATCAATGGGATCCGTGACAACACCATCTCTGAAGGGCAAATCGCCGCCCTGGCGATGACCATTTTCTTCCACGATATGACAATGCCTGAGCGTGTTTCACTGACCATGGCAATGCGTGATTCAGGAACCGTGCTGGACTGGAAAAAACTGCAGTTGAACGGTCCGATTGTGGATAAACACTCTACCGGTGGCGTGGGTGACGTGACGTCACTGATGTTAGGCCCGATGGTTGCAGCCTGCGGTGGCTTTATTCCGATGATTTCCGGGCGTGGCCTGGGACATACCGGCGGCACGCTGGATAAACTGGAAGCGATCCCGGGATTTGACATCTTCCCGGACGACGCCCGTTTCCGTGAAATTATTAAAGACGTGGGTGTGGCGATTATTGGGCAAACCAGCTCGCTCGCACCGGCGGATAAACGTTTTTATGCCACCCGCGATATTACCGCGACGGTGGATTCCATTCCGCTGATCACCGGTTCCATTCTGGCGAAAAAGCTGGCGGAAGGGCTGGATGCGCTGGTGATGGATGTGAAAGTCGGCAGCGGCGCCTTTATGCCGACCTACGAGCTCTCTGAAGCCCTTGCCGAAGCGATAGTTGGCGTGGCGAACGGCGCGGGTGTACGCACCACCGCCTTGTTAACCGATATGAATCAGGTGCTGGCTTCCAGCGCGGGTAACGCGGTTGAAGTCCGCGAAGCTGTGCAGTTCCTGACCGGTGAATACCGCAACCCACGTCTGTTAGACGTCACCATGGCGCTGTGCGTGGAAATGCTGATCTCCGGCAAGCTGGCGAAAGATGACGCCGAAGCCCGTGCGAAATTGCAGGCGGTGCTGGATAACGGCAAAGCGGCAGAGATTTTTGGTCGCATGGTTGCGGCGCAGAAAGGCCCGACCGATTTCGTCGAGAATTATGCGAAGTACCTGCCGACGGCAATGCTCAGCAAAGCGGTATATGCTGATACCGAAGGCTTTGTCAGCGCGATGGATACCCGTGCGCTGGGAATGGCGGTTGTTTCCATGGGCGGCGGTCGTCGTCAGGCATCGGACACCATTGATTACAGCGTTGGCTTTAGCGATATGGCGCGTCTGGGCGACAGCGTAGACGGACAGCGCCCACTGGCGGTGATCCACGCCAAAGACGAAGCCAGCTGGCAGGACGCGGCGAAAGCGGTCAAAGCGGCAATTAGCCTTGACGATAAAGCGCCAGAAATTACACCGACAGTCTATCGTCGTATTACCGAATAACTGTATACTGATCTGATCGCTTTTTTGCGGCGCAGATGTATGGAGAACAAGATGAAACGTGCATTTATTATGGTGCTGGACTCCTTTGGTATTGGTGCGACTGAAGATGCGGATCGCTTTGGCGACGTAGGCTCAGACACTATGGGACACATTGCAGAAGCCTGTGCGAAAGGTGAAGCTGACAATGGTCGCAAAGGCCCACTGAATCTGCCTAACCTGACCCGTCTGGGCCTGGTGAAAGCTCACGAAGGTTCTACCGGCAAAATTGCTGCCGGCATGGACGGTAATGCGGAAGTGATTGGTGCCTACGCCTGGGCGCATGAACTCTCTTCCGGGAAAGATACGCCGTCTGGTCACTGGGAAATCGCGGGTGTGCCGGTTCTGTTTGACTGGGGTTACTTCTCCGATCATGAAAACAGCTTCCCGCAGGAACTGCTGGATAAGCTGGTAAAACGTGCCAACCTGCCGGGCTACCTCGGTAACTGCCACTCTTCCGGTACCGTGATTCTGGATCAGTTGGGTGAAGAGCATATGAAAACCGGCAAGCCGATTTTCTATACCTCCGCTGACTCCGTGTTCCAGATTGCCTGTCACGAAGAGACTTTTGGCCTGGATAAACTCTACGAGCTGTGCGAAATCGCCCGTGAAGAGCTGACCGAAGGTGGTTACAACATCGGTCGTGTTATCGCCCGTCCGTTTATCGGTGATAAAGCCGGTAACTTCCAGCGTACCGGTAACCGTCACGACCTGGCCGTTGAGCCGCCAGCACCGACCGTGCTGCAGAAACTGGTCGACGAGAAAGATGGCCACGTGGTTTCCGTTGGTAAAATCGCGGATATCTATGCGAACTGCGGCATCACCAAAAAAGTGAAAGCCACCGGTCTGGACGCGCTGTTTGACGCCACCATCAAAGAGATGAAAGAAGCGGGTGATAAGACCATCGTCTTTACTAACTTCGTTGATTTCGACTCTTCCTGGGGCCACCGTCGCGATATCGCCGGTTATGCTGCAGGTCTGGAACTGTTCGACCGCCGTTTGCCTGAGCTGATGGAGCTGGTGGGTGAAGATGACATTCTGATCCTGACCGCTGACCACGGCTGCGACCCAAGCTGGACCGGCACTGACCACACCCGTGAACACATTCCGGTACTGGTTTACGGCCCGAAAGTGAAACCAGGTTCTTTAGGCCACCGTGAAACCTTCGCGGATATCGGCCAGACGCTGGCGAGCTACTTTGGTACGTCGCCGATGGACTACGGTAAAAACATGCTCTGATGCAATTGCCCGGTGGCGCTTCGCTTACCGGGCCTACGGTTTTGTAGGCCGGGTAAGGCGCAGCCGCCACCCGGCAAAAACAACAATATAAAAGGAACTGAAGATGGCAACTCCACATATTAATGCAGAAATGGGTGATTTCGCTGACGTCGTATTGATGCCGGGCGACCCGCTGCGTGCGAAGCATATTGCTGAAACTTTCCTCGAAGATGTCCGTGAAGTGAACAACGTTCGCGGCATGTTAGGTTTCACCGGTACCTACAAAGGCCGTAAGATCTCCGTGATGGGCCACGGTATGGGTATCCCGTCTTGCTCCATCTACACCAAAGAGTTGATCACCGATTTCGGCGTGAAGAAAATCATTCGCGTAGGCTCCTGTGGCGCCGTGCGTATGGACGTCAAACTGCGTGACGTGGTTATCGGCATGGGTGCCTGCACCGATTCCAAAGTTAACCGTATCCGCTTTAAAGATCATGATTTCGCGGCTATCGCTGACTTCGACATGGTGCGTAACGCCGTTGATGCGGCAAAAGCACTGGGCGTAGACGCGCGCGTGGGTAACCTGTTCTCCGCTGACCTGTTCTACTCTCCGGACGGCGAAATGTTCGACGTGATGGAAAAATACGGCGTGCTGGGCGTGGAAATGGAAGCGGCGGGCATCTACGGCGTTGCTGCTGAGTTTGGTGCGAAAGCGCTGACCATCTGCACCGTGTCCGACCATATCCGTACTCACGAACAGACCACTGCCGCTGAACGTCAGACGACCTTCAACGACATGATCAAAATCGCACTGGAATCCGTTCTGCTGGGCGATAAAGAGTAAGTGTTGTGTTGCCCGGTGGCGCTGCGCTTACCGGGCCTACAGCAGTATGTAGGCCGGATAAGGCGCAGCTGCCATCCGGCAATTTTTCGCACTAACTGCGAGCCTCCTTCCTGAATTATCCTCTTCGTATTGCCATTGACTATTAACCCGTTATGTTCGAGCTTTGTTTAAGGAATAAACAAAATGTCGAACTATCGTCGTTATTACATCAACGGTGGAACCTGGTTTTTCACCGTGAATCTGAAAAACCGGAAAAGCGATTTGCTTGTCCGCCAGATTACGGAATTACGCTCTGCTATTCGCCGAGTGCAAGAGACAAAGCCTTTTCAGATAGATGCGTTTGTCGTGTTACCTGAGCATTTGCATTGCATATGGACGCTTCCTGAGCACGATTGTGACTTCTCGTCCCGTTGGCGAGAGCTTAAAAAATTTTTTACCAAATCGATAATGTGCCATGAGATGTGGCAACCTCGCTTCTGGGAACACGCAATTCGTGATGACGAAGATTATCGTCGCCATAAAGATTACATCTACATCAATCCAGTGAAACATGGCTGGGTGACACGTGTGCAGGATTGGCCGTTTTCGACGTTTCATCGCGATGTTCGGGAAGGGATTTACCCCATTGATTGGGCGGGGGAAATGAGCGATTTTGAGGCCGGGGAGCGTCGGTAATGCCCGGTGGCGCTGCGCTTACCGGGTCTACGGGAATGCCGCTATTAATGCCTGATGGCGCTTCGCTTATCAGGCCTACGGGAGCGGTCTTGTAGGCCGGATAAGGCGCAGCCGCCATCCGGCAATTCGCCACCAATCGCTTAACGCACGGCCTTCGTTACCCACGCTGCCAGCTCACGCAACTCGCTTTCCTGATCCGGATATTCCGCAACCAGCGTTTCACAAGTCTGCTGTAAAATATCGGCACGATACTGGCAACCCTGTAGCCGCTCTGCCAGTACTTCCAGCGGCGCGGGATTGAGGCTATCGGTGTAGACCTGGGTGCGGGTAATCACGCCTTTTTCAACGTCGAAATGCAGCTCAACGCCGCCCCAGGTGAAACGCTCGTCCAACAGGTGCGAGAAGGCCGGCGCCTGACCAAAGTTCCACTCCCAACTGCTCTGGCGGGCAAAGGTTTCGGCAAAGTTCGGCAGATCCGGCGCTTTGTCCGGGGAGATAATCTCGGCTTCTACGCGTTCGCCGTAGTGGGCGAAAAAGGCTTCCGTAATGGCCTGACAGACCTGTTGATGAGTGATGCCCGGTAACAGTTCGGTCAAATTCGCCACGCGCGAGCGAACCGAGGTGATGCCTTTAGCGGCAAGTTTCTTTTTATCGGGATTGAGATAGTTTGCCAGGCGGCTGAGATTGGCATTCAGCAATAGCGTACCGTGGTGGAATCCGCGATCTTTCGTTTCGCGATAGGCAGAACCAGAGACTTTACGATCGCCGTCCGGCGTTTTCACCACCAGATCGTTACGCCCGGAGGCATCAGCCTCTACGCCCAGCGTATTCAGCGCATTGAGGACTATTGCCGTGGAGATGGTTTTGTCGTATTCCGGTTTACCGGCCATAAAGGTAAAGCAGGTATTACCTAAGTCATGGAACACCGCGCCGCCGCCGCTGCTGCGACGGGCGAGCCGGACGTTATCCTCTTCCATTCGGCGGGTATTACACTCTTTCCACGGGTTTTGCGCCCGGCCAATCACCACCGTATCGGCGTTACGCCACAAGAACAGGACGCGCTGCGTGGCGGGCATCTGGCGGAAAATGCACTCTTCAACGGCCAGGTTAAACCAGGGATCGTGAGAGTCAGAGATAAGCAGGCGTAGTGTGGTCATGGTCGATTTCCTTTCTTTGAATTACTCTTTTTTCTCGTTGTCTTCTTCCTGCACCGGTTTGTTGGCGGTCAGCAGGAAAGGAGATTGCTGCCAGCGGGTACGCTTGCCTTGCAATAATGTACGTGTGAGGACGACACCAATAGCCAGTGACAGAAGCAGCATCAGGCGTAAGATGTTGGTGGTGTTGTCTACCTGCTTCGCTTCGGTGGCAAGCGTGTGGGTATCCAACGTCAGGCGCAGATAACCCAGCGGGCCGTTTCTCCCCTGAATGGGCTCAACGATTTGCTGATTAAAATAGCCCCCGGCTTTTTTGCCATCGAGCGCCAGCCGGTCACGGACATCGACACTCTCACCAGTGCGGGTAATCAGATCGCCCTGCTCATCGTACACGCCCGCATCCAGAATACGGCTACTCTCCGTCAACTGTGTGAGCACCGTTTTAATGCGCTTTTCATCCGGCGTTTCGGTACGCATCAGCGGGGCGACGTTTAACGCAACCTGGCGAGCCAGCGTGCGGGCCAGCTCTTCGAGCTGCGGATTACGCTGCTGCTGGTGGCTTTGACTGAACCAGGATGCGCCCTGCATCAGCGCGACGAGCAGCGCAAGGCAGGACAATACAATCACTGCACGATGAAGTCGGAATTTCAGTTTTGTGCGAGCCATATTCCACCTGCTGAAAATTTGAGACTTAATGTTGCCAGAAGCGCTGGTTACAGGGTAGCCTCATGCGTTATTTTCCCCTGATGATTCCGACCCGAACGATTTTACAGGAGCTTTAATGCCTAACATTACCTGGTGCGATCTACCTGAAGATGTCTCTCTGTGGCCAGGTCTGCCCCTCTCTTTAAGCGGTGATGAAGTCATGCCGCTGGATTACCACGCGGGCCGCAGTGGCTGGCTGCTGTACGGTCGTGGGCTGGATAAACAACGTTTAACGCAATACCAGAGCAAACTGGGCGCGGCGATGGTGATCGTGGCGGCGTGGTGCGTTGAGGATTATCAGGTGATTCGTCTGGCGGGCTCGTTAACGCCGCGTGCGGCAAAACTGGCGCATGATGCCAAACTGGATGTTGCCCCGTTGGGTAAAATTCCGCATTTGCGCACGCCGGGTTTGCTGGTGATGGACATGGATTCAACGGCTATCCAGATCGAATGCATTGATGAAATTGCCAAACTGGCCGGGACCGGTGAAATGGTTGCCGAAGTCACCGAACGTGCGATGCGCGGCGAGCTGGATTTTACCGCCAGCCTGCGCAGCCGCGTAGCGACGCTGAAGGGGGCTGATGCCAACATTCTGCACCAGGTGCGCGAAACATTGCCGCTGATGCCAGGCCTGACTCAGCTGGTGTTAAAACTGGAAACGCTCGGCTGGAAAGTGGCTATCGCTTCTGGCGGGTTTACTTTCTTTGCCGATTATCTGCGTAACAAGCTGCGCCTGACGGCAGCTGTAGCGAATGAGCTGGAGATCATGGACGGTAAATTCACCGGCAACGTGATCGGCGATATCGTCGATGCGCAGTACAAAGCCAGTACTCTGACCCGCCTGGCGCAAGAGTATGAAATCCCGATGGCGCAGACGGTAGCGATCGGCGATGGCGCCAACGATCTGCCGATGATCAAAACGGCCGGGCTGGGCATTGCGTATCATGCGAAACCGAAAGTGAATGAAAAGACGGAGATTACTATCCGTCACGCTGACCTGATGGGCGTGTTCTGCATTCTCTCCGGCAGCATGAACCAGAAATAATGAGGTAAAACGTGGCAAAAGCTCCTAAACGCGCCTTTGTTTGTAATGAATGTGGGGCCGATTACCCGCGCTGGCAGGGGCAATGCAGCGCCTGTCAGGCCTGGAACACCATAACCGAGGTGCGCCTTGCCGCGTCGCCAACGGTGGCGCGCAACGAGCGACTCAGCGGTTATGCCGGAAATGCGGGCGTCGCAAAAGTGCAGAAGCTCTCTGACATCAGCCTTGAGGAACTGCCGCGTTTTTCCACCGGATTTAAAGAGTTCGACCGCGTGCTGGGCGGTGGTGTGGTACCCGGCAGCGCCATACTGATTGGCGGTAACCCCGGCGCGGGTAAATCAACGCTGCTGTTGCAAACGCTGTGCAGGCTCGCCGAGCAGATGAAAACCCTGTACGTCACCGGCGAAGAGTCGCTGCAACAGGTGGCGATGCGCGCGCATCGACTTGGCCTGCCGACGGCGAACCTGAACATGCTGTCTGAAACCAGTATCGAACAAATTTGCCTGATTGCGGAAGAAGAACAGCCGAAGCTGATGGTGATCGACTCCATTCAGGTGATGCATATGGCGGACATTCAGTCTTCGCCGGGCAGCGTGGCGCAGGTGCGTGAAACCGCGGCTTACCTGACGCGCTTTGCCAAAACGCGCGGCGTAGCGATTGTGATGGTCGGCCACGTTACCAAAGACGGCTCGTTGGCCGGGCCGAAGGTGCTGGAGCACTGTATTGACTGCTCGGTGTTGCTCGACGGTGACGCCGATTCCCGATTTCGCACTCTGCGTAGCCATAAAAACCGCTTTGGCGCGGTGAATGAGCTGGGCGTCTTCGCTATGACCGAACAGGGGCTACGCGAAGTCAGCAACCCGTCTGCAATCTTCTTAAGCCGTGGTGATGAAGTCACTTCCGGTAGTTCGGTGATGGTGGTCTGGGAAGGTACGCGCCCGCTGCTGGTAGAGATTCAGGCGCTGGTCGACCACTCAATGATGGCGAACCCACGTCGCGTGGCGGTCGGTCTGGAACAAAACCGTCTGGCGATTCTGCTGGCGGTGTTACATCGCCATGGCGGTTTGCAGATGGCGGATCAGGACGTGTTCGTCAATGTGGTGGGTGGCGTAAAAGTCACTGAAACCAGCGCCGACCTGGCGTTGCTGCTGGCGATGGTTTCCAGCTTACGCGACAGACCGCTACCGCAGGATCTGGTGGTCTTTGGTGAAGTGGGGCTGGCGGGAGAAATCCGCCCAGTGCCCAGCGGTCAGGAGCGTATTTCGGAAGCGGCGAAGCACGGCTTTCGCCGGGCGATTGTTCCTGCCGCCAACGTACCGAAAAAAGTGCCGGAAGGGATGCAGGTCTTTGGCGTTAAGAAGCTTGCTGATGCGTTAAGCGTGTTTGATGACTTATAATTCTCTGTATGCACTGATGTTGTATAATTTCCCGGATGGCGACGCAATGCGTCTTATCCGGCCTACGGATTGATGTTGTAGGCCTGATAAGCGCAGCGCCATCAGGCATTGTTACATGTTTTTTCAGCAGGAGGCTCTTGTGTCATTTGATTATCTGAAAACCGCCATTAAGCAAAAGGGCTGTACCCTGCAACAGGTGGCGGATGCCAGTGGCATGACCAAGGGATATCTAAGCCAACTGCTGAATGCCAAAATTAAAAGCCCCAGCGCGCAAAAGCTGGAGGCGTTGCACCGTTTTCTCGGACTGGAGTTTCCGCGTCAGCAGAAAAATATCGGTGTGGTATTCGGTAAGTTTTATCCGCTGCATACCGGCCATATCTATCTTATCCAGCGCGCCTGTAGCCAGGTAGATGAACTGCATATCATTATGGGCTATGACGACACGCGCGATAGAAGCCTGTTTGAAGACAGCGCTATGTCACAACAACCCACGGTTCCCGATCGTCTGCGTTGGCTGTTGCAGACCTTCAAATATCAGAAAAACATCCGTATCCATGCCTTCAATGAGGAAGGCATGGAGCCTTATCCGCACGGTTGGGATGTGTGGAGCAACGGCATCAAAACGTTTATGCAGGAGAAAGGGATCCAGCCAAACTGGATCTACACCTCTGAAGAATCTGATGCTCCGCAATATCTTGAACATCTGGGCATTGAAACGGTACTGGTTGATCCCAAACGGACGTTTATGAGCATCAGCGGCGGGCAAATCCGTGAGAACCCGTTTCGCTACTGGGAATATATCCCGACTGAAGTGAAGCCGTTTTTCGTGCGCACCGTGGCGATCCTCGGCGGGGAGTCGAGCGGTAAATCGACGCTGGTGAATAAGCTCGCCAATATCTTCAACACCACCAGTGCGTGGGAATATGGGCGTGATTACGTCTTTTCCCATTTGGGTGGTGATGAGATGGCGTTACAATATTCCGACTACGATAAAATCGCTCTGGGACAAGCGCAATACATTGATTTTGCAGTTAAGTATGCCAATAAAGTGGCGTTCATCGACACCGATTTCGTGACCACTCAGGCTTTCTGCAAAAAATATGAAGGGCGTGAACACCCGTTTGTGCAGGCGTTGATTGATGAGTATCGCTTTGACCTGGTGATCCTGCTGGAAAACAACACCCCGTGGGTGGCAGATGGCTTGCGCAGCCTTGGCAGCTCAGTTGACAGAAAAGCGTTTCAGACGCTGCTGGTCGAGATGCTGCAGGAGAACAATATCAATTTTGTGCACGTTCAGGACCCGGACTACGATGGTCGCTTCCTGCGCTGCGTGGAGTTGGTGAAAGAGTTGATGGGCGAACAGAGATAGTTTAAATGCCGGATGGCGCTGCGATTATCCGGCCTACAAGTCGCACTAACCTCGTAGGCCAGATAAAGCATCACGCCAGCATCCGGCGCTTAGCGCTAATTACTTAGAAATACGCTTGTACTTGATACGCTTCGGCTCCAGCGCATCCGCGCCCAGCGTGCGTTTCTTGTACTCTTCGTATTCGGTAAAGTTACCTTCGAAGAATTCCACCTTACCTTCATCCTGGTAGTCCAGAATGTGGGTCGCGATACGGTCGAGGAACCAACGGTCGTGCGAGATAACCATCGCGCAGCCTGGGAACTCCAGCAGGGCGTTTTCCAGCGCGCGCAGGGTTTCGATATCCAGGTCGTTGGTCGGTTCATCGAGCAGCAGCATGTTGCCGCCAACCTGCAGCAGCTTCGCCAGGTGCAGACGACCACGCTCACCGCCGGACAGTTCGCCGACGCGTTTGCCCTGATCCACACCTTTGAAGTTAAAGCGGCCTACGTAGGCGCGGCTTGGCATTTCGGTGTTGCCGATACGCATGATATCCAGCCCGCCGGACACTTCTTCCCACACGGTTTTGCTGTTGTCCATGGCATCACGGAACTGGTCAACAGACGCCAGCTTCACGGTTTCACCCAGCTCAATGGTGCCGCTATCAGGCTGTTCCTGACCGGACATCATGCGGAACAGGGTGGATTTACCTGCACCGTTCGGACCGATAATGCCGACAATGGCGCCTTTCGGTACTGAGAAGCTCAGGTCGTCGATCAGTACGCGATCGCCGTAGGATTTACGTAGATTGGTCACTTCAACGACTTTATCACCCAGACGAGGTCCTGGCGGAATAAACAGTTCGTTGGTTTCGTTACGTTTCTGGTATTCGGTATTGTTGAGTTCTTCAAAGCGTGCCAGACGGGCTTTGCCCTTAGACTGACGGCCTTTCGCGCCCTGACGAACCCACTCCAGCTCTTTCTCAATGGATTTACGGCGAGCCGCTTCCTGAGAGGCTTCCTGGGCCAGACGCTGATCTTTCTGCTCCAGCCAGGAGGAGTAATTGCCTTCCCACGGAATGCCTTCGCCGCGGTCAAGTTCCAGGATCCAGCCGGCAACGTTGTCGAGGAAGTAACGGTCGTGGGTAATCGCCACCACGGTGCCTTCAAAGTCATGCAGGAAGCGTTCCAGCCACGCGACGGATTCGGCATCCAGGTGGTTAGTCGGTTCGTCGAGCAGCAGCATGTCTGGTTTTTCCAGCAGCAGGCGGCACAGCGCGACGCGGCGGCGTTCACCACCGGAGAGCTTCTCAATTTTGGCATCCCAGTCCGGTAGACGCAGGGCATCGGCGGCGCGTTCGAGCTGTACATTCAGATTATGACCGTCGTGCGCCTGAATGATCTCTTCAAACTTGCCCTGTTGCGCGGCCAGCTTATCGAAGTCAGCGTCCGGTTCGGCGTACTTCGCGTACACTTCATCCAGGCCTTTCAGCGCGTTAACCACTTCGGCAACCGCTTCTTCAACGGATTCGCGAACGGTATGTTCCGGGTTCAGTTTCGGTTCCTGCGGCAGGTAACCGATTTTAATGCCAGGCTGTGGGCGAGCTTCCCCTTCGATATCGGTATCAATACCAGCCATGATGCGCAGCAGGGTAGATTTACCCGCACCGTTCAGACCGAGTACACCGATTTTGGCGCCAGGGAAGAAGCTCAGTGAGATGTTTTTAAGAATATGACGTTTCGGCGGAACGACTTTGCCGACACGATGCATGGTATAAACGAATTGAGCCACGTGGACTTCGCCTCTTTTATAGTGATGAGTAGAGTTTTCAAAGGCGAAGTGTAGCCTTTTTCATTGCTCAATCCCAGCCAGCAGATCTCACTCGCAACAAAAGTAAAAAAGTGTCCGTGACGTGGCGCATTCTGCAATGTCTGGTTAGCATGAATGAATTAAGCGGCACGATGCTGCACAGACGTAAACGACAAGAGGAAGAGCTTGTGGACAAAGCCAAACAATTTACCTGGCGCCTGCTGGCTGCCAGCGTATGTCTGCTGACGGTCAGTCAAGTAGCGCGAGCGGATTCCCTGGATGAGCAGCGCAATCGCTATGCGCAAATTAAGCAGGCCTGGGATAACCGACAGATGGATGTCGTCGAGCAGATGATGCCTGGCCTGAAGAACTATCCTCTGTATCCGTATCTGGAATATCGCCAGATTACTGACGATCTGATGAATCAGCCGACCATTACCGTCACCAATTTTGTGCGCGCCAACCCGACGCTGCCGCCCGCGCGTACTTTGCAATCGCGTTTCGTGAATGAACTGGCGCGCCGCGAAGACTGGCGTGGGCTGCTGGCGTTCAGTCCGGAAAAACCGGGCACCACCGAAGCGCAATGTAACTATTACTTCGCGAAATGGAGTACCGGACAAACTGAAGAAGCCTGGCAGGGGGCGAAAGAACTGTGGCTGAGCGGAAAAAGTCAGCCGAACGCCTGTGACAAATTATTCGGCGTATGGCGGGCTTCAGGCACCCAGGATCCGCTGGCGTATCTGGAGCGTATTCGTCTGGCGATGAAAGCCGGGAATACCGGGCTGGTCACGGCGTTGGCCGGACAGATGCCCGCAGAATATCAAACCATCGCTTCAGCGATCATCGCGCTGGCCAACGATCCGAATTCGGTAATGACCTTTGCGCGGACAACCGGAGCAACAGATTTTACGCGCCAGATGGCGGCGGTGGCTTTTGCCAGCGTGGCGCGTCAGGATGCGGAAAACGCCCGCCTGATGATCCCCTCGCTGGTGCAGGCGCAGCAGCTGAATGACGAGCAAACCCAGGAGCTGCGCGATATTGTTGCCTGGCGCCTGATGGGTAATGATGTGACCGACGAGCAGGCCAAATGGCGCGATGATGCCATTATGCGCTCGAATTCCACAACGCTTGTGGAGCGGCGTGTGCGCATGGCGCTGGGAACCGGCGATCGCCGTGGCCTGAATACCTGGCTGGCGCGTCTGCCAATGGAAGCCAAAGAAAAAGATGAGTGGCGCTACTGGCAAGCGGATCTGCTGCTGGAGCGCGGACGCGATGCGGAAGCCAAAGAGATCCTGCACCAACTCATGCAGCAGCGCGGTTTCTATCCGATGGTGGCGGCACAGCGCCTGGGCGAAGAGTACGTGCTGAAAGTGGATAAAGCGCCGGACAACGTTGACTCTACGCTAACTCAGGGGCCAGAAATGGCGCGCGTACGCGAGCTAATGTACTGGAACATGGACAATACCGCGCGCAGTGAGTGGGCGAATCTGGTCACCAGCCGTACCAAGTCCGAGCAGGCTCAGTTGGCGCGTTACGCGTTCAACAATCACTGGTGGGATCTAAGCGTACAGGCCACGATCGCCGGTAAGCTGTGGGATCATCTGGAAGAGCGTTTCCCTCTGGCCTATAAAGATCTGTTTACCCGCTATACCAGCGGCAAGGATATTCCGCCAAGCTATGCGATGGCGATAGCGCGTCAGGAAAGCGCCTGGAATCCAAAGGTGAAATCGCCGGTTGGCGCCAGCGGACTGATGCAGATTATGCCGGGCACGGCGACGCATACGGTGAAAATGTTCTCGATTCCAGGTTACAGCAGTCCGAGCCAGCTACTGGATCCTGATACCAACATCAACATTGGTACCAGCTATTTACAGTATGTGTATCAGCAATTCGGCAATAACCGCATTTTTGCTTCTGCGGCGTATAACGCCGGACCGGGGCGCGTTCGTACCTGGCTTGGCAATAGCGCGGGCCGTATCGATGCCGTCGCGTTTGTCGAGAGCATTCCGTTCTCAGAAACGCGGGGCTATGTGAAGAACGTGCTGGCTTACGATGCGTACTATCGCTATTTCCTCGGCGATCAACCGGAATTGATGAGCGACGCAGAATGGCAACGTCGTTACTGATCGTGTCGGTTGTGTTATGCTATTGTACTCGTTAAAGAGTACAAAGGGGGAAGCAAGCACGCTTCCCCCCGCAACGATGGCGATAACTTATGACTCAGCAATCACCCTATTCAGCAGAGATGGCAGAACAGCGTCACCAGGAGTGGTTACGTTTTGTCGATCTGCTTAAACACGCCTATGAACAAGACTTACACCTGCCGCTGCTCAACTTGATGTTAACGCCGGATGAGCGCGAAGCGTTGGGCACGCGCGTGCGGATCATAGAAGAGCTGCTGCGCGGCGAGATGAGCCAGCGCGAGCTGAAAAATGAGCTTGGGGCGGGGATTGCCACCATTACGCGGGGTTCAAACAGCCTCAAATCCGCACCGGTGGATCTGCGTCATTGGCTGGAGCAGGTGTTGCTCGGGAAAAATTGATCCGCCGGATGTGGCTTTGCCTTATCCGGCCTACGATTGAACATCCGGCACAATGCTATAAATACACCGCGTTATGAAACGGACTGAGCGCCAGAATCACCGCCTGGTGGTAGACGCTTGAGCGCGTCAGCTTGCCCGCGGTAAAGACACCGATTGCGCCCTCTTTACGGCCGATCTCGTCAATGCCCGTGTACTGCGACATTACCGGGCCGAGCGCTTCACCCAGGCGTACTCTGTCGAGAATGACAGCAGGCAATGGCAACGTGGCTGAACGGGCTTCACCGCGCTGGACGCCGTTATCAATCACCACCCAACTGAAGGTGGCGTCATCGTCGATTCCCGCTTCAATCGCGACCCAGAAATCAGCCTGCGGGTGCAGACGACGCGCGTTATCAACGCGATTTCGTGCGCCAGTGCGCGTTTCCTGGCTTCCGAAAGGCTGTTCCGGCACGCCACTCTCGACGGCGACGGGTTCAATATGGCAGGATCCTTCCCCGAAAATCTCTTCAAATGCCCGCAGAATTGCCTGAATTTTGGCAGGATTGGTGGTCGCAGAGATAACCTTGTGCATAATTAAGCTCAGTTTGAAAATTCATCGCATCGCAGTATAACGGAAAAAAAGCATGTTACAGGTATACCTTGTTCGCCATGGCGAAACGCAGTGGAACGCCGAGCGACGTATTCAAGGCCAGTCAGACAGCCCACTGACCGCTAAAGGTGAGCAGCAAGCCATGCAGGTGGGTGAACGCGCCCGCTCATTTGGTATTACGCATGTCATCAGTAGCGATTTAGGTCGTACACGACGCACCGCAGAAATCATCGCCCAGGCCTGCGGCTGTGATATCACCTATGACTCTCGTTTGCGCGAACTGAATATGGGCGTGCTGGAGCAACGCCATATCGATACGTTGACGCCGGAGGAAGAGGGCTGGCGTCGCCAGTTGGTGAACGGTACGGTGGATGGTCGTATTCCGGAAGGGGAATCGATGCAGGAACTGAGCGATCGCGTTAACGCGGCGCTGGCATCCTGTCTGGAACTGCCGCCGGGGAGTCGTCCGCTGCTGGTCAGTCATGGTATCGCGCTGGGTTGCCTGGTGAGTACGATTCTGGGATTACCGGCATGGGCTGAACGTCGCCTGCGTCTGCGCAACTGTTCTATTTCTCGCGTCGATTATCAGGAAAGTTTGTGGCTGGCGCCGGGATGGGTAGTTGAAACGGCAGGGGACATCTCTCATCTGGACGCCCCTGCGTTGGATGAACTGCAGCGTTAGCGGCGAATCGGAATCAGGAATTCGCAGCGCAGGTTGATCGGGCGATCTCCCGCTTTGGCATCTTCTGCCGGGTAGTATCGCTCGATATCCTGCCCTTTACGGCGCGTCAGGTTCAGCATTGGCATGCATGTGCCGTAAACCGTCAGGATAAACTCCTGCACGCCCGTCCCCAGACCCTCATAGGTAAACATCACATATTCGCCGCCCTGTAACAGGATGGGTTGCGCCGACTGCACGTATCCGTTGGCCTGCTCTGGTGTGAGCGCGGTGGTATAAAACACTTCCTGTTCGTCATCTTTCTCAATGCTGGGGCGCGTTTCATTGAGTCCGTACAGAACCTGCGGGATCGCAGGAGCATGAGCAAGGAAGTCGCGCCAGAACTGGATCCGCATTTCATGACGGAAATCTGAAATCTGCTCAAGCGAGCAGGAATAACTCTGCGTGGTACCCAGCAGTGGTGTATCTTCCAGCGTTACGAATTCATGCGCTGGCATGGCAAATTCCCCGAGGCGCATCGGCGGGCGAATACCGAAAGCGCTCCAGTCCGGTGAACGACGATACAGCGCAGGCGTCTGAGAAAACTGTTTCTTGAACGCGCGGGTAAAGGTTTGTTGAGAGTCAAAGCGATACTGCAGGGCGATGTCCAGTATTGGACGCGCAGTCAGGCGTAGCGCCACTGCGGACTTCGATAAACGACGGGCGCGGATATAGGCGCCAATAGCATGGCCCGTCACGTCCTTGAACATTCTCTGCAGATGCCACTTGGAATAGCCTGCTTTTGCCGCCACATTGTCAAGCGACAAAGGCTGATCCAGATGGCCTTCCAGCCAGATTAAGAGGTCGCGAATAATGCCAGCCTGATCCATAAAATATCCTCATCCTTTCAACAACGAGTACCTGACGTCAGGTATGAGGATAATAGCATTTTTTGCTGTTTTAGCATTCAGTGTTTTTTTTGCTCATAAATGCTTTTTTCGAACATACGAAAGCGTGATTATTGTAATCCTGTGATCTGTATACGTTTTATCTTAGAATGTCGAATAATTGCACAGAGTAACTTTTAAAAATGGTAACAATATGAAATATAAGAGCTTAATCATTTCCTCAATTCTGCTGATGATGGCGCAGGTTGCCCATGCGGAGCAGATTGGATCTGTCGATACCGTGTTCAAAATGTTTGGACCGGATCATAAAATTGTGGTCGAGGCATTTGATGATCCTGATGTCACCAATGTGACCTGCTACGTGAGTCGGGCGAAGACCGGCGGCATCAAAGGTGGGCTGGGGCTGGCGGAAGATACCTCCGATGCCGCCATTTCCTGTCAGCAGGTGGGGCCAGTAGAACTGAGCGACAGAATCAAGAACGGCAAAGCGCAGGGCGAAGTGGTCTTTAAGAAACGGACATCGCTGGTGTTTAAATCTTTACAGGTCGTGCGTTTTTACGATGCGAAACGCAACACGCTGGCCTATCTGGCCTATTCCGATAAGGTGGTTGATGGATCGCCCAAAAATGCTATCAGCGCGGTACCCATCATGCCGTGGCAGCGATAACAGGTAGGCAAAATGCAACAGGCGCTGATTTGGTTGGTTGAGGACGAGCAGGGGATTGCGGATACGCTTATCTACATGCTGCAGCAGGAAGGTTTTAGCGTCGAAGCGTTTGAGCGCGGGTTACCCGTGTTGGAAAAATCTCGCCAGCGATGCCCTGATGCGATCGTTCTGGATGTCGGGCTGCCGGATATCAGTGGTTTTGAACTGTGTCGACGCTTGCTGGAACGCCACCCGGCATTACCGATCCTCTTTCTGACCGCACGCAGCGATGAGGTGGATCGCCTGCTGGGACTGGAAATTGGCGCGGATGACTATGTTGCCAAGCCTTTCTCGCCGCGCGAGGTGTGCGCCCGCGTGCGTACGCTGCTGCGGCGGGTGCAAAAATTCTCCGCGCCTTCATCAACGACGCGCTGTGGGGATTTCGAACTTAATGAGCTGGCCGCGCAGATTACCTGGTTCGGTACGTCGTTAAACCTGACGCGCTATGAATTTCTGTTGCTGAAAACGTTGCTGATGTCGCCGGGGCGCATTTACTCTCGCCAGCAGTTGATGGATTCGGTCTGGGCCGATGCGCAGGACACCTTTGACAGAACGGTTGATACCCACATCAAAACGCTGCGCGCCAAGCTGCGGGCGATCAATCCTGAGCTTTCCCCCATCAATACGCATCGCGGTATGGGATATAGCCTGAGGAGCGTCTGATGCGCATTGGCATGCGTTTGCTGCTCGGCTATTTTCTGATTGTTGCCGTCGCTGCCTGGTTCGTTCTGTCGATCTTTGTGCAGGAAATTAAGCCAGGCGTCCGTCGAGCGACTGAAGGCACATTGATTGATACCGCCACGCTGCTGGCTGCGCTGGCGCGTGATGACTTACTCTCTGACACCCCCGCCAACGGCAAGCTGGCGCAGGCCTTTTCGCAACTGAATAACCGCCCATTCCGCGCTAATATCAGCGGCATTAACAAAGTCCGTAATGAATACCATGTCTACATGACGGACGCGCAGGGCAAGGTGGTGTTTGATTCCGCTAATAAAGCCGTTGGCGAAGATTATTCCCGTTGGAACGACGTATGGTTAACGTTACGCGGGCAATACGGCGCTCGTAGCACGCCGCAAACCCCGGACGATCCGGAAAGTTCGGTGATGTACGTTGCCGCGCCGATCGTTGACGGTGGGCGTATTATCGGGGTGCTGAGCGTCGGTAAGCCGAATGCAGCGATGGCGCCGGTAATTAAACGCAGTGAACGGCGGATGCTGTGGGCCAGCGCCGTATTGCTGGGCATCGCCTTAGTGATTGGCGTCGGGATGGTATGGTGGATAAATCGCTCGATTGCCCGGCTGGCACGTTATGCCGACTCCGTTACCGAGAATCGCCCCGTCCCATTGCCCGATTTAGGCAGCAGCGAGCTGCGTAAACTGGCGCAGGCGCTGGAAAGTATGCGTCTGAAGCTGGAGGGCAAGAATTATATTGAGCAATATGTGTATGCGTTAACGCATGAACTGAAAAGCCCGTTGGCGGCCATTCGCGGTGCAGCTGAAATTTTGCGCGAAGGGCCTCCGCCTGACGTAGTGGCACGTTTCACCGAGAATATTTTGACGCAGAATGCCCGCATGCAGGCGCTGGTCGAAACTCTGCTACGCCAGGCGCGACTGGAGAATCGACAGGACATTACGTTGACGCCCGTGGCGGTAGATGCACTTTTTACCCAGCTTAACGAGGCGCGTAGCGTGCAACTGGTCGCAAAAAACATCACGCTTACCATTGTACCTTCATCGCTGACGGTTGCCGCCGATGCCGCACTGTTGGAGCAAGCGTTGGGTAATCTACTGGATAACGCCATCGATTTTACGCCGGAGAACGGGGCAATTGTATTGAGCGCGCATCCGCAGGAGGACCGCGTCACAATTCAGGTCAGTGATAACGGCAGTGGCATACCTGACTTTGCGTTGCCGCGCATTTTTGATCGCTTCTATTCGCTGCCCCGCGAGAATGGGCATAAGAGTAGTGGGCTGGGGCTGGCGTTTGTCAGTGAGGTTGCGCGATTGCATCGAGGTGACGTGACGTTATGCAACCGACCAGAAGGCGGGGCGCAGGCCTCGTTTACACTTCACCGTTACTTCACATAACTTCAAATTCCCCGCACATAGCTGTTTTACCTTGCTGATATTGCAAAGGAGAACGCTATGTTTAAATCCCCCCTGTTTTGGAAAATCGTCACCTTAGGTGGCGCTATGCTGCTGCTGTTAATTCCACTGACGATGGTCAGGCAGATTATTGTTGAGAGGTCGGACTATCGTAGTGAGGTAGAAGATGCTATCCGACAGAGCACCAGCGGACCGCAAAAGGTGGTAGGCCCGCTGATTGCCGTCCCGGTGACGGAACTGTATACCGAGCTGGAAGGTGACAAACAGATCCCGCGAAAGCGGAGCTACATCCACTTCTGGTTGCCGGAATCGCTGGTTGTTGAGGGTAACCAGAACGTTGAAGCGCGTAAGATAGGTATTTATGAAGGACAGGTCTGGCACAACGATTTATCGGTGAAGGCCGAGTTTAATGCTGAACGGTTGAGCGATTTAAACCATCCCAATGTCAGCGTCGGCAAACCGTTTATTGTGGTTGGCGTGGGCGATGCGCGCGGGATTGGCGTGGTAAATACGCCACAGGTCAATGGAACGTCGTTGGCGGTTGAGCCGGGGACGGGGCTGGATGGACGTGCTCAGGGGATCCACATTCCGCTACCGGATGCCGGCTGGGCGGAAAAAAATCTCAGCGTCGTGTTGTCGCTTAATCTGAGTGGAACCGGTGATTTTTCTGTCGTCCCGGTTGGTCGTAATAGCGAAATGACTGTAACCAGCAACTGGCCACATCCTAATTTCCTCGGTGATTTTCTTCCGGCTAAGCGTGAAGTCAGTGAATCTGGGTTTAAGGCGCAATGGCAAAGTAGCTGGTTCGCGAATAATCTGGGAGAACGCTTCGGCGATGAGAAGATTGGATGGCTGGGGATGCCCGCATTTAGCGTCGCTGTGGCTACGCCTGCGGATCAGTATCAACTGACAGATCGGGCGACAAAGTATGCCATTTTATTGATTACACTGACTTTCATGTCTTTCTTTGTGCTCGAGAGTATGACCAGCCTGCGTCTGCACCCGATGCAATATCTGTTGGTGGGATTATCACTGGTGATGTTCTATTTGTTGTTATTGGCGCTGTCGGAGCATGTGGGTTTTACTGCCGCGTGGATTGTCGCCAGCCTGGTTGGCGCGCTGATAAACGGCGTGTATTTACAGGCGATACTACAGGGATGGCGTAACAGTCTGTTTTTTACCGCAGCATTGCTGGGATTGGATGGCGTGATGTGGGTGCTGCTGCGTTCACAGGACAGCGCGTTACTGCTGGGAACGGGTGTGCTGTTACTGGCGCTTTGTGGGGTCATGTTCCTGACGCGTCATCTTGACTGGCACGCGCTTGCACAGCCAAAGCCCAAAAAGGAGAACGCAACTGAGGATGATGAATTACGGTTGTGGAAATAGGGGCGTAGTGAAATGAAAAACGGCGCATAAGGCGCCGTTTTTATACCAGTCAGGATGACATTAATCCTGCAGGTCGCCGCAGAAACGGTAACCTTCACCGTGAATGGTAGCGATGATTTCTGGTGTATCCGGCGTGGATTCGAAGTGCTTACGAATACGGCGGATTGTTACGTCAACGGTACGGTCATGCGGCTTCAGTTCGCGACCGGTCATTTTTTTCAGCAGTTCTGCGCGAGACTGGATCTTGCCCGGATTCTCGCAGAAGTGAAGCATGGCACGGAATTCGCTACGTGGCAGTTTATACTGCTCGCCGTCAGGGCCAATCAGAGAGCGGCTATTGATGTCCAGCTCCCAGCCATTGAACTTGTAGCTTTCGACGCTACGACGCTCTTCGCTCACTGTGCCCAGATTCATGGTACGGGACAGCAGGTTACGAGCACGGATAGTCAGTTCGCGTGGGTTAAACGGCTTGGTGATGTAATCGTCAGCGCCGATTTCGAGGCCGAGAATTTTATCGACTTCGTTATCACGGCCCGTCAGGAACATCAGTGCAACGTTAGCTTGTTCGCGAAGTTCGCGCGCTAACAGCAGGCCATTTTTACCTGGCAGATTGATATCCATAATCACAAGGTTGATGTCATATTCAGAGAGGATCTGATGCATTTCCGCGCCATCTGTCGCCTCGAATACATCATAGCCTTCCGCTTCGAAAATGCTTTTCAACGTGTTACGTGTTACTAACTCGTCTTCAACGATAAGAATGTGCGGGGTCTGCATGTTTGCTACCTAAATTGCCAACTAAATCGAAACAGGAAGTACAAAAGTCCCTGACCTGCCTGATGCATGTCGTAAATTAACATGATCGGCGTAACATGACTAAAGTACGTAATTGCGTTCTTGATGCACTTTCCATCAACGTCAACAACATCATTAGCTTGGTCGTGGGCACTTTCCCTCTGGACCCGACAGTGTCAAAAACGGCTGTCATCCTAACCATTTTAACAGCAACATAACAGGCTAAGACGTACCGGACACCCAATAAAACTACGCTTCGTTGACATATATCAAGTTCAATTGTAGCACGTTAACAGTTTGATGAAATCAACGTATCTAAATGGTAGCTTTCATCACAAAATTGCAATATTACAACTAGTTGCACGCGCTAATTAATAAATGTAATGAATCCAATCTATGAGAACCATTCTAAATCAAATTATCATGGATAAACAGAAGGATATGCAACTTCTGTTAACATAAAAAGCAATAGTACATGCAGGAAATAGTTTAGCATTTTTTACTGAATGTGAAATGCTTTTTCAGTGATTTTTGTTAAAAATATGTAAATTCGCGCTGCGTAATATGTTGATGCACATCACATAATTATCTACAGGCCGGTTAAAAAGAGTATCAAAATGCGTTTAACAATTATTCTGGTTGCTCCAGCCAGAGCCGAAAATATTGGCGCGGCAGCTCGTGCTATGAAAACCATGGGATTCACGCAATTGCGGATCGTTGATAGCGAGGCTCATCTGGCGCCTGCGACGCGATGGGTGGCACATGGTTCAGGTGACATTATTGATAATATTAACGTTTTTCCAACGTTAGCCGATGCGTTGCACGACGTTGATTTTACCATTGCCACCACGGCGCGTAGTCGCGCGAAGTTCCATTATTACGCCACTCCGGTCGAGCTGGTTCCCCTGTTGCAGGAAAAATCAACGTGGATGGATCACGCCGCGTTGGTGTTCGGTCGTGAAGATTCAGGCCTGACAAACGAAGAGTTGGCGCTAGCGGATGTGCTAACCGGCGTGCCGATGGTGGCTGACTATCCTTCACTCAATTTGGGTCAGGCGGTGATGGTGTATTGCTATCAATTAGCAGGTTTAATACAACAACCGGCAAAAAACATTGAGGTGACGGATGAGCTTCAGCTGCAGGCGTTACGTGCCCGGGTTTTGCAATTATTAGCCACGTTGAACGTTTCTGACGACATTAAGTTGACGGACTGGCTGCAACAGCGAATGGGTCTGTTAGGACAGCGAGACACGGCAATGTTGCACCGTTTTTTACATGATATAGAAAAAAACCTAACAAAATAAAGTGTTGGTCTGTTTTTGTTGTGTGGTGTTTTATTCTGGTTTCAAGTGGGCGGGACACGCTGTATTGGTTGAAAGTAAAAGGGCAAGCAGTCGCTCGTGAACAAGTTTCGGAATGTGATCAATTTAAAAATTTATTGACTTAGGTCAGCAGATACTTTAACCCTAAAAGAATACAAGACAGGTCATAAATAATTACAGAGCACACAACATCATGAAACGCATCAGCATCACTATTACCACAACCATCACCATTACCACAGGTAACGGTGCGGGCTGACGCGTACAGGAAACACAAGAAAAAGCCCGCACCTAAACAGTGCGGGCTTTTTTTTCGACCAAAGGCAATGAGGTAAACCATGCGAGTGTTGAAGTTCGGCGGTACATCAGTGGCAAATGCAGAACGCTTTCTGCGGGTAGCCGATATTCTGGAAAGCAATGCCAGGCAGGGGCAGGTCGCGACGGTTCTTTCTGCCCCCGCAAAAATTACCAACCATCTGGTGGCGATGATTGAGAAGACCATCGGTGGTCAGGATGCTTTAGCCAATATCAGCGACGCCGAACGTATTTTCTCTGAGCTGTTGGCGGGTTTGTCCGCCGCGCAGCCGGGTTTTCCGCTGGCTCCGCTCAAAGCCTTTGTTGAACAAGAATTCGCCCAGATTAAACATGTCCTGCATGGCATCAGCCTGCTGGGACAGTGCCCGGACAGCATTAACGCTGCGCTTATTTGCCGTGGCGAAAAAATGTCGATCGCTATCATGGCAGGCCTGTTGGAAGCACGCGGTCATCACGTTACCGTTATCGATCCGGTCGAGAAATTGCTGGCGGTAGGCCATTACCTCGAATCTACCGTTGATATCGCCGAATCTACGCGCCGCATTGCCGCCAGTCGTATTCCAGCAGATCATATGATTTTGATGGCAGGCTTTACTGCCGGGAATGAAAAAGGTGAGTTGGTGGTGTTGGGGCGCAATGGCTCTGACTACTCTGCCGCTGTGCTGGCTGCCTGTTTACGCGCGGACTGTTGTGAGATCTGGACCGATGTCGACGGCGTATATACCTGCGATCCGCGCCAGGTACCCGATGCCCGACTGCTGAAGTCGATGTCTTATCAGGAAGCGATGGAGCTTTCTTACTTCGGCGCCAAAGTTCTGCATCCGCGCACCATTACCCCAATTGCCCAGTTCCAGATCCCGTGCCTGATTAAAAATACCGGCAATCCACAAGCGCCTGGCACGTTGATCGGCGCCAGCAGTGATGAAGACGATTTGCCGGTAAAAGGTATTTCTAACCTCAATAACATGGCGATGTTTAGCGTCTCCGGCCCTGGAATGAAAGGCATGGTAGGCATGGCGGCGCGCGTTTTTGCCGCGATGTCGCGTGCGGGCATCTCGGTGGTGCTGATCACGCAGTCTTCTTCTGAATACAGCATCAGCTTCTGCGTTCCGCAGGGCGACTGCGCGCGTGCGCAACGCGCGATGCAGGATGAATTCTATCTCGAACTGAAAGAAGGCCTGCTGGAGCCGCTGGCGGTGACTGAGCGTCTGGCGATCATCTCGGTTGTGGGTGATGGCATGCGCACGCTGCGCGGCATCTCGGCGAAATTCTTTGCCGCGCTGGCCCGCGCCAACATCAATATCGTGGCCATCGCCCAGGGGTCGTCTGAGCGTTCTATTTCGGTGGTGGTGAATAACGACGATGCCACCACTGGCGTACGCGTCACCCATCAGATGCTGTTCAACACCGACCAGGTGATTGAAGTGTTTGTCATTGGCGTAGGCGGGGTGGGTTCAGCACTGCTTGAGCAGCTCAAGCGCCAGCAAAGCTGGTTGAAGGGCAAACATATCGATCTGCGCGTGTGCGGTGTGGCGAACTCGAAGGCCTTGCTGACCAACGTCCATGGTTTGAATCTGGAAAACTGGCAGGCGGAACTGGAAAGCGCGAAAGAGCCATTCAACCTTGGGCGCTTAATTCGCCTGGTGAAAGAATATCATCTGCTTAATCCGGTGATCGTCGACTGTACGTCTAGCCAGGCGGTGGCGGATCAATATGCTGATTTTCTGCGCGAAGGCTTCCATGTGGTTACGCCGAACAAAAAGGCCAACACCTCGTCGATGGATTACTACCATCAGTTGCGTTTTGCCGCCGCGAAGTCCCGGCGTAAATTCCTCTACGACACCAACGTGGGCGCGGGCTTGCCGGTAATTGAAAACCTGCAAAACCTGCTCAGCGCAGGTGATGAACTACAGCGTTTCTCCGGCATTCTTTCCGGCTCGCTGTCATTTATTTTCGGCAAGCTGGATGAGGGGATGAGCTTCTCTCAGGCCACCACCCTGGCGCGTGAACTGGGTTACACCGAACCCGATCCGCGTGACGATCTTTCCGGCATGGATGTGGCACGTAAGCTGCTGATCCTCGCCCGTGAGACCGGTCGTGAGCTGGAGCTTTCAGACGTGGTCATTGAGCCAGTTCTGCCAAAAGAGTTTGATGATTCCGGTGATGTATCCGCGTTTATGGCGAAATTGCCGCAGCTGGATGACGTCTTTGCCGCGCGCGTGGCGAAAGCTCGTGATGAGGGAAAAGTATTGCGCTATGTTGGCAATATTGAAGAAGACGGCGTCTGTCGCGTGAAAATAGAGGCAGTAGACGGCAACGATCCGCTGTTCAAAGTGAAAAACGGTGAAAATGCGCTGGCGTTCTACAGCCATTACTATCAGCCATTACCGCTGGTGCTGCGCGGATACGGTGCGGGTAATGATGTCACCGCGGCAGGTGTATTTGCCGATCTTCTTCGCACCCTTTCATGGAAGTTAGGAGTCTGACATGGTGAGAGTTTATGCCCCGGCTTCCAGTGCCAATATGAGCGTCGGGTTTGATGTGCTCGGGGCGGCGGTAACCCCGGTAGACGGTTCGCTGTTGGGAGATGTGGTGTCCGTCGAGGCGGCAGACCAGTTCAGCCTGAACAACCTTGGGCGCTTTGCGAATAAGCTTCCGTCAGCGCCGCGGGAAAATATCGTCTACCAGTGCTGGGAGCGTTTTTGTCAGGAGCTGGGTAAAAGCGTTCCGGTGGCAATGACGCTGGAAAAAAATATGCCGATTGGTTCCGGGTTAGGCTCCAGCGCCTGTTCCGTTGTGGCCGCACTGGTGGCGATGAACGAATATTGCGGTAAACCGCTCAACGATACGCGACTGTTGGCGATTATGGGTGAACTGGAAGGGCGTATCTCCGGCAGTATTCACTACGATAATGTCGCCCCGTGCTTTTTGGGCGGCATGCAGTTAATGATCGAAGAAAACGGCATTATCAGCCAGCAGGTGCCAGGCTTTGATGAGTGGCTGTGGGTACTGGCGTATCCGGGGATTAAAGTGTCGACGGCAGAAGCGCGGGCGATTTTACCTGCGCAATATCGTCGTCAGGACTGTATTGCCCACGGGCGGCATCTGGCTGGGTTTATCCACGCCTGCTATTCCCGTCAGCCGGGGCTTGCCGCGAAGCTGATGAAAGATGTTATTGCTGAGCCGTACCGTACCCGCTTGCTGCCTGGCTTTAGTCAGGCGCGTCAGGCGGTAGCGGAAATCGGCGCGCTGGCCAGCGGCATTTCCGGATCAGGGCCGACGCTGTTCGCCTTATGCGATAAGCCGGATACGGCACAGCGCGTAGCAGACTGGCTGGGTAAAAATTACCTACAAAATCAGGAAGGCTTTGTTCATATTTGCCGGCTGGACACGGCGGGCGCACGGGTACTGGGATAATCAATGAAACTCTATAATCTGAAAGATCACAACGAACAGGTCAGCTTTGCGCAGGCCGTCACGCAAGGGCTTGGCAAGAATCAGGGATTGTTTTTTCCGCACGATCTGCCGGAATTTAGTCTGACAGAAGTGGATGAGATGCTGAACCAGGACTTCGTTAGCCGCAGCGCTAAGATCCTTTCCGCATTTATTGGCACGGAGATCCCACAAGAGATCCTGGAAGAGCGTGTGCGTGCGGCGTTTACCTTCCCGGCACCTGTCGCTCAGGTCGAAGGTGATGTCGGCTGTCTGGAGCTGTTCCATGGTCCGACACTGGCGTTTAAAGATTTTGGCGGGCGCTTTATGGCGCAAATGCTGACGCATATCAGCGGCGACAAACCGGTGACTATCCTGACTGCGACATCCGGAGACACCGGGGCAGCAGTTGCACATGCTTTTTATGGCCTGAAAAATGTGCGTGTGGTGATCCTCTACCCAAATGGCAAGATCAGTCCATTACAAGAAAAACTGTTTTGTACGCTGGGTGGCAATATTCAAACCGTTGCGATTGATGGTGACTTTGATGCCTGCCAGGCGCTGGTGAAACAGGCGTTTGATGATGAAGAGCTGAAGATGGCTCTGGGGCTGAATTCGGCTAACTCAATCAACATCAGCCGTCTGCTGGCGCAAATCTGTTACTACTTCGAGGCCGTGGCTCAACTGCCGCAGGAAGCGCGTAACCAACTGGTTATTTCTGTTCCCAGCGGTAACTTTGGCGACCTGACAGCCGGTCTGCTGGCGAAATCACTGGGCTTGCCGGTGAAGCGCTTTATTGCGGCAACTAACGTTAACGATACGGTTCCGCGCTTTCTTGCCGAAGGCGAGTGGGCGCCGAAAGCGACCCAGGCAACATTGTCGAATGCGATGGATGTCAGCCAGCCAAACAACTGGCCGCGAGTGGAGGAACTGTTCCGCCGTAAAATATGGCGTCTGAATGAGCTGGGTTACGCCGCCGTTGACGATGCCACGACGCAGGACACGATGCGTGAGCTGCATGAGTTAGGCTACACCTCTGAACCGCATGCTGCGGTGGCATATCGTGTACTGCGTGACCAGTTGAACCCGGGCGAATATGGCCTGTTCCTTGGCACCGCACATCCGGCGAAATTTAAAGAAAGCGTTGAACAGATTCTGAATGTCACGCTGGATCTACCAAAAGAGCTGGCGGAACGTGCAGACTTACCGCTGCTCTCTCATCATTTGCCTGCTGATTTTGCGCAACTGCGTAAGCTGATGATGACCCGCAGTTAACGGTGGTGCCCGCTGGCGCTTTGCTTAGCGGGCCTACAAAACCTGTAGGCCGGATAAGGCGTTAGCCGCCATCCGGCATGTACACTACTGCTCCTGACGCTTGAACACCAGTTCACCTTTCCGTGATGCCTCTTCATCAAAGAAATAGCCTTCGCTGTTAAAAGCGGTCAACTGTTCTGGCTGTGTTAAGCGGTTTTCAATGATGTAGCGACTCATCAGGCCGCGCGCTTTCTTGGCATAGAAGCTGATGACTTTGAACTTGCCGTTCTTCTCGTCAAGGAAGACAGGCTTAATCAGCTCGGCATTGAGCTTTTTCGGCTTCACGGATTTAAAATACTCATCCGAAGCGAGATTAATCACCACGCTGTCGCCTTGCGCTTCCAGCGCTTCGTTAAGTTTATCGGTGATGGTATCTCCCCAGAACTGGTAGAGATCTTTACCCTTCGCATTGGCCAGACGAATGCCCATCTCCAGACGGTAGGGTTGCATCAAATCCAGCGGGCGCAGAACACCATACAGCCCGGACAGCATGCGTAAGTGCTGCTGAGCAAAATCGAAATCCGCCTCGCTGAAGGTTTCAGCCTGCAGTCCGGTATACACGTCGCCCTTGAATGCCAGAATAGCCTGGCGCGCATTTTCCGGGGTGAAGTCAGGCTGCCAGTCATGGAAACGGGTCGCGTTGAGATCCGCCAGCTTATCGCTAATTCCCATCAGCTTGCCGATCTGCGGCGCAGAGAGCTGACGCGCCACGTGGATTAACTGCTGGGAGTGGTCCAGCAGTTCAGGCTGCGTATGGCGTGTGGTAGCCAGCGGACTTTGGTAGTCGAGCGTTTTTGCAGGTGAAATCAGAATCAGCATATCCAGTCCTTGCAGGAAATTTACTGCGACTTTAGCAAAAAAAACGACAGAATTGATCGATGGTTGCGATTGCCGCGCTATCCGCGCGGCGTTTCATCCCAGCTTTCGGGCGCAAGCTGTTGTCTGATATCAGGATAACGACGCGGATCAAATTCCGGTCTTACGCCAAGTTTACGCTGGCGCAGATAGTCGCTGGCGATGGTATGGACAACCGGAGAAAGCAGCAGAATCGCTGTCAGGTTAGTGATGGCCATACAAGCCATAATGATATCGGCCAACTGCCAGACCAGCGGGAAGCTGACTAACGTTCCGCCGATAACGGTGCTAACGGTGGCGATGCGCAACAGCCAGATGACGCGCATATTGTCCAGTTTCAGGAAGACGAGATTGTTTTCCGCATAGATGTAGTTGGCGACGATCGAGCTAAAGGCAAACAGAATCACAATAAAAGCCACAAATCCGGCTCCCCATTCTCCCGTCAGCGTTACCATTGCTTTCTGGAGTAACTGGATGCCTTCCATGGGCACATAGCTGGCGCCACTGCCTGCCAGCAGAATAATCATCGCGCTGGCCGTACAGACAACGAGAGTGTCGCCTAATACCCCAATCATTTGCACAATGCCTTGTGCCGCCGGATGCGGTGGCCAGGAGGCGGCTGCAGCTGCTGCGTTAGGGGTTGAGCCCATCCCCGCTTCATTAGAGAACATACCGCGTTGAAAACCGCTGGCAATGGCCTGACTCAGCGTATACCCGGCCGCACCCGCTGCGGCTTCTTGCCAGCCAAAGGCGCTTTTTATAATGATGACGATAATGTCGGGAAGCTGCCCGATATGCCACAGACTGATGATGATGCTACATCCAACCCACAGCAGTGCCATCATCGGCACAAACCATTGCATCAGACGGGCAACACCTTTAATACCGCCAATGATCACCAGGAATGACAGTATCGCCAAAGTGATGCCGGAAGTGAGGGGAGGGATGTCGAACGCAAATGCCAATGCGCGGGAGACAGAGTTTGCCTGTACGCTGTTAAAAATCAGGCCGTATGCGATAAGCAAAAAGAGGGCAAAAAGGACGCCCATCCAGCGCATGCCCAACCCACGTGCCATATACCACGCAGGGCCACCGCGGAACTGTCCTTTGCTATCGCGTTCTTTATACAGTTGCGCGAGTGAGCACTCGGCGAATGACGTTGCCATACCAATGACCGCTGAAACCCACATCCAGAAAACGGCTCCAGGGCCGCCAGCGGCGATCGCCAGGGCAACACCGGCGAGGTTTCCGCTACCGATACGCGCGGCAAGACTGGTACACAATGCCTGAAACGAGGTTAAGCCACCCGGCTGCGGACTAATGCTGTTTTTAAGACTTTTGCCAAAATGGCGAATGTAGCGGAACTGCACGAACCCGGTACGCCAGGTGAACCAACATCCTGCGCCAAGCAGGAGGTAGATCATCACCGATCCCCAGAGTATTTCATTAATAAATGAGAAAAAATCAGGCATTAACATCCCTCTTGTTGATGCCGGTACGCGCTAATATTCCCATGTAAGCGCTACCAATTATCGAACAGTATATACCTTGTCAGGAGATTGATTGCGGGAGTTTACCATAACAATGGGGATAACCCTTAATTGCGCATCAGGGGCTTTAAGATGCGTAATCGGGAATGAGCAGTGAGTTGGACAATCCCGGCGGTTGCGCTGAGAGTGCGTCGTGCTATCATCAGGGAAGATCGGTTACATCCCCCTAACAAGCTGTTTAAAGAGAATCGCTATCATGACGGACAAATTGACCTCCCTTCGTCAGTTCACCACAGTAGTGGCCGACACCGGAGACATCGCGGCAATGAAGCTGTATCAGCCTCAGGATGCCACAACTAACCCTTCTCTCATTCTTAACGCAGCGCAGATCCCGGAATACCGCAAGCTGATCGATGACGCTGTGGCATGGGCTAAGCAGCAGAGCAACGACCGCGCACAACAGGTCGTCGACGCGACTGACAAACTGGCAGTCAATATCGGTCTGGAGATCCTGAAACTGGTCCCGGGTCGTATCTCTACTGAAGTTGATGCTCGCCTGTCCTACGACACCGACGCGTCTATCGCGAAAGCAAAACGCCTGATCAAACTGTACAACGATGCTGGCATCAGCAACGATCGCATTCTGATTAAACTGGCTTCAACCTGGCAGGGTATCCGTGCCGCTGAGCAGCTGGAAAAAGAAGGCATCAACTGTAACCTGACTCTGCTGTTCTCCTTCGCGCAGGCGCGTGCATGTGCTGAAGCTGGCGTATACCTGATTTCTCCGTTCGTTGGCCGTATTCTTGACTGGTACAAAGCCAATACTGACAAGAAAGAGTACGCACCGGCAGAAGATCCGGGTGTGGTTTCCGTAACGGAAATTTACGAGTACTACAAACAGCACGGTTACGAAACCGTAGTCATGGGCGCGAGCTTCCGTAACATCGGCGAAATTATTGAGCTGGCAGGCTGCGATCGTCTGACGATTGCTCCGGCACTGCTGAAAGAACTGGCGGAAAGCGAAGGCGCTATCGAACGTAAACTGTCCTTCTCCGGTGAAGTGAAAGCGCGTCCTGCACGCATCACCGAAGCTGAGTTCCTGTGGCAGCACAACCAGGATCCGATGGCTGTAGACAAACTGGCGGACGGTATCCGTAAGTTTGCTGTAGACCAGGGTAAACTGGAAAAAATGATCGGCGATCTGCTGTAATCATTAGAGCGTGGCCCTGATAGGGGTCACGCTACCTCTTCTGAAACCTGTCTGTCCTTCCTTTCGCAGTGTATCATTCTGTTTAACGAGACTGTTTAAACGGAATAATCATGAATACTTTACGCATTGGCCTGGTGTCCATTTCTGACCGTGCTTCCAGCGGCGTTTACCAGGATAAAGGTATCCCGGCTCTGGAAGAGTGGCTGGCGTCTGCCCTTACCACCCCCTTTGAACTGCAAACGCGGTTGATCCCGGATGAACAGGCGATCATCGAACAGACCTTATGCGAACTGGTGGATGAAATGAGCTGCCATCTGGTGCTGACAACCGGCGGAACGGGTCCGGCACGTCGCGACGTGACACCCGATGCTACGCTTGCCGTCGCTGACCGTCAGATGCCGGGCTTTGGCGAACAGATGCGCCAGATAAGTCTGCACTTTGTGCCAACAGCGATCCTCTCTCGTCAGGTCGGCGTGATTCGTAAACAGGCGCTGATCCTGAACCTGCCAGGGCAGCCGAAATCGATCAAAGAAACGCTGGAAGGCGTAAAAGATGCTGACGGTAAGGTTATCGTGCCGGGCATTTTTGCAAGTGTACCGTATTGTATACAGCTATTGGATGGGCCGTATGTCGAAACCGCACCGGCTGTCGTAGCATCTTTTCGTCCGAAAAGCGCAATACGCGATACAAACGCCTGAAAGTAGCCCGATCGTGGCATAAGTGCCAATGACAGTGGAGTATTGAATTGTTTACGATATAGTAATTTTTGCTTTACATATATCGACAGACAGATTCAATAACTCCACTGACTGATGGTTTGCTATGTCACAACACACTCGACCACTGAATCGCCAGGATTATAAAACCCTTACGCTTGCTGCCCTCGGTGGGGCGCTTGAGTTTTATGATTTCATTATCTTTGTCTTCTTTGCCGCTGTTGTTGGCGAGCTCTTCTTCCCCGCTGACATACCGGAATGGCTACGTCAGGTGCAAACCTTCGGTATTTTTGCCGCGGGCTATCTGGCGCGTCCGCTGGGCGGCATTATCATGGCGCACTTTGGCGATCTGGTCGGGCGCAAGAAAATGTTCACCCTGAGCATTTTACTGATGGCGATACCGACACTGGCAATTGGTTTGCTACCCACTTACGCCTCAATGGGGATCGTCGCGCCGTTGCTATTACTGCTGATGCGTATTTTGCAAGGCGCAGCCATTGGGGGCGAAGTGCCGGGCGCGTGGGTGTTCGTGGCGGAACATGTACCGGAGCGTCGCATCGGCATCGCCTGCGGAACGCTGACCGCCGGGCTAACGGTGGGAATTCTGCTGGGGTCGGTAGTCGCGACGTTGGTGAACACCAGCTTTACGCAGCAGGCGGTGCATGACTATGGTTGGCGTATCCCTTTCCTGTTGGGGGGCGCGTTTGGGCTGGTGGCAATGTTTCTGCGCCGCTGGCTGCAGGAGACGCCCATTTTTCTTGAAATGCAGCAGCGTAAAGCCCTGGCGCAAGAGCTGCCGGTGAAGTCGGTGGTGAGCAAACATAAAAAAGCGGTGGTGGTGTCAATGCTACTGACCTGGCTGCTCTCAGCCGGGATTGTGGTGGTGATCCTGATGTCCCCCGTTTGGCTGCAAAAACAGTATGGTTTTGCCCCAGCGCTGACGTTACAGGCGAACAGCGTCGCCACCATTATGCTGTGCGTCGGTTGTTTGCTGGCTGGGTTTATTGTCGACCGGGTCGGTGCCAGCAAAACCTTTATTGTCGGCAGCCTGTTGCTGGCCTGTTCGAGCTGGTTTTTCTATCACCTGACCGGCAGCCATCCTCAGCACTTGTTCCTGTTATACGGGCTGGTGGGGTTATGCGTTGGCGTGGTCGGCGCAGTGCCTTACGTGATGGTGCGGGCGTTTCCGGCGGAAGTCCGTTTTACCGGTATCTCCTTTTCCTATAACGTCTCGTATGCCATTTTCGGTGGTTTGACACCAATCGCAGTAACGGTGTTGATGAGTGTGTCGCCAATGGCTCCGGCCTGGTACGTACTGGCGCTTTCGCTGGTAGGATTAGGGCTGGGGATTTGGCTGCGTCAGGATATTTATCATCGCGATTCGAACGTACAGGCAGCGTTACAGCGTCTGTAAGGATTATCCCCCCTTGCGGGGGGATAAAGGCAGATTAGTGCGCTTCACCAATCGGCAGGATGGTGCGGCCAAACTGTTCGTTCAGCACTTCACCCATCGCCAGGTAAATGGCGCTTGCGCCACACACTAAGCCAACCCAACCCGCTACGTGAATGATTGCTTCGTTACCTGCAATGTTGCCAACGGCCAGCAGGGCGAACAGCACGGTCAGGCTCAGGAATACGAACTGCAGCATGCGCGCGGCTTTCAGCGTACCGAAGAACATGAACAGAGTGAACACGCCCCACAGACCCAGGTAAGCGCCCAGGAACTGACCATTTGTTGCATCTGCCAGGCCCATTTTCGGCATGATCAGGATTGCGACCAGCGTCAGCCAGAACGAACCGTAGGAGGTAAAGGCGGTTAAACCGAAGGTGTTGCCTTTTTTATATTCCAGCAGACCGGCAAAAATTTGCGCGATACCGCCGTAGAAAATGCCCATCGCCAGAATAATAACATCTAAAGCGAAGAAACCCGCGTTGTGCAGGTTAAGCAGAATGGTGGTCATGCCAAAGCCCATCAGGCCCAGCGGTGCCGGATTAGCCAACTTAGTGTTGCCCATAATTCCTCAAAATCATCATTGATTGAATGGTGAAATAGTTTCCCCGAATAACGATCGCTGTCTTCGGGGCGCGGCATAATAATCAGGGGAGAGGGCACTGTCTATGATCTAACGAAGGGAAAATGAATTATTTTCCCTGTGATGGTCATCACGCTTGTGTGTGGTTGAGCATTCTGCGCAGGCAGGCGATGTGGAGTACCGCTGGGATCGTCACGCGATAGGCGCTGCCGCTTACCGCTTTAACCCCGTTTAAGGCCGCACCTACCGGGCCGCCAAGTCCGGCCCCGCGCAGTAACCCGTGCCCGATTACGCTGACGGCGGCGTGGGTTCGCAGAATTTTGGTTAACTGGCCGGAGAGCAGGTGAGAAACGCCTTTTGCCAGGTGACGATCCTTCAATAATAACGGTAGCAGTTCTTCCAGTTCATAAACTTTTGCATCGACCGCCTGCAGAAATTCTTGCTTGTGCTCTGCATCCATTTTCTGCCAGGCGTTGCGTAGAAAGTGCTCCAGCAGAGACTGTTCAATTTCGAACGTGGGCATCTCTTTATCAGCTTTAAGCTTCAGACGCTTCGAAACGTCCAGCAAAATTGCTCGATATAATTTTCCATGTCCACGGAGTTTATTGGCAATGCTGTCGCCCCCATAATGCTGCAGTTCGCCAGCGATCAGTTGCCAGTTGCGGCGGTGCTGTTCCGGATGTCCTTCCATCGATTTAAATAAATCGTTGTGGTTGAGAACGCTCGACAGACGGGCTTTCCCCTTTTCATTATGTGTAAGCAGGCGGGTAATATTGGCGAGCTGTTCCTCACTGCAATGCTGAAGAAAGTCGAGATCGTCGTCATTCAAATAGGTGACATTCATGTTTCTATGGCTTCTGAATAAAAGTATACGGAATTAGTCGTCGCCGATGATTTTCAGCGTCGCCATATCAGAAGAGTTCACCGTATGGCCGGAGAAGGTAATTTTTTTCACGCAGCGCTTATTGTCGTTGTCGCTATTGATGTTGATCCAACTGGTCGTTTGCCCTTCTTTGATGGACGAAGGCACGTTCAGACTCTGGTTGGACATGCGGGCAGCTTTGAAATAAACCGATGCACCACTGAGCTGTAAATCACCATGATCGGCCGTAAGTTGAATGCGTTTCACCACGCGGCAAACGGGAAGTTTCAGCGTCAGATCGTTGGTTTCATTACGGGGCATGGCGATCACGCCGAGGACTTTATGATCGTTCGCTTGTGCGGCGCCGCTTAGCAGCAGGCCCATAAGCAGGCTGGCGGAAAGGGTTAATACGGATTTCATGGAATTTCTCTTTGACGGCTGTAAAAGTGTGTCGTTTCAGACCATCTTACCGCTGTCAGAATCACGATTCATGCTTGTAATCTTTTCTTTTTATTACAATTTTATCGTGAATGATTTTGTCAATTTAATTGGTTTTATGAATTAATTTTAATTGGCGACTATTCATTTTTTTCGGCTTTTTGCCTTTTTTCTACGATTTTATCGCCACGACGCTAAAAAAAATTTTCATGCCCCCCTTGATGACGTGGGTTACGACCCCATCTTGTAAGCAACCGCAGTGGTGAGTCTGAAAAAAAACGATTCAGGGTAGTTGAAACCGCACGTTTCGCCCTTATTACAGATTCACAACCACATGATGACCGAATTTTTAGTGGAGACGTTTAGATGGGTAAAATTATTGGTATCGACTTGGGTACTACCAACTCTTGTGTAGCGATTATGGATGGCACTACTGCACGTGTGCTGGAGAACGCCGAGGGCGATCGCACCACGCCTTCTATCATTGCTTATACCCAGGATGGTGAAACTCTGGTTGGTCAGCCGGCTAAACGTCAGGCAGTGACAAACCCGCAAAACACCCTGTTTGCGATTAAACGCCTGATTGGCCGCCGCTTCCAGGACGAAGAAGTACAGCGTGATGAAGCCATCATGCCGTACAAAATCATCGGTGCTGACAACGGTGATGCATGGATTGACGTAAAAGGTCAGAAACTGGCACCGCCGCAGATTTCTGCTGAAGTGCTGAAAAAAATGAAGAAAACCGCTGAAGATTACCTGGGTGAACCGGTAACTGAAGCCGTTATCACCGTTCCTGCATACTTTAACGATGCTCAGCGTCAGGCAACCAAAGACGCCGGTCGTATCGCAGGTCTGGAAGTAAAACGTATCATCAACGAACCAACCGCAGCTGCGCTGGCTTACGGTCTGGATAAAGAAGTCGGCAACCGTACTATCGCGGTATATGACCTCGGTGGTGGTACTTTCGATATCTCTATTATCGAAATCGACGAAGTTGACGGCGAAAAAACCTTCGAAGTTCTGGCAACCAACGGTGATACCCACCTGGGTGGTGAAGACTTCGACAGCCGTATGATCAACTACCTGGTTGACGAGTTTAAGAAAGATCAGGGTATCGACCTGCGTAATGACCCGCTGGCGATGCAGCGTCTGAAAGAAGCCGCTGAGAAAGCGAAGATCGAGCTGTCTTCCGCTCAGCAGACCGACGTAAACCTGCCGTACATCACTGCAGATGCGACCGGTCCGAAACACATGAACATCAAAGTGACTCGTGCAAAACTGGAAAGCCTGGTTGAAGACCTGGTTAACCGTTCTATCGAGCCGCTGAAAGTTGCTCTGCAGGATGCTGGCCTGTCCGTATCTGATATCAACGACGTTATCCTCGTTGGTGGTCAGACGCGTATGCCGATGGTGCAGAAAAAAGTCGCTGAGTTCTTCGGTAAAGAGCCGCGTAAAGACGTTAACCCGGACGAAGCCGTAGCAATCGGTGCTGCTGTTCAGGGTGGTGTATTGACCGGTGATGTTAAAGACGTGCTGCTGCTGGACGTTACCCCGCTGTCTCTGGGTATCGAAACCATGGGCGGCGTGATGACTCCGCTGATCGCGAAAAACACCACCATCCCGACCAAGCACAGCCAGGTGTTCTCTACCGCTGAAGACAACCAGTCTGCGGTAACCATCCATGTGCTGCAGGGTGAACGTAAACGTGCTGCTGATAACAAAGATCTGGGGCAGTTTAACCTGGATGGTATCAGCCCGGCTCCACGCGGTATGCCGCAGATCGAAGTTACTTTTGACATCGATGCCGACGGTATTCTGCACGTTTCAGCGAAAGACAAAAATAGCGGTAAAGAGCAGAAGATCACCATCAAGGCTTCTTCTGGTCTGAACGAAGAAGAAATTCAGAAAATGGTTCGCGAAGCAGAAGCGAACGCAGAATCTGACCGTAAGTTTGAAGAGCTGGTTCAGACCCGCAACCAGGGTGACCATCTGCTGCACAGCACTCGCAAGCAGGTTGAAGAAGCAGGCGACAAACTGCCGGCTGACGACAAAACTGCCATCGAGTCTGCACTGACCGCGCTGGAAACTTCTCTGAAAGGTGAAGACAAAGCGGATATCGAAGCGAAAATGCAGGCGCTGGCACAGGTTTCCCAGAAACTGATGGAAATCGCTCAGCAGCAGCACGCACAGCAACAGGCTGGTGCAGCAGGCGCTGATGCTTCTGCAAATAACGCGAAAGATGACGACGTTGTCGACGCCGAGTTTGAAGAAGTGAAAGACAAAAAATAATCGCCCTTTGAACGGGTAATTACTGGCACGGGCGAAGAGGTTTCCTCTCCGCCCGTGCACGCATGTTAGGGGCAGATAAAAAGAGATGGCTAAGCAAGACTATTACGAGATTTTAGGCGTTTCCAAATCAGCGGAAGAGCGTGAAATCAAAAAGGCCTACAAGCGCCTGGCCATGAAATATCACCCGGACCGCAACCAGGGTGATAAAGAGGCCGAAGCCAAGTTTAAAGAGATCAAAGAAGCGTACGAGATCCTGACCGATGCGCAAAAACGTGCGGCCTACGATCAGTACGGTCATGCTGCGTTTGAGCAAGGCGGCATGGGCGGCGGCGGCGGTTTTGGCGGCGGGGCTGACTTCAGCGATATCTTTGGTGACGTGTTTGGCGATATCTTTGGCGGCGGTCGTGGTCGTCAGCGCGCCTCACGTGGTGCTGATTTACGTTACAACATGGATCTCACTCTGGAAGAAGCCGTGCGTGGCGTCACCAAAGAGATCCGTATTCCGACTCTGGAAGAGTGTGACGTCTGCCACGGTAGCGGCGCGAAGGCGGGCACTCAGCCGCAAACCTGTCCAACCTGTCACGGTTCCGGTCAGGTGCAGATGCGTCAGGGCTTTTTTGCCGTACAGCAGACCTGTCCACACTGTCAGGGCCGCGGTACGCTGATCAAAGATCCGTGCAACAAATGCCACGGGCATGGTCGCGTTGAGAAGAGCAAAACGCTGTCTGTTAAAATCCCGGCTGGGGTTGATACCGGCGACCGTATCCGTTTGTCTGGTGAAGGCGAAGCCGGTGAGCATGGCGCACCGGCAGGCGATTTGTACGTTCAGGTGCAGGTGAAACAGCACCCGATTTTCGAGCGTGAAGGCAACAACCTGTACTGTGAAGTGCCGATCAACTTTGCGATGGCTGCGCTGGGCGGCGAGATTGAAGTCCCGACGCTGGATGGCCGTGTGAAGTTAAAAATTCCGGGTGAAACGCAAACGGGCAAACTATTCCGCATGCGTGGCAAGGGCGTTAAATCTGTTCGCGGCGGCGCACAGGGCGACCTGCTGTGCCGTGTGGTTGTTGAAACCCCGGTGGGCCTCAACGACAAGCAGAAACAGCTGCTGAAAGATCTGCAGGATAGCTTTGGTGGCCCGACGGGTGAACAAAACAGCCCACGTTCCAAAAGCTTCTTCGATGGCGTGAAGAAATTCTTTGACGATTTGACGCGCTAAAATAAAAGTAGAGAAAAGGCCATTTCAGCGATGAGATGGCCTTTTTTTTACCTGGCAGACGGATATCCAGACCCTTACTGGCATCGGACATATTATTTTACCTTGTTGGGATAGTATGATGTGTGGAGTAGTGCTACGGTTTTAGAACTAACATCTTTTTTGGTTATTCACCGCCGCATACCTGGTTGATGTGATTGTTTTAACATCAATAAATAATCACGATCCACCTAATTTAAAAGGCAACTACAGTTATATTTCTGGCGAAATAATTACTTATCTCCTCTCAAACAACATATTCTGACACTCTTCCAGTAATAACGATCTACCTTCCTTGATGTGAGATTTACATCACTATCCTGTCATTATATTCCATTATTATTTTTCACCGCAGCAATACAATATTTATTGATGGATTAATTATAATTGTGGGGAATACATTCAATGCCTCGGATAAAAAATGGACTATTAACTTGTCTTATACTTACAGTGCCCTCTCTTTTTAGCCATGCAGCACAAGCTCTGGAGTATAAAAATTCTTTTGGATCGATTAATGCCGGTTATGCCGACTGGAATAGCGGATTTGTCAATGTACATCGTGGCGAGGTTTGGAAAGCAACAGCTGATTTTGGTGTCAATTTCCGAGAAGCCGAGTTTTACTCATTTATTGAAAGTAATGTTTTAAATCATGCTGTTGCCGGTCGAAATCATACAGTGTCGGCGATAACCCATGTGCGTCTTTTTGATTCTGATTATACCTTCTTTGGCAAGATTTATGGCCAGTGGGATAACGCATGGGGCGACGATCTGGATATGTTTTATGGGCTGGGTTATCTCGGCTGGAGCGGAGATTGGGGGTTTTTAAAACCTTATATAGGTTTGCATAATCAATCTGGCGATTATGTCTCGCAACGATACGGACAAACCAGCGGCTGGAATGGCTACGTTATTGGCTGGACTGCGGCTTACAACTTTACCTTATTTGGCGAGAAATTTGTTTTATCTGACTGGAATGAAATTGAGCTTGATAGGAATGATGCTTATGCGGAGCAGCAATTTGGCCGGAGTGGATTAAATGGCGGTTTAACACTGGCGTGGAAATTTTATCCACGATGGAAAGCTACGATGACGTATCGTTATTTTGAAAACAAATTGGGTTATGACGGTTACGGGGATCAGATGATTTATATGATTGGGTATTCATTTTAAATAAAACCAAAGGATCGGAAATGAAAAAAACAGTCGTGGCGAGTTTGGTTGGACTGGCGTTATGTGCCGGGAGCACATTACAAACAACATATGCAGCTTCAGCAAAACAGCCTAATTTAGTGATTATTATGGCTGATGATTTGGGTTATGGCGATCTCGCGACTTATGGCCATCAAATCGTCAAAACGCCTAATATCGACAAGCTGGCGCAGGAAGGGGTGAAATTTACCGACTACTATGCGCCCGCGCCGCTGTGCTCTCCTTCTCGTGCTGGTTTATTAACGGGACGTATGCCATTCCGTACAGGGATCCGTTCCTGGATCCCTGAAGGCAAAGATGTCGCGTTGGGACGGAATGAACTGACGATTGCCAACCTGTTAAAGCAACAGGGGTATGACACGGCGATGATGGGGAAATTGCACCTGAATGCCGGGGGCGATCGCACCGATCAACCGCAGGCGAAGGACATGGGGTTTGACTACACCCTGGTAAACCCGGCGGGATTCGTCACGGATGCTACGCTTGGTAACGCAAAAGAGCGTCCCCGCTATGGCATGGTGCATCCTACTGGCTGGATTCGTAATGGACAGCATATTGGTCGTGCGGACACCATGAGCGGCGAGCTTGTCAGTTCTGAAGTCGTCAACTGGCTGGATAACAAGAAAGACGACAAACCGTTCTTCTTATATGTCGCGTTCACGGAAGTTCACAGCCCGCTGGCCTCGCCGAAAAAGTACCTCGATATGTATTCGCAATATATGAGCGCTTACCAGAAACAGCATCCGGATCTGTTTTATGGCGACTGGGCGGATAAGCCGTGGCGAGGAACGGGTGAATACTACGCGAACATCAGCTATATGGATGCTCAGGTCGGTAAAGTAATGGATAAGATCAGGGCAATGGGGGAAGAAGATAACACCATTGTCATTTTCACCAGTGATAACGGCCCAGTGACACGCGAGGCTCGCAAAGTGTATGAACTGAACATGGCGGGTGAAACGGATGGGCTTCGCGGTCGTAAAGATAACCTTTGGGAAGGCGGTATCCGTGTTCCGGCAATCATCAAGTACGGTAAACATATTCCGCAGGGGATGGTAACGGATACGCCAGTTTATGGTCTTGACTGGGTGCCGACGTTAGCAAACATGATGAATTTTAAACTGCCAACAGATCGTACCTACGATGGGCAGTCTCTGGTTCCATTACTGGAACAGAAAACGTTAGCACGTCAGAAGCCACTCATCTTTGGCATTGATATGCCGTTCCAGGATGATCCTACTGACGAATGGGCGATCCGTGATGGTGACTGGAAGATGATTATCGATCGTGAGAATAAACCCAAATACCTCTACAACCTGAAAAAAGATCGCTTTGAAACTCTTAATCAGATTGGGAAACAACCTGAAATCGAGAAACAACTGTATGGCAATTTCCTGAAATACAAACAGGATATTGACAACGATTCGCTGATGAAAGCTCGCGGTGACAAGCCAACGCCAGTCACCTGGGGCTAATTGAATAATTACAAGAAACATAAGGTATGCCACTTAGGGCTATGCCCGCCTGGTTCAGCGCTTTTGTGTTGAGCCAGGTTCTTTTGTTTATGGAACTATCGCGATGCAAACAAAAAGTTGTCAGGTCATGATTAAACCGACAGGCTCGGTATGTAATCTGGACTGTAAATACTGTTTTTATCTGGAAAAGGAGATGCTTTATCCGGATAGAAAAGCGAATTACAGAATGTCAGATGACATGCTCGAGTTATTCATCAAACAGCATATTGCCGCGCAGGATGTGAATGACGTGATTTTTGCGTGGCAGGGGGGAGAACCTACGCTGATGGGGCTGGTATTTTATCGGCGAGCGCTAGCATTGCAGCAGCGTTATTCTGGCGGTAAAACGATTATAAATACCTTCCAGACTAACGGCATATTGATTGACGACGAATGGGCTATTTTTTTTAAGCAGCATGCCTTCCTGGTGGGCGTTTCTATTGATGGTGATGCCGCGTTACATGATGAATGGCGGGTTACTCGTTCGGGTAAACCGACGCATGGGAAAGTTGAACAGGCCGTTAAATGCCTGGTACGCCACGGTGTAGAATTTAATACGCTGACGGTGGTGAATCGCACGAATATGCTTCACCCGGTGCGGGTCTATAACTATCTGAAAAGCATTGGCAGCCGCTATATGCAGTTTATTCCGCTCATCGAAAGAAGCGCTGAAGAGGGCTATGTTGGTCTGGCACATCCTGAAGGCGGACAAACAAGAATGATGCCGTGGTCGGTTGCTTCATTGCAATTTGGCCATTTTCTCAACGCTATTTTTGATGTCTGGGTCCGTAACGATATTGGTGATATCGGCATACAAATGTTTGAGCAGACGCTCGCGGCGTGGTGTGGGTTACCGCCACAGGTATGCGTGTTTGCGCCAACCTGCGGTAGCGCATTCGCAATGGAAATGAACGGTGATGTGTATAACTGCGATCACTTTGTGTATCCACAATATAAGTTGGGGAACATTCAAGATTCGACGCTGCGCGCGATGAACAATAGCGAAAAAAACCGGCAGTTTGGCGAGGATAAGCGACGCACAATGGCACAAGAGTGTGACGCCTGCTCATGGCAGTTCGCCTGTTATGGCGGTTGTCCTAAGCACCGTTTTTTGCCGTCAATATCAGGTAAAAGAAATCACAACTATTTGTGCGCGGGATATAAGGCGTTTTTCTCTCATACCGCAATGACCATGAGTGCCATGAAAACACTCTACGAAAATGGTTTTTCACCTGTAGAGATAAAATCAGTATTTGCTTGAACTTATCGTATTCGCAGGGAGTGAATATGTTTTCTTGGATTAATGTCGATAGTTGTAAAACGCTCGGTTGCAAAAATATGGGTATGTTGAACAGCCCGGATTACCAAAACCAAGGGAAAAATATACTATGCCGGGCCTGCGGTTTTCTCTTCCCCATTATTTCGGAACGGTCGCTCAACCGTTTTTGTCAGTCGGTCAATCAGGCATGGAAAGGGCTGATAAAATCCTGCCCTCATTGCGGGGGGATTTCACTCAAAAAGTACGGTTTTTCTGCGCAAGGAGAACCGCGTATTTACTGTCAGCGTTGTCATAAAACATTTATTTCTCCTGTCAGGCAGAAAACAGATGCACGTCAGGATTATCTCGCTACGCTGATTCAGGAAGGTGCGACGCTTTCGGATATTCGCAGCGCGCTCGTGCTGGATAGCACCGGGTTGAATCGGGAGTTACAGAAACTCTCTCGCAGCGCAAATCTGGCAGAACGCGAATTTACTTTTCCTACATTTGATATCGCCATGAGCACGCGCGCTTTTCGGATCAAATTTAACGGTGGTGATAGTTTTCTGTATGTGTTGGTCACTGCAGAAGAGAATACTGGTCGAATTGTTGCCGTGACCACAAATTACTCAGCTCATCCCGTAGAAGCTGAGTATCAGTATTATTCTAACTATGAAGAACGCCTTCCCCCCGGTACGTTGGTGCATATTGTGCAACGTAAAGAAGTGATAACGATGCGGCGGGAGACGCTTTTTGATGTGGATTACGGCCCCGCAATATTGCACAAAAATGATCCGGGGATGTTAGTTAAACCCGTTTTACCAGCTTATCGCCATTTCGAGTTGGTTAAAATGCTCACGGATGAACGCTCTCTCAATATTCAGCATTACCTCGATCAGGAATGCTTTATCCTGGGAGGATGCATGATGGCGAATATACAGCATGTTCAGCAAGGGCGTTGCCATATTGCTTTTGTGAGAGAACGCGGAGAATCAGCACCGCAAAAAGATATTCCGCCAAGGTTGTTTCTGGGGGGCGGCATCCGTAATAACGTTTGGCGAACATTCTCCACGCGTGACTACGCGCTGGCAGTATGCAACTTAACGGAGAACCGAAAAACGAGTATGCAGCGCAGCGCCACGCTTGTGAGTGCGACCCGCTTTATCCATTTTATCGATACACATCCTTTTCTGGCACACCTCAACCGTATGTCTCCGGCAAATGTGACGGCAACACTGAACCATCTAAGATACGCGTTTAATGCGAGGCATCACTCAGATGCAGACTAACTAATACTGTGTTCTCTCATTAGATAACGCTCGGAAAAACCGATTCATACATCATAAATAATCTAATTTTAACGAGCTTTTTGGGGGTGTAAGATAGTAATTACGAAGTATTCACCCAATAGAGAGAATAAAAGTGAAACATCTGCATCGTTTTTTTAGTAGCGACGCCTCGGGAGGCATCATTCTGATCATCGCTGCCGTGGTCGCTATGCTGATGGCAAATATCGGGGTTACCAGTGGATGGTACCACGCCTTTCTGGAAACACCTGTCCAACTGCGGGTTGGCGCGCTTGAGATCAACAAAAATATGCTGCTGTGGATCAACGACGCGTTGATGGCGGTGTTTTTCCTGTTGATTGGTCTGGAAGTGAAGCGTGAGTTAATGCAGGGGTCGCTTGCCAGCCTACGTCAGGCGGCGTTTCCGATCATTGCCGCTATCGGGGGCATGATTGTCCCGGCGTTGCTGTATCTGGCATTCAACTATGCCGACCCTATCACTCGTGAAGGATGGGCAATTCCAGCAGCAACGGATATCGCTTTTGCGCTCGGTGTACTGGCACTGTTGGGTAGTCGCGTTCCGCTGGCACTGAAAATCTTCCTGATGGCGCTGGCGATTATCGACGATCTCGGCGCGATTGTGATCATCGCACTGTTCTATACCAGCGATCTTTCCCTGCTTTCATTGGGGGTTGCCGCGTTCGCAATTCTCATTCTGGCGGTGTTGAATCTGTGCGGTGTCAGACGTACCGGTATTTATATTCTGGTTGGCGTCGTGCTATGGACGGCAGTGCTGAAGTCCGGCGTACATGCCACACTGGCGGGCGTGATCGTTGGTTTCTTCATCCCGCTGAAGGAAAAGCATGGTCGCTCTCCGGCGAAACGTCTGGAGCACGTCCTGCATCCGTGGGTGGCTTATCTGATTCTGCCACTGTTTGCCTTTGCTAACGCAGGTGTTTCGCTGCAGGGCGTTACGCTGGATGGATTGACCTCGATTCTGCCGCTGGGAATTATCGCTGGCCTGCTCATCGGTAAGCCGCTGGGGATTAGCCTGTTCTGCTGGCTGGCGCTCCGCCTGAAACTGGCACAGTTGCCAGAAGGCACGAATTTCCAACAGATCATGGCGGTGGGTATTCTGTGCGGCATTGGCTTTACGATGTCGATTTTCATCGCCAGCCTGGCGTTTGGCAGCGTTGATCCAGAGCTGATTAACTGGGCAAAACTGGGGATCCTGATCGGTTCTTTACTGTCGGCAGTGATCGGTTATTGCTGGTTACGCACTCGATTGAACGTGTCAGCCTGATCGGCTGACGCTTTGGTGACAATTTTCAGGGAGAGAGTATGTCTCATATCAATTACAACCACCTGTATTACTTCTGGCATGTGTATAAGGAAGGTTCGGTGGTGGGGGCTGCCGAAGCGCTTTATCTGACGCCGCAGACCATTACCGGGCAGATCAAAGCGCTTGAGGAACGCTTACAAGGGAAGTTGTTTAAGCGTAAGGGGCGAGGGCTGGAACCCAGTGAGTTAGGCGAATTAGTTTTCCGTTATGCGGATAAAATGTTCACCTTAAGCCAGGAGATGCTGGATATCGTGAACTATCGCAAAGAGTCTAATTTGCTGTTTGATGTCGGCGTGGCGGATGCATTATCGAAGCAACTGGTTAGCAGCGTGCTGGATGCTGCGGTGGTTGAGAACGAGCAAATCCACCTGCGCTGTTTTGAGTCAACGCACGAGATGCTGCTGGAGCAGCTCAGCCAGCATAAGCTGGATATGATTATCTCCGATTGCCCGATCGACTCAACGCAGCAGGAAGGGCTATTCTCGGTGAAAATTGGCGAGTGTTGTGTGAGTTTCTGGTGCACCAATCCGCTGCCTGAGAAGCCGTTTCCGGCCTGTCTGGAAGAACGTCGATTGCTGATCCCTGGTCGTCGTTCGATGCTTGGACGTAAGCTGTTGAACTGGATTAACTCACAAGGACTGAACGTTGAAATCCTTGGCGAGTTTGATGACGCCGCGCTGATGAAAGCGTTTGGCGCAACGCATAACGCTATATTCGTTGCCCCTACACTGTATTCACACAATTTCTATGCTGATGATTCTATTGTTGAAATTGGACGCGTTGAGAATGTGATGGAGGAGTATCACGCCATATTCGCGGAGAGGATGATCCAGCATCCGGCGGTGCAGCGTATTTGCAATGCGGACTATTCCGCACTCTTTACGCCAGTGAGCAAATAAGCAGACATAAAAAAACCCGCTTACGCGGGTTTTTTCACAAAGCGACAACAAGCAGGCGATTAAGCCAGTTTGTTGATCTGTGCAGTCAGGTTTGCTTTATGACGTGCAGCTTTGTTTTTGTGGATCAGACCTTTAGCAGCCTGACGGTCCACGATTGGTTGCATTTCGTTAAATGCTTTCAGTGCAGTAGCTTTGTCGCCAGCTTCGATAGCTGCGTATACTTTCTTGATGAAAGTACGCATCATAGAGCGACGGCTAGCGTTGTGCTTGCGGGCCTTTTCAGACTGAACGGCGCGCTTCTTAGCTGATTTGATATTAGCCAAGGTCCAACTCCCAAATGTGTTCTATATGGACAATTCAAAGGCCGAGGAATATGCCCTTTTAGCCTTCTTTTGTCAATGGATTTGTGCAAATAAGCGCCGTTTAAATTCCAGCACTCGTTGCGTAGTGATGGCGCAGGATTCTACCAGCTTGCGTGGCGTGAATACAGCTTTTCCACGAGAAAAATTGCATTGGTGTGCCCGTGAAGGGCGTCAATTTGTTTCATAACAATGAAAACCATCCTCTTTCTGTTTCGTAGAAACAATCGCCGGTTAACGTTGACCGCGGTACAGGGTATACTTTCACGATTTTCACTGTTTTGAGCCAGACATGAAGCTGATACGAGGCATACATAATCTCAGTCAGGCCCCGCATGGGTGTGTGCTGACTATTGGTAATTTCGACGGCGTGCACCGTGGCCACCGTGCGTTGCTGCAGGGGTTGCGGGAAGAAGGGCGCAAACGCAATTTACCGGTAATGGTGATGATTTTTGAGCCGCAGCCGCTGGAGCTGTTTGCGACGGACAAGTCGCCTGCGCGCCTTACACGCCTGCGGGAAAAACTGCGTTATCTGGCGGAATGCGGCGTGGATTACGTACTGTGCGTGCGTTTTGACCGACGTTTTGCCGCATTAACGGCGCAGACTTTTATCAGCGATCTGCTGGTTAAGCGCCTTGGTGTACAATTTCTTGCCGTTGGCGATGATTTCCGCTTTGGCGCTAGCCGTGCGGGTGATTTCTTGTTATTACAGGAAGCGGGCGCTGAGTATGGTTTTGATATCACCAGCACCCAAACCTTCTGTGAGGGCGGAGTGCGTATCAGCAGCACCGCGGTACGTCAGGCGCTGGCAGACGATAACCTGCAACTGGCCGAAAGCCTGCTTGGGCATCCTTTTACTATCTCAGGACGCGTAGTTCATGGTGACGAGTTAGGGCGCACTATCGGTTTTCCGACGGCAAACTTACCGCTGCGTCGCCAGGTGTCTCCAGTGAAAGGGGTTTATGCGGTTGAAGTGATGGGACTGGGTGATAAACCTTTCCCCGGCGTCGCCAACATCGGCACCCGTCCGACGGTAGCAGGCGTACGCCAACAGTTGGAAGTCCATCTGTTGGACGTTGTAATGGACCTGTATGGTCGCCATATAGATGTAGTGCTGCGTAAAAAAATACGCAGCGAACAGCGATTTGCCTCGCTGGATGAACTAAAAGCGCAGATTGCGCGTGATGAGTTGACTGCCCGCGAATTTTTTGGGCTAACAAAACCGGCTTAATGCCTATACGAGTTTTAAATACGGAACCGAGAATCTGATGAGTGACTATAAATCAACCCTGAATTTGCCGGAAACAGGGTTCCCGATGCGCGGCGATCTCGCCAAGCGTGAACCGGGAATGCTGGCGCGTTGGACTGATGATGACCTGTACGGCATCATTCGTGCGGCCAAAAAAGGCAAAAAAACCTTCATTCTGCATGATGGCCCTCCTTATGCGAATGGCAGCATTCATATTGGTCACTCGGTTAACAAGATTCTGAAAGACATTATCGTGAAGTCCAAAGGACTCACGGGCTATGACTCGCCTTACGTTCCGGGCTGGGACTGTCACGGTCTGCCGATCGAGCTGAAAGTAGAGCAGGAATACGGCAAGCCGGGCGAGAAGTTCACCGCTGCTGAGTTCCGCGCCAAGTGCCGTGAATACGCAGCGACCCAGGTTGATGGTCAGCGTAAAGACTTTATCCGTCTTGGCGTGCTGGGCGACTGGTCGCATCCGTACCTGACCATGGACTTCAAAACTGAAGCCAACATCATTCGTGCGCTGGGTAAAATCATCGGCAACGGTCACCTGCACAAAGGTGCGAAGCCGGTGCACTGGTGCGTTGACTGCCGTTCCGCGCTGGCGGAAGCGGAAGTTGAGTATTATGACAAAACCTCCCCGTCCATCGACGTGGCGTTCCACGCTGCCGATCAGGATGCGGTGAAAGCGAAGTTTGGCGTTTCTGACGTCAACGGCCCGATCTCTCTGGTTATCTGGACCACTACCCCGTGGACGTTACCGGCGAACCGCGCAATCTCTCTGGCACCTGATTTTGACTATGCGCTGGTGCAGATTGACGGCCAGGCTGTGATTCTGGCGAAAGATCTGGTTGAAAGCGTCATGCAGCGTATTGGCGCGGCTGAATACACCATTCTCGGCACAGTGAAAGGCGCTGAGCTGGAACTGCTGCGCTTTACCCATCCGTTTATGGGCTTTGACGTGCCGGCTATCCTTGGCGATCACGTTACGCTGGACGCGGGTACCGGTGCGGTCCATACCGCTGGCGGTCACGGTCCGGATGACTACGTCATCAGCCAGAAATACGGTCTGGAAATCGCTAACCCGGTTGGCCCGGACGGCGCATACCTGGCGGGTACCTATCCGGATCTGGACGGTGTGAACGTCTTTAAAGCCAACGACAAAATCGTTGCGCTGCTGAGCGAAAAAGGCGCGCTGCTGCACGTTGAGAAGATGCAGCACAGCTACCCATGCTGCTGGCGTCACAAGTCACCGATCATCTTCCGTGCGACCCCGCAGTGGTTCGTCAGCATGGATCAGAAAGGCCTGCGCGCGCAGTCGCTGAAAGAGATCAAAGGCGTACAGTGGATCCCGGACTGGGGCCAGGCGCGTATTGAATCGATGGTTGCCAACCGTCCTGACTGGTGTATCTCCCGTCAGCGTACGTGGGGTGTGCCGATGTCTCTGTTTGTTCACAAAGACACCGAAGAGCTGCATCCGCGCGCTATCGAACTGATGGAAGAAGTGGCTAAACGCGTTGAAGTTGACGGCATCCAGGCGTGGTGGGATCTCGATCCGAAAGATATTCTCGGCGACGAAGCTGACCAGTATGTCAAAGTCCCGGATACGCTGGACGTGTGGTTCGACTCTGGTTCAACTCACTCATCCGTCGTAGACGTGCGCCCAGAGTTTGCAGGGCATGCGGCAGATATGTATCTGGAAGGTTCCGACCAGCACCGTGGCTGGTTCATGTCTTCTCTGATGATCTCCACCGCCATGAAAGGCAAAGCGCCATACCGTCAGGTACTGACTCACGGTTTCACCGTGGATGGTCAGGGCCGTAAGATGTCCAAGTCTATCGGTAACACCGTTTCTCCGCAGGACGTGATGAACAAACTGGGCGCGGATATTTTGCGTCTGTGGGTCGCTTCTACCGACTACACCGGTGAAATGGCCGTTTCTGATGAAATCCTGAAACGTGCTGCCGACAGCTATCGTCGTATCCGTAACACCGCGCGCTTCCTGCTGGCGAACCTGAACGGGTTCGATCCGGTTAAAGACATGGTGAAACCGGAAGAGATGGTGGTGCTGGACAGGTGGGCGGTAGGTTGTGCGCAAGCGGCGCAGGAAGAGATCCTGAAAGCTTACGAAGCGTATGACTTCCACGAAGTGGTACAGCGACTGATGCGCTTCTGCTCCGTAGAAATGGGTTCGTTCTACCTCGACATCATTAAAGACCGCCAGTACACCGCGAAAGCGGAAAGCCGGGCGCGTCGTAGCTGCCAGACTGCGCTGTTCCATATTGCGGAAGCACTGGTTCGCTGGATGGCGCCGATCATGTCCTTCACCGCCGATGAAATCTGGGGTTACCTGCCGGGCGATCGCGAGAAGTATGTCTTCACCGGTGAGTGGTACGAAGGTCTGTTTGGCTTAGGCGAAACCGAAGCGATGAACGACGCTTTCTGGGATGAACTGCTGAAAGTGCGTGGCGAAGTGAACAAGGTTATCGAGCAGGCGCGTGCGGATAAGAAAGTCGGCGGTTCTCTGGAAGCGGCAGTGACCCTGTACGCTGAACCTGAACTGGCGGCGAAACTGACCGCGCTGGGTGAAGAGTTACGCTTTGTTCTGCTGACCTCCGGCGCGACGGTTGCAGATTTTGCCGCGGCTCCGGCTGATGCTCAGCAGAGCGAACTGCTCAAAGGTCTGAAAATCGTACTGAGCAAAGCCGAAGGTGAGAAATGCCCGCGCTGCTGGCATTACACTACCGACGTCGGCCAGGTGGCGGAACATGCAGATATCTGTGGACGCTGTGTCAGCAACATCGCCGGTGATGGCGAACAACGTAAGTTTGCCTGATGAGTAAGCCTCTCTGTTCAACAGGGCTACGCTGGCTGTGGCTGGTGGTAGTCGTGCTGATTATCGATTTAGGCAGCAAGTACCTGATCCTCCAGAACTTTGCTCTGGGGGATACGGTGTCGCTGTTTCCGTCGCTTAATCTGCACTACGCGCGTAACTATGGTGCGGCGTTTAGCTTCTTAGCTGACAGCGGCGGCTGGCAACGTTGGTTCTTTGCCGGTATCGCCATCGGTATTTGCGTCATCCTGATGGTGATGATGTATCGCTCGAAGGCGACGCAGAAGCTGAATAACATCGCATATGCGTTAATCATTGGCGGTGCGCTGGGTAACCTGTTCGATCGCCTGTGGCACGGCTTCGTGGTTGATATGATTGACTTTTACGTCGGCGACTGGCATTTCGCGACCTTCAACCTTGCCGATACGGCTATCTGTATCGGTGCGGCATTGATTGTTCTGGAAGGCTTCTTACCGTCGAAAGAGAAAAAAGCCGCATAAAAAAATGCCGGATAGCGCTATGCTAATCCGGCCTACAATATACTGCGATCCTTGTAGGCCCGGTAAGCGTAACGCCCCGGGCACACAGGTGGCAGCAATTTTAAAGAGCAACCTGCATGTCTAAATCAGTACAGAGTAACAGTGCGGTGCTGGTGCACTTCACCCTTAAGCTCGACGATGGCTCCACCGCAGAGTCAACCCGCAATAACGGCAAGCCTGCGCTGTTTCGCCTGGGCGACGGTTCTCTGTCTGAAGGACTGGAGCAACACCTGCTGGGGCTAAAAGAAGGCGATAAAACCACGTTCTCCCTGGAGCCGGATGCGGCCTTTGGCATCACCAGCCCGGACTTAATTCAGTATTTCTCGCGTCGGGAATTTATGGACGCGGGCGAGCCAGAAATTGGCGCTATCATGCTCTTTACCGCAATGGACGGCAGTGAGATGCCAGGTGTTATCCGCGAAATCAACGGTGACTCGATCACGGTTGATTTCAATCATCCACTGGCTGGGCATACCGTTCATTTTGATATTGAAGTGCTGGAAGTCGAACCGGCACTGGAGGCGTAAAATGCAGATCCTGTTGGCCAACCCGCGCGGTTTTTGCGCTGGCGTAGACCGCGCTATCAGCATTGTCGAAAACGCGCTGGCTATTTACGGCGCGCCGATTTATGTCCGTCATGAAGTGGTGCATAACCGCTATGTGGTGGATAGCCTGCGTGAGCGCGGGGCTATTTTTATTGAGCAAATCAGCGAAGTGCCGGATGGCGCGATCCTGATCTTCTCTGCCCACGGCGTGTCTCAGGCGGTGCGTAACGAAGCCAAAGGCCGCGACCTCACGGTTTTTGATGCAACCTGTCCGCTGGTGACCAAAGTACATATGGAAGTCGCCCGCGCCAGCCGTCGTGGCGAAGAGTCGATTTTGATTGGTCACGCCGGTCACCCGGAAGTAGAAGGCACGATGGGCCAGTACAGCAACCCGCAAGGGGGAATGTACCTGGTTGAATCACCGGAAGATGTGCTGAAACTGAATGTGAAAAATGAAGGCAAATTATCCTTCATGACGCAGACCACGCTCTCCGTTGATGACACCTCTGACGTCATTGACGCGCTGCGCCAACGCTTCCCGAAAATCGTCGGGCCGCGCAAAGACGATATCTGTTATGCCACCACCAACCGTCAGGAAGCGGTTCGCGCGCTGGCGGAACAGGCCGATGTGGTGCTGGTGGTCGGCTCGAAAAACTCCTCTAACTCCAACCGTCTGGCTGAACTGGCCCAGCGAATGGGGAAAGCCGCGTATCTGATTGATGATGCGACTGATATCCAGGAAGCGTGGGTGAAAGCCGCGAAATGCGTGGGCGTGACTGCCGGAGCCTCGGCGCCGGATATCCTGGTGCAAAACGTGATTGCTCGCCTGCAGGAGTTGGGCGGTGGAGAGGCTATCCCGCTGGAAGGCCGCGAAGAGAACATCGTTTTCGAAGTGCCGAAAGAGCTGCGTGTGGATGTTCGTGAAGTAGAGTAAGTCTTTCCGGTTACGATTATGAGAAGATGCCAGACTCAACGTCTGGCATTTTTTTATGGAGAAACCATGCGCTTACCGATCATTCTTGATACCGATCCCGGCATTGATGATGCCGCCGCCATTGCCGCCGCGCTGTTTGCCCCTGAGCTGGATCTGCAACTGATGACCACGGTAGCAGGCAATGTGTCGGTGGAAAAAACCACCCGTAATGCGTTGCAACTGCTGCACTTCTGGAATGCGGATGTTCCACTGGCGCAGGGGGCATCAATGCCGTTGGTGCGGCCGCTGCGTGATGCCGCTTCCGTGCACGGCGAGTCCGGTATGGAAGGGTATGATTTTGTCGAGCACGACCGCCAGGCGATGGCAAAACCCGCATTCCAGGCCATTCGCGATGCGCTGATGCATGCCTCACAGCCCGTGACGCTGGTGGCAATTGGTCCCCTGACAAATATTGCGTTGCTGCTGACCCATTATCCTGAATGCGTATTTAACATTAAGCGCCTGGTAATTATGGGCGGTTCTGCCGGGCGCGGGAACTTCACGCCAAACGCCGAGTTTAATATTGCTATCGACCCGGAAGCGGCAGCGAAAGTCTTCCAGAGTGGGCTGGAGATCGTAATGTGCGGCCTGGACGTGACCAACCAGGCTATGCTCGCCCCGGACTACCTGGCGACGTTGCCTCAGCTTAACCAGACGGGAAAAATGCTGCACGCGCTGTTTAGCCATTACCGTAGCGGCAGTATGAATACGGGGCTGCGCATGCACGACCTGTGCGCTATTGCCTGGCTGGTGCGCCCGGATCTCTTTACGCTCAAGCCCTGTTTTGTCGCCGTTGAAACGCAGGGGGAATATACCTCTGGCACAACGGTAGTAGATATCGAAGGGCGGCTGGGGCAACCTGCTAATGTCCAGGTGGCACTGGGGCTGGATGTCGAGGGTTTCCAGCAGTGGGTGGCGCACGTTCTGGCACTGGCCCCCTGATTTCCACGCTATATAACAATATGACGCTGCTTATTCCGTGGCGTCATGCCTTTTACTGATATCTTTCCCTGTTTATCATTAAATTCTAATTATCGATGTTTTCGGCTGGCGGCGCAGTGATACGCTGGTTAATCTGAAAACGATTTACGTAAAATTAACAAAAGAGAATAGCTATGCATGATGCACAAATCCGCGTTGCCATCGCGGGAGCCGGAGGACGCATGGGGCGTCAGTTGATTCAGGCCACGCTGGGTATGGAAGGCGTACAGCTTGGCGCGGCGCTGGAGCGCGAAGGCTCTTCCTTACTGGGCAGCGATGCCGGAGAGTTAGCCGGAGCCGGGAAAACGGGCGTTACGGTACAAAGTAGCCTTGAAGCGGTGAAAGATGATTTCGATGTTTTCATCGATTTTACCCGCCCGGAAGGCACGCTGGCGCATCTGGCGTTTTGCCGCCAGCACGGCAAAGGCATGGTGATTGGTACTACCGGCTTTGATGACGCGGGTAAACAGGCTATTCACGATGCCGCACAGGATATTGGCATCGTCTTCGCCGCGAACTTTAGCGTGGGCGTCAACGTCATGCTTAAGCTGCTGGAGAAAGCCGCGAAAGTGATGGGTGACTATACCGACATTGAAATTATTGAAGCGCACCACCGCCATAAAGTGGATGCGCCGTCAGGCACTGCGCTGGCGATGGGCGAAGCGATCGCCGGGGCGCTGGATAAAGATCTGAAAGACTTCGCGGTCTATTCCCGTGAGGGTTACACCGGCGAGCGCGTACCGGGCACGATCGGTTTTGCTACGGTGCGTGCGGGAGATATTGTTGGGGAACATACCGCGATGTTTGCTGATATTGGTGAGCGCATCGAGATTACGCATAAAGCCTCCAGCCGTATGACATTCGCTAACGGTGCAGTAAGATCGGCGGTTTGGCTTAAATCTAAGTCAAATGGTCTTTTTGATATGCGAGATGTGCTTGATTTACGCAATTTATAATGTTTACTACCCTTCGTGATGTGGTTATTGTAGTCGTAATTATTTGATTACATGGGGCAATATTTTATTGCCCTTTATTTTATCAATTTCAAGTCGATTTTGTATTGGGTTTTCTATTTTTATATGATTTTATATCATCTTGTGTTGGTGAAATGTGAATTTTGACCATTTGGTCTACTTTTTATCTCTTTCTCATGAGATTTAATACTCTTCCTGCTCCGCAAGCGTTTTCCACTCTAAGTTAGTTGATCTTTTTGATGCCTGGGGGCGGGTTAATTCGTCAGTGGCGCAAAATAATAATAAAAATTGTCCTTTTGGGTAGACTTTTACGTGGGCTATCTCTAGAATGCCGCCGTTTGCCAGAAATCCATAGGTAAGCAAATTTGCATTGATTCATGATGTGTTAATGAATTAATATGCAAATAAAGTGAGTGAATATTCTCTGGAGGGTGTTTTGATTAAGTCAGCGCTATTGGTTCTGGAAGACGGAACCCAGTTTCACGGTCGGGCCATAGGGGCAACAGGTTCGGCGGTTGGGGAAGTCGTTTTCAATACTTCAATGACCGGTTATCAAGAAATCCTCACTGATCCTTCCTATTCCCGCCAAATCGTCACTCTTACTTATCCTCATATCGGTAATGTCGGCACCAATGAAGCCGATGCAGAATCTTCTCAGGTACATGCGCAAGGTCTGGTCATCCGCGACCTGCCGCTGATTGCCAGTAACTTCCGCGATACCGAAGACCTCTCTTCTTACCTCAAGCGCCATAACATTGTGGCGATTGCCGATATTGATACCCGTAAGCTGACGCGTTTGCTGCGTGAAAAGGGCGCACAAAACGGCTGCATCATCGCGGGCGATAACCCGGATGCCGCGCTGGCGCTGGAAAAAGCGAAAGCGTTCCCAGGACTCAACGGTATGGACCTGGCGAAAGAAGTCACCACCGCGGAGCCGTATAGCTGGACGCAAGGTAGCTGGACGTTGGCCGGTGACCTGCCGGAAGCCAAATCTGCCGATGAACTGCCGTTCCACGTTGTGGCCTACGATTTCGGCGCTAAACGTAACATTCTGCGTATGTTAGCGGACCGCGGCTGCCGCCTGACGGTGGTTCCAGCGAAAACCGCAGCAGAAGACGTTCTGAAGATGAATCCGGACGGTATCTTCCTGTCCAACGGCCCTGGCGACCCGGCGCCGTGCGACTACGCGATTACCGCGATTCAGAAATTCCTCGAAACCGATATTCCGATATTTGGTATCTGCCTTGGCCATCAGCTGCTGGCGCTGGCGAGCGGTGCGAAGACCATTAAGATGAAGTTTGGCCATCACGGCGGTAACCATCCGGTAAAAGATATCGACAACAACACGGTGATGATTACCGCGCAGAACCACGGTTTTGCGGTAGATGAAGCCTCCATGCCGGCCAATCTGCGCGTGACCCACAAGTCGCTGTTCGACGGCACCCTGCAAGGGATTCATCGCACCGATAAGCCAGCGTTCAGCTTCCAGGGTCACCCTGAAGCGAGTCCGGGTCCGCACGACGCTGCACCGCTGTTCGACCACTTTATCGAGTTAATTGAGCAATACCGTCAGTCCGCGAAATAATCAGGAGTAAAAGAGCCATGCCAAAACGTACAGACATAAAAAGTATCCTGATTCTGGGCGCGGGTCCGATTGTTATCGGCCAGGCGTGTGAGTTTGACTATTCCGGCGCACAGGCGTGTAAAGCCCTGCGTGAAGAGGGTTACCGTGTCATTCTGGTGAACTCCAACCCGGCCACCATCATGACCGACCCGGAAATGGCCGATGCGACTTACATCGAGCCGATTCACTGGGAAGTGGTACGCAAAATCATTGAGAAAGAGCGCCCGGATGCGGTGCTGCCAACCATGGGCGGCCAGACGGCGCTGAACTGTGCGCTGGAGCTGGAACGCCAGGGCGTACTGGCTGAGTTCGGCGTGACCATGATTGGCGCGACGGCGGATGCCATTGATAAAGCGGAAGACCGTCGTCGCTTCGACATCGCGATGAAGAAGATTGGTCTCGACACCGCGCGTTCAGGCATCGCTCACACCATGGAAGAAGCGCTGGCGGTTGCCGCTGACGTTGGCTTCCCGTGCATTATCCGCCCTAGCTTCACCATGGGCGGCACCGGCGGCGGTATCGCTTACAACCGTGAAGAGTTCGAAGAAATCTGCGAACGCGGTCTGGATCTTTCCCCAACCAACGAACTGCTGATTGATGAATCGCTGATTGGCTGGAAAGAGTACGAGATGGAAGTGGTGCGTGATAAAAACGACAACTGCATCATCGTCTGCTCCATCGAAAACTTCGACGCGATGGGCATCCATACCGGTGACTCCATCACCGTAGCACCTGCCCAGACGCTGACCGACAAAGAATATCAAATCATGCGTAACGCCTCGATGGCGGTACTGCGTGAAATCGGCGTAGAAACCGGCGGTTCTAACGTCCAGTTTGCGGTAAACCCGAAAAACGGTCGCCTGATTGTTATCGAGATGAACCCGCGAGTCTCCCGCTCCTCTGCGCTGGCGTCCAAAGCCACCGGCTTCCCGATTGCTAAAGTTGCCGCCAAGCTGGCAGTTGGTTATACCCTCGACGAGCTGATGAACGATATCACCGGTGGCCGTACTCCGGCTTCGTTTGAGCCGTCCATCGACTACGTTGTGACGAAGATTCCACGCTTCAACTTCGAGAAGTTCGCCGGTGCTAACGACCGCCTGACCACCCAGATGAAATCTGTCGGTGAAGTGATGGCAATTGGCCGCACCCAGCAGGAATCTCTGCAGAAAGCGCTGCGCGGTCTGGAAGTCGGCGCGACCGGCTTTGACCCGAAAGTAAGCCTGGACGACCCTGAAGCGCTGACCAAAATTCGCCGCGAGCTGAAAGACGCGGGCGCTGAGCGTATCTGGTATATCGCCGATGCCTTCCGCGCGGGTCTGTCCGTCGACGGCGTGTTCAACCTGACCAACATCGACCGCTGGTTCCTGGTGCAAATTGAAGAGTTGGTGCGCCTGGAAGAAAAAGTAGCTGACCTTGGCATCAACGGCCTCGACGCTGACTTCCTGCGCATGCTGAAGCGTAAAGGTTTCGCCGATGCGCGTCTGGCGAAACTGGCCGGCGTTCGCGAAGCGGAAATCCGCAAGCTGCGTGACCAGTACAACCTGCACCCGGTCTACAAGCGCGTGGATACCTGCGCGGCAGAATTTGCCACCGACACCGCTTACATGTACTCCACTTATGAAGAGGAGTGTGAAGCGAATCCGTCCGTCGACCGCGATAAAATCATGGTGCTGGGCGGCGGTCCAAACCGTATCGGCCAGGGTATAGAGTTTGACTACTGCTGCGTACACGCCTCGCTGGCGCTGCGCGAAGACGGTTATGAAACCATCATGGTCAACTGTAACCCGGAAACCGTTTCTACCGACTACGACACCTCCGACCGTCTGTACTTCGAGCCGGTAACCCTGGAAGACGTGCTGGAAATCGTGCGCATCGAGAAGCCGAAAGGCGTTATCGTGCAGTACGGCGGTCAGACTCCGCTGAAGCTGGCGCGTGCGCTGGAAGCCGCAGGCGTGCCGGTAATCGGCACCAGCCCGGATGCCATCGACCGTGCGGAAGACCGTGAGCGCTTCCAGCACGCGGTTGACCGTCTGAAGCTGAAACAACCGGCGAACGCCACCGTAACGGCCATTGAACAGGCTGTTGAAAAGGCAAAAGAGATTGGTTACCCGCTGGTGGTACGTCCGTCCTACGTTCTCGGCGGTCGCGCGATGGAAATCGTCTATGATGAAGCCGACCTGCGTCGCTACTTCCAGACGGCTGTCAGCGTTTCTAACGATGCGCCAGTGCTGCTGGACCGTTTCCTTGATGATGCGGTTGAAGTGGACGTCGATGCTATCTGCGACGGCGAAATGGTGCTGATTGGCGGCATCATGGAGCACATCGAACAGGCGGGTGTACACTCAGGTGACTCCGCATGTTCTCTGCCTGCGTACACGCTGAGCCAGGAAATTCAGGATGTAATGCGCCAGCAGGTGCAGAAACTGGCCTTCGAACTGCAGGTTCGCGGTCTGATGAACGTCCAGTTTGCCGTGAAGAATAACGAAGTTTACCTGATTGAAGTGAACCCGCGTGCGGCACGTACCGTTCCATTCGTCTCCAAAGCAACGGGTGTACCATTGGCGAAAGTCGCGGCGCGCGTAATGGTCGGAAAAACGCTGGCACAGCAGGGCGTCACCAAAGAAGTTATCCCGCCGTACTACTCGGTAAAAGAAGTGGTGCTGCCGTTCAATAAGTTCCCGGGCGTTGACCCGCTGTTAGGGCCAGAAATGCGCTCTACCGGGGAAGTGATGGGCGTGGGCCGTACCTTCGCGGAAGCGTTCGCCAAGGCACAGCTGGGTAGCAGCTCCACCATGAAAAAACAGGGTCGTGCATTGCTCTCCGTTCGCGAAGGCGATAAAGAGCGCGTGGTTGACCTGGCGGCGAAGCTGCTGAAGTTTGGTTTCGAGCTGGATGCCACGCACGGCACGGCGATTGTGCTGGGCGAAGCGGGTATCAATCCACGTCTGGTGAACAAGGTGCATGAAGGGCGTCCGCACATTCAGGACCGTATCAAGAATGGCGAGTACACTTACATCATCAACACCACCGAAGGTCGTCAGGCGATTGAAGACTCTAAGCTGATTCGCCGCAGCGCACTGCAGTATAAAGTGCATTATGACACTACCCTGAACGGCGGTTTCGCGACGGCGATGGCGCTGAATGCCGATGCCACTGAGAAGGTGACCTCGGTGCAGGAAATGCACGCGCAGATCAAAAAGTCATAAACAAAGAGTCCGGTGATAATTGCGTTAACCGGACCTGCAATATAATCTTGAAAGGGTTTCTGTAAAGAAACCCTTTTTTTATCTCTCGTAAGGTCATTCCTGGCCAAATGCAGTTTCATAACCACATTTTCAATGTAATAAGCACGATATTGCTCACACTAATCAACATTCAAGTCGCATACTATCTTTTATATCCACAATTTTAATATGGCTTAGTTTTTATTAATTTGGACAGGCCGTAGCCAGATTTTTAATTTGTGAAATGGTGTGCTTATGTGTGAAAAATATGTTGAAAGACCGCTCTATTTGTTAATTGCTGACTGGATGATGGCTGAAGATCGTTGGATCACCGCAAAGGAGATTTCCCGCCATTTTGATATTGAACACTGCAAAGCAATTAATACGCTCTCTTATATTCTGTCGGAAGTGGGAGAAATTGTTTGTGAAGTTAAGATGATCCCTAACCAGATAGCAGGCCGGGGCTGCCAGTGCCAGCGTCTGGTAAAAGTCATCAGTATTGATTCTCACCTCTACAACCGATTGAGCCACAATTTGCAGGAAAAAAAGGTGAGTGTGGCGAAAACACCGCGACTGTCTGCCGTTCCCCCAACAGAGCTCAACCGTGAGCAGAAATGGCAGATGATGCTGTCAAAAAGCATGCGTCGCTAATGATTAGCTTACCTGATGACAGCGTTAACGGTGATTGACTCGCAGGCCGGATAAGCGTCAGCGCATCCGGCATAGATTACTGGGCCGATTTCGGTTTCACATCTGTCGTGCCTTGCAGGCGCGGCCGGTTTTCTTCGACCTGCGTTAAGGGCTGTGTTTCGCGTAAACCTGCCCGACAGCGGATCGCAAGATCCTGATACTCTTTGGTGTTCAGCCGTTTCCAGTGCAGCTCCTGATCTGTGACTTCACGCAATACGCGAGCGGGTGAGCCCACCAGCATCTGCCTTGCCTCCCCCTGAAACCTGGCTTTGACAAAGCTCATGGCGGCGACAATGCTCTCTTCACCAATCACTGCGCCGTCCATAATGACGCTGTTCATGCCGATCAGCGCATCTCTGCCCACCACGCAACCGTGCAGGATTGCGCCATGACCGATGTGCCCATTCTCATGCACGATAGTGTCAGTGTCGCAATAACCGTGCATGATGCAGCCATCCTGCACGTTAGAACCTGCCTCCAGAATCAGGCGACCATAGTCACCGCGCAGTGAGGCATGTGGGCCGACGTAGACGCCAGCCCCCACGATCACATCACCAATCAACACGGCGCTGGGATGAACATACGCCTCTGGATGCACTACCGGAATCAGGCCTTCAAAGGCGTAATAGCTCATAGTTGCTCCTCGATTTTTTTTGCCGGATGGCGGCGTAAACACCTTATCCGGCCTAAGGTTGTGCATGTGTTGTAGGCCGGATAAGTGAAGCGCCATCCGGCATAGTCACATTAACGACCTTTCCACACCGGATCGCGTTTTTCTGCAAATGCCAGCGGTCCTTCGAGCGCATCTTCGGAGTGCAGCACTGACGGATAGTGCTTCAGCACACCGCTGCGGATGTAACGGTAGCCTTCTTCCACCGGCATTTCGCTGGTTGCACGATAAATCTCTTTCAGCGCGGCGATCGCCAGCGGGGCGCTATTCACCAGCTGCTGCGCCAGTTCGCGCGCGCTATCCATCAGTTCGCTCTGGCTGACAACGCGGTTGACGATACCCCAACGTAGCGCTTCTTCGGCACTCATTCGTCTGCCGGTCATCACCATTTCGTTGACGATAGCCGGCGGCAGCAGTTTCGGCAGACGCAGTACGCCGCCGCTGTCAGGCACGATCCCCAGTTTGGCTTCTGGTAACGCGAAGCAGGCATTTTCCGCACAGACGATAAAATCCGCTGCCAGCGCCAGCTCAAAACCGCCCCCAAACGCATAGCCGTTGACCGCGGCGATAACCGGCTTATCGAGGTCGAAAATTTCGGTTAAACCGGCGAAACCGCCTGGGCCAAAGTCGGCATCCGGCGCTTCACCTTCGGCCGCCGCTTTTAAGTCCCAGCCCGCAGAAAAGAATTTCTCACCGCCGCCGGTGATAATCGCGACGCGTAATTCCGGATCGTCACGGAAATTAAGAAAAGCCTCGCCCATGGCAAAACTGGTTTTGGCGTCAATGGCATTCGCTTTTGGGCGATCTAATGTAATTTCCAGGATCGGGCCATTACGGGTCAGATGTAATGATTCACTCATAGTTCATCTCCAGATAAATAGATTTCCCGACAGGAGGAATTCCAGCCGGAAGGGTTATTTCAGATTTTTTTTGATTATTTTTCCTGAACAATTGCGCGGCAGGTCAGTTCTGATCTCCATAAACGAGGGAACCTTGAATTTCGCCATATTGTTTTCGCAGAAACTGAAGAACTCAGCTTCGCTTAATGTTTCACCTTCATTAAGGACGATAAAAGCTTTAATGGCTTCATCACGGATCGAATCTTTAATACCGACAACCACAATGTCCTGAATTTTCGGATGCGCAGAAATAATATTTTCCAGCTCGACGCAGGAGACATTTTCCCCGCCGCGTTTAATCATGTTGCAGCGCCTGTCGACGAAATAAAAAAAACCGTCCGCATCCTGGTAACCCGAATCTCCGGTATGTAACCAACCCTCAGGTTCCAGTGCTTTGGCGGTAGCCTCCGGCTGGGCATAGTACTCTTTGAAGATGGTTTTGCCCGGCACGCCTTTAATGCAGATTTCGCCAATTTCTCCGGCGGGCAGGGGACGGTTGTGATCGTCACGGATTTCGGCTTCATAGCTAAACCCCACGCGACCAATTGAAGGCCAGCGCCGTTTGTCTCCAGGGCGATCGCCGATAATGCCGACGATGGTTTCGGTCATACCATAGGAGGTCAGCAGCCTGACGCCAAAACGTTCGGTAAAGGCGTCTTTTTCCTGCTCGGATAAATTGAGATAGAACATTACCTCGCGCAGGTGATGCTGTCTGTCCGTTGGTGCTGGGGGTTGAACCATCAGCGTTCGGATCATCATCGGAATGCATTCGGTGACCGTCGCCTGGTATCTACGTACCTGATCCCAAAACGCCCTGGCGCTGTATTTTTCCAACAGCACAAAGGTGCTGCCTGCGGAGAATGCCGCCATGGCTGCCGTACACTGACAGTCGATATGAAAAGCGGGCATCACCGTCATGTAGACGTCGTCATCGCGCAGGGCGATTTGCCAGGAAGTGTAGTAGCCGGCAAATCGCAGGTTGTAGTGGGTAATCACCACCCCTTTAGGCCGTGAGGTGGTGCCAGAGGTAAACAGAATTTCCGCCGTATCGTCAGTGGATAACGCAGGTGTATAGCACAGCGTGGCGGACTGGCGGGATTGCAGTTGGGTAAAGTGGCTCACGCCGTCGTCAACCGGAAGCTGTTCGCCAATCAGACAGATATGATTAAGCGGTGTGGTATTTTCCAGCCGTATCTGGCGGTACATAGGATAAAACTTGGCGCTGGTGACCAGCAGGCTTACCTGGCTGTTTTGCAGGATCCAGGCGCTTTCTTCACCCAGCAAACGGGCATTAATTGGTACCATGATGGCGCCAATTTTTGCCAGCCCAAACCAGCAAAAGATGAATTCCGGACAGTTATCCAGATGCAACGCGACCTTGTCGCCTTTGCGGATCCCTAAGCAATGGAAAAGGTTCGCCGTGCGGTTAATCTCTTCATTGAGCGAGGCATAGCTAAACTGCCGAACGTTTCCTTCGCAGGATTCGAAAATTAACGCCGTTTTATCTCCGTACACCCCGGCCAGGTCGTCCCACATCAGACGTAAGTTTTGTCCGCCAACGATATCCATATTGCTTTATCCACTGAAATCAGGCGTGAGCGCTAACCCATTCGCGGGTCAGCGCGTCGTGTTTATTCCTCAACTCTGGCCAGGCCTTTGCCGACCAGCTCATTTATGTCTGCTTCGCTATATCCAATGTTTTTCAGAATGGCGGCGGTATCCATGCCGTGTGACGGCATGCCACGCCAGATTTTCCCCGGGTTGTTTTTAAATTTCGGCATGATATTCGGTCCTTTGCAGGTGCGACCGTCCATCGTTTGCCACTGAGTAATAGACTCACGGGCAACGTACTGCGGGTTGCCTTCCAGTTCCGGAATGGTCAGCACCTTCGCGCAGGCGATATTTAGCTCAGCAAAGCGCGCCTGGACTTCGGCGATGGTGTGCGTTGCCAGCCACGCGTCCAGTTTCTCTTCCACGAGCGGGCCGTAAGGGCATTCCACGCGATGGATAAGCTGGGTGCCTTCCGGGACTTCCGGTGTGCCAAGAATGTGGGCAAGGCCAATATCGTTGAAGCACTCGTTGATTTGCGTGATGCCGACCAGCTCCATGACGATATAACCATCGGCGCATTTATACAGGCCGCAGCCAGCGTAATACGGGTCTTTGCCTTTGGTCATACGCGGGCAAATTTCGCCGCCGTTAAAGTAATCCATCATGAAGTACTGACCCATGCGCAGCATGACTTCGTACATGGCGATATCAATGCTTTCACCTTTGCCCGTTTCGCGTACTTTGTGCAGGGCAGCCAGCGCCGCTGTCGTTGCGGTCATCCCTGAGAAGTAGTCGGCGGTGTACGGGAAGGCAGGCATTGGCTGATCAACGTCGCCGTTTTGGATCAGATAGCCGCTGAACGCCTGCGCGATAGTGTTATACGCCGGAAGATTGGTGTACTCCTCGGTACCAAACTGGCCGAAGCCGGAAAGGTGGGCGATAACCAGTTTTGGGTTATGTTGCCACAGCACTTCATCGGTAATACCGCGACGGGCAAAGGCCGGGCCTTTACTGGCTTCAATGAAGATATCGGTGGTTTCCATGAGCTTCAGAAACGCTTCCCGACCTTCATCTTTGAAAATATTGAGTGACAGGGCGTGCAGGTTACGACGTGAGAGCTGCGGATAGTTAGGCTGTACGCGGATGGTATCGGCCCACGCAACGTTTTCAATCCAGATAACCTCTGCACCCCATTCGGCGAACATCTGTCCGGCGAACGGACCGGCAATCTCGATCCCTGAAAAGACAACGCGTACCCCGGCAAGTGGGCCAAAGGTTGGCATTGGTAAGTGATCCATAATTTTGCTCCTGGCATTTTTTTGCGGTATGTAGGCCGGATAAGCACAGCGCCATCCGGCATAATTGCCTGATGGCGACGCGAGCGTCTTATCAGGCCTACAAGGGGTCGATTAACGGTATTGCTTGAGTACCGCACGACCCAACGTCAGGATCTGCATTTCGTCAGAACCACCAGAAACGCGGTCAACGCGCAGGTCACGCCAGAAGCGTGTGATGCGATGGTTACCCGCGATACCCACGCCACCCAGCACCTGCATGGCGGTATCTACCACTTCAAATGCCGCGTTGGCGCAGAAGTATTTGCACATGGCCGCGTCGCCCGAGGTAATGGTACCGTTATCCGCTTTCCACGCGGCTTCCAGCAGCATGTTTTTCATGGAGTTCAGTTTGATCGCCATATGCGCAAACTTCTCCTGAATCAGCTGGAAACGGCCGATAGCTTCGCCAAACTGCACGCGCTGATTGGCGTAGCGCGCGGCGTCTTCAAACGCGCACATTGCCGTACCGTAGTTGGTCAGTGCAACGAGGAAGCGTTCATGGTCAAACTCTTCTTTCACGCGGTTGAAACCATTACCTTCCCGACCGAACATGTCTTTCTCGTCCAGCTCAACGTCGTCAAAGGTGATTTCACAGCAGCTATCCATGCGCAGACCGAGTTTCTCCAGTTTGTTGACCTTGATACCCGCTTTGCTCATGTCAACGAACCACTCGGTGTAAACAGGTTTATCCGGCGATGCGCCATCTCTCGCCATCACCACGATGTATGGGGTATAGGCGCTACTGGTGATAAAGCACTTACTGCCATTAAGATAAACCTTACCATTTTTACGTGTATAAGTGGTTTTCAGGCTGCCAACATCCGATCCCGCTCCCGGCTCGGTGATTGCAGAGTTCCACATCTGCTTACCGGTTCCCTGGAACGCCATGATTTTATCGATTTGTTCCTGAGTCCCTTCACGCAGGAAGGTGTTAAAACCCCCCGGTAACTGGTACAGCACATAGGTTGGCGCGCCGAGGCGGCCGAGTTCCATCCAGACGGCGGCCACGGTGACAAATCCCGCTTCCAGTCCACCGTGTTCTTCCGGAATCAATAGGCTATCGATGCCCATATCCGCCAGCGCTTTCACAAAACGCTCAGGGTAGACGCTGTCGCGATCGCACTCGGCAAAATAAGCTTCCCAGTTCTCACTGGCCATCAGTTCACGAATACCGGCGACAAACAGCTCCTGCTCGTCATTTAAGTTGAAATCCATCTTTCAGCCTCTTGATCAATTGAGTTAATGAGAATTACTTGTCTTTCCAGTGCACTTTGGCGTCTTTAATAAAGGACAGCGTCACCATAATGTTGACGAAGAACAGCGGGCATCCTCCGGCAATAATCGCCGTCTGGATGGGCTTCAGCCCGCCCAGCGCCAGCAGAACGATACCGATGACGCCCACCAGTACCGACCAGCCGATACGTACCAGCAGCGGTGGTTCTTCACCGTCGCGGACTTCGCGACAGGTGGACATCGCCAGGGTGTAAGAGCAGGCGTTAATCAGCGTGACGGTGGCAATAAAGCAAAGGATAAAGAAGCCCCACATGGTGGCGGTGCTGAATGGCAAGGCGGCCCAGGTTTCGATAATGGCGCGCGCCACACCGTGCTGTTCAATCAGCTGTGGGATGTTGAGAATGTTTTTATCCATCAGCAGCAGGGTATTGCTGCCAAGGACTGTCCACAGGATCCAGGTGGAGGCGGTCAGGCCCAGCACCATCCCGAAGCACAGTTCACGTACGGTACGACCACGAGAAATACGCGCCAGGAAGATGCTCATCTGGATGGCGTAAATGACCCACCATGCCCAGTAGAAAACAGTCCAGCCCTGCGGGAAGCCGCCTTTGCCGATGGCATCGGTATAGAACAGCATACGCGGCAGATACATCAGCAGCATGCCGACCGAGTCGGTGAAGTAGTTCATGATGAAGCTGGCGCCGCTGACGATAAACACCCAGCCCAGCATCAGGAAGCTCAGGTAGCTACGCACGTCGCTGGCGATCCTGACCCCTTTTTGCAGGCCACAAGCCACGCAAATGGCGTTCAGAATGATCCAGCAGGTAATGATGATGGCATCTAATTGCAGCGTATGCGGAATACCGAACAGCCATTGCATACACTCGGTTACCAGCGGCGTCGCCAGACCGAGGCTGGTACCCATTGCAAAAATCAGCGCCACCAGGTAGAAGTTATCAACGATGGTGCCGAACAGCCCTTTCGCATGCTTTTCGCCCACTAACGGTACCAGCGTAGAGCTGGGACGGATGACGTCCATCTTGCGCACAAAGAAGAAGTAGGCGAAGGCAACGGAGAGGAAGCTATAGGTTGCCCACGGCAACGGCCCCCAGTGGAACAGGCTGTACGCCAGGCCTATTTCTTTCGCACCTGTAGAGTTAGGGGCGAGAGCAAAGGGGGGAGTAGAGATATAGTAGTAGATCTCGATGGAACCCCAGAACAGCACTGCGGCGGATGTACAGGAAGCGAACATCATAAAGATCCAGCTGGCGGTACTAAACTCCGGTTTTTCGTCGCCTAATTTCTTTTTGGCATATGGGCCAAAAACCAGCCAGAACCAGCCAAAAAGCATGACGACCATATACCATTCGAATGCCCAACCCCAGACATTGGTGACATAACTGAATACCGCATTAATAACGACGTTAGCGGCATCAAGATCTCTTACTGTTAGCCAGCAAAGTATTCCAACTATTATTAATGGCGGAAAAAAAACCTTCGGTTCAATTCCCGACTTTCTCTTTTCATTTTTCATAAGTGAATTCCAGTGTGAAAACGAAATTTATTTAGCGAGCCCGTGCATGATCTTTTGTTTATTTGTTATTAATGATTTGTTGATAACTTTTAACCTCTGGGAACGCCTCAGTGAGTAACTCATAATGAGTATTCATTTCGGGCGATTCTGTTACCTGTGTCACACTTTTCTACGCTGGTTAATTCGCTTGGATATTCTGTATTTTTTGTTATTTATCAATATGTTGTTTGTAGTTTTTTAACTTTTTTAAGTGACTGGCGTTCAATATTGTTGAACCCGCAGACAATATTGAAAATTTTCATATTTGACGTAATTCTTTCAATATTGGTGAGGTACGTAACACTATTGAAAGTTACGAATTTCAATGTGTGACATTTTCAATATTGGTGATTAAGGTTTTATTTCCGAATTAAAGAGCGTGATATCTGTATTTAACACCGCCGATATAAATACGTTTCCTTCATGATTTCTGGAGATGCAATGAAGATAATTACTTGCTACAAATGCGTACCTGATGAACAGGATATTGCGATTAATAATGCTGATGGTTCGCTCGATTTCAGCAAAGCGGATGGCAAAATCAGCCAATACGATCTGAATGCGATCGAAGCGGCTTGTCAGTTAAAACAACAGGCAGGCGAGGCCCAGGTTGTGGCCATGAGCGTCGGCGGCAAAGCGCTGACCAATGCAAAAGGGCGCAAAGATGTGCTTTCCCGTGGCCCTGATGAACTGATTGTTGTCATTGACGATCAATTTGAACAGGCGCTGCCGCAACAAACTGCCACTGCGCTGGCTGCCGCCGCGCAAAAATCAGGTTTTGATCTGCTTATTTGCGGCGACGGTTCTTCCGATCTTTATGCTCAGCAGGTTGGTCTGCTGGTGGGCGAAGCGCTGAACGTTCCCACGATTAATGGCGTGAGTAAAATCCTCTCTCTTACCGACAGCACTCTGACGGTAGAGCGTGAACTGGAAGATGAAGTCGAAACACTGAGCATACCGCTGCCAGCGGTGATTGCGGTCTCAACTGACATCAACACCCCTCAAATCCCTTCCATGAAAGCCATTCTTGGCGCGGCGAAAAAACCGGTTCAGGTTTGGTCGCCTGCAGACATTGGGCTGAACAGCGTGCAGGCGTATTCCGCACAGCAGGTTGCTGCGCCGAAACAGCGCGAGCGTCAGCGCGTTGTGATTGAAGGTGACGGTGAAGAACAGATTGCCGCGTTTGTCGAGAATCTTCGCAAAATCATTTAATTATCAGGGGATGTTATGAACAAGTTTTCCAGTGTCTGGGTATTCAGCGATACCCCTTCTCGTCTGCCGGAACTGATGAGTGGTGCGCAGGCTTTAGGTGAAAAAGTTAACACATTCGTACTGAGTGACGCTGATAGCGCGATGGCATTCCAGCTAGGTGCGGATCATGCCTGGTTGCTCAGCGGTAAGCCAGAAGATCGCATGATGGAGGATTACGCCGGGGTAATGGCTGAGACGATTCTTCAGCACAGTGAGGGCGGCGCAGTGCTGCTGCCGAACACGCGTCGGGGCAAGCTGTTGGCGGCAAAACTGGGTTTTCGTTTGTCAGCGGCAGTCTCAAATGACGCCAGCGCAGTCGCCGTGCAGGATGGAAAAGCGGCGGTCAAACATATGGTTTACGGCGGCCTGGCGATAGGGGCAGAAACCATCGCTTCGCCGTTTGCCGTGGTAACGCTCAGCAGCGGAACGTTTGACGCGCAGCAACCGGATAGCACCCGCAGCGGCGAAATGCATACCGTGCAATGGCAGGCTCCGGCCATTGCCGTAACGCGTACGGCAACTCAGGCGCGTCAGAGCAACAGCGTTGATCTCGACAAAGCCCGTCTGGTGGTCAGCGTGGGACGCGGTATTGGTAGCAAAGAAAATATCTCGCTGGCAGAAGCGCTGTGCCAGACGATTGGCGCTGAGCTGGCCTGTTCCCGTCCGGTGGCGGAAAACGAGAAGTGGATGGAGCATGAACGCTACGTCGGCATCTCCAACCTGATGCTTAAGCCTGAACTGTATCTGGCCGTGGGGATCTCCGGGCAGATCCAACATATGGTCGGTGCCAACGGCGCACAGACGATTTTCGCCATTAACAAAGATAAAAATGCGCCGATTTTCCAGTATGCGGATTACGGCATCGTTGGTGATGCGCTGAAGATCCTGCCTGCGCTGACGGCGGCCTTAGCGCGTTAAACCATTCGGGCAGGATGCGAAGGTGTCCTGCCGCTGACAGGAGTACATATGTCCGAAGATATCTTTGATGCCATCATCGTGGGTGCAGGTCTGGCTGGTTCGGTTGCGGCGCTGGTGCTGGCTCGGGAAGGCGCACAGGTGCTGGTTATCGAGCGCGGCAATTCTGCTGGCGCGAAGAATGTCACCGGTGGGCGCATGTATGCGCATAGCCTGGAGCGCATCATTCCCGGTTTTGCTGAGCAGGCCCCCATTGAACGCATCATCACCCACGAAAAACTCGCCTTTATGACCGACAAAGGGGCGATGACCATCGACTATTGCAATGGCGAAGACGCCGCATCGTCGCAGGTTTCTTATTCCGTCTTACGCAGCAAATTTGACGCCTGGCTGATGGAACAGGCCGAAGAGGCGGGAGCTCAGCTCATCACCGGTATTCGCGTGGATAACGTTGTGCAGCGCGAGGGTAAAGTCGTAGGCGTGGAAGCCGATGGCGATATTCTGGAAGCCAAAGTCGTGATCCTTGCTGATGGCGTAAATTCTCTGTTGGCGGAAAAGCTGGGCATGGCAAAGCGCGTCGAGGCATCACATGTTGCCGTCGGTGTAAAAGAGCTGATCGAATTGCCAAAATCAGTGATTGAAGATCGTTTCCAGTTACAGGGGAACGAAGGCGCAGCCTGTCTGTTTGCCGGGTCGCCAACCGATGGATTGATGGGCGGTGGCTTTCTCTATACGAACGACACAACCCTTTCTCTGGGGCTGGTCTGCGGCCTTCATCATCTGAAAGACGCGAAAAAATCGGTCCCGCAAATGCTGGAAGATTTCAAACAGCATCCGGCGGTTGCCCCGCTGATCGCCGGTGGCAAGCTGGTGGAATATGCCGCGCACGTCGTACCGGAAGCCGGTATCAACATGCAGCCAGAACTGGTGGGTGATGGCGTACTGATTGCTGGTGACGCAGCCGGAATGTGTATGAACCTCGGCTTTACCATTCGCGGTATGGATCTCGCCATTTCCGCAGGCGAAGCGGCGGCGAAAACGGTGCTTTCAGCCATGAAGCGCGACGACTTTAGCAAGCAGTCACTGGGTGAATACCGTCAGCATCTGGACGATGGCCCGATGCGCGATATGCGTATGTACCAGAAGCTGCCTGCTTTTCTTGATAACCCACGCATGTTTACCGCCTATCCCGAAATGGCGGTCAGTATCGCGCGCGACCTGTTCACCGTGGATGGTTCCGCCCCAGTGCCAATGCGCAAAAAAATCCTGCGCCATGCGAAGAAAGTGGGCTTCATCAACCTGATGAAAGATGGCCTGAAAGGAGTGACCGTATTATGACATCTCCCGTCAATGTGGACGTCAAACTGGGCGTCAATAAGTTCAATGTCGATGAAGACAGCCCGCACATCATTCTCAAAACCGATCCTGATAAACAGGCGCTGGAGGTGCTGATTAAGGCCTGCCCGGCTGGACTGTATAAAAAGCAGGACGACGGCAGCGTACGTTTTGATTACGCCGGGTGCCTGGAGTGTGGGACGTGTCGAATTCTTGGACTCGATACGGCGCTGGAGAAATGGGAATACCCGCGTGGGACGTTTGGCGTGGAGTTCCGCTACGGCTAATAAGTACCAGGTTGTGCACCCGTAGGCCGGATAAGATGCGGTAGCGTCGTCATCCGGCAATCATGTGGCGCCAATGCCGGATGGCGGCGTAAATGCCTTATCCGGCCTACAGATGACGCTTTGTCCGTGTTGAAACAGGAAGTCGCTATGCAGCAGCCCAGGAACTTTGATGACATCAAATTTACCTCTATTCACCGCCGGATAATGCTGTGGGGCAGCGGTGGGCCATTCCTGGATGGGTATGTGCTGGTGATGATTGGCGTGGCGCTGGAACAGCTCACGCCAGCGTTGAAACTGGATGCCGAGTGGATTGGTCTGCTGGGGGCCGGTACGCTCGCCGGTCTGTTTGTCGGGACGTCGCTGTTTGGCTACATTTCCGATAAGGTCGGACGCCGCAAAATGTTTATCATCGATATTATCGCCATTGGCGTGATATCGGCGGCAACCATGTTTGTCTCCTCGCCCGTTGAGTTGTTAGTGATGCGGGTGCTAATCGGGGTGGTGATCGGCGCTGATTACCCGATCGCGACCTCGATGATTACCGAGTTCTCCAATACCCGTCAGCGCGCTTTCTCCATCGGTTTTATCGCCGCGATGTGGTATGTCGGTGCCACCTGTGCCGATTTGGTCGGCTACTGGTTGTATGATGTTGAGGGCGGGTGGCGTTGGATGCTCGGCAGCGCGGTGATCCCCTGCATTTTGATCCTGATTGGGCGTTTCGATCTTCCTGAATCGCCACGCTGGCTGTTGCGAAAAGGTCGGGTGAAAGAGTGCGAGGAGATGATGATCAAACTGTTTGGCGAACCGGTGGTGTTCGACGAAGAAGCGCCGCAGGAAACGCGCTTTCTCCAGTTGTTTAATCGCCGACACTTCCCGTTTGTCCTGTTTGTTGCCGCCATCTGGACCTGCCAGGTGATTCCGATGTTTGCCATTTACACCTTTGGTCCGCAGATTGTTGGCTTGCTGGGCCTTGGTGTTGGAAAAAGCGCCGCATTGGGCAATGTGGTAATCAGCCTGTGCTTTATGCTGGGGTGTATTCCTCCCATGTTCTGGCTCAATAGCGCGGGCCGTCGACCGCTGTTGATTGGCAGCTTTATTATGATGACGCTGGCGCTGGCCGTGCTGGGGCTAATCCCTGATATGGGTGCATGGCTGGTGGTGTTGGCGTTTGCCGTGTACGCGTTTTTCTCAGGGGGCCCCGGAAATCTGCAGTGGCTATACCCTAACGAACTGTTCCCCACCGATATTCGTGCCTCTGCCGTCGGGGTGATTATGTCGTTAAGCCGTATCGGCACCATTGTTTCAACCTGGGCGCTGCCGGTATTCATCACCAAATACGGTATCAGCAATGTCATGCTGATGGGCGCGGGAATTTCGCTGGTTGGCCTGCTCGTTTCCATCGCTTTCGCCCCGGAAACGCGAGGTCTGACGTTGGCGCAAACCAGCCAAATGACGATTCGTAGTAAGCCGGTGGTCAGGGCAGGCTATTAGGAGTGTTCTGTATTTTCCCTGCAACTCAGTCAGTTAGACTACAGTTAACCGGGTATATCACTGAAAATGACTGAAAAGCAGGGAGAACACCATGCAAAAACATATCCTGATCACCTCTATTTTTACCGCCGCAGCACTGTTTACGGTAGCCGGTTGCTCCTCAAACCAGGCGGTCAAAACCACCGATGGTAAAACCATCGTCACCGACGGCAAACCGCAGGTTGATGACGATACCGGCCTGGTGTCATACAAAAATGCCGAAACCGGTAAGACGGAACAGATTAACCGCGATCAGGTTAAGGATATGAGCGAGCTGGACAACTAACTCAGATTTTTCCATTTATCTACTCAATAATATTGGCTGTTAGCCTGTGGATTAACTGACTAAACTCACTGTTATTACAATAATGCAGTGAAACAGGCTAATCATGATCCTCATCATTTATGCGCATCCCTATCCGCAGCATTCGCATGCGAATAAGCGGATGCTTGAACAGGCAAGGACGCTGGAGGGGGTGGAGGTTCGTTCGCTCTATGAACTCTATCCCGATTTCAATATCGATATCGCCGCAGAACAGGACGCGCTGTCACGTGCGAGTCTGATTATCTGGCAACATCCCATGCAATGGTACAGCACTCCTCCGTTACTCAAATTGTGGATGGATAAGGTCCTCTCCCACGGCTGGGCGTATGGTCACGGCGGTACCGCGCTGCATGGCAAACACCTGATGTGGGCAGTAACCACCGGCGGCGGCGAAAACCACTTTGATATCGGCTCCCATCCTGGTTTTGACGTGCTTTCCCAGCCTCTACAAGCAACAGCGCTCTATTGCGGCCTCAAATGGCTGCCGCCGTTTGCGATGCACTGTACGTTTATCTGTGATGACGAAACGCTGCAGGCGCAGGCGCGCCACTATAAACAACGTCTGATGGAATGGCAGGAGGAACACCATGGATAGCCATACGCTGATACAGGCGCTGATTTATCTCGGATCGGCGGCGCTGATTGTCCCCATCGCCGTGCGGCTGGGGCTAGGGTCGGTACTGGGGTATCTCATCGCCGGGTGCATCATTGGTCCGTGGGGCTTAAGACTGGTGACGGATGCCGAATCAATTCTGCATTTTGCGGAGATCGGCGTGGTGCTGATGCTGTTTGTCATCGGCCTGGAGCTGGATCCGCAACGTTTGTGGAAACTGCGGGCTTCGGTGTTCGGCGGCGGCGCGCTACAGATGGTAGTTTGCGGCGGTTTGATTGGTTTGTTCTGTATGTTCCTCGGCCTGCGCTGGCAGGTGGCGGAGCTGATTGGCATGACGCTGGCGCTTTCCTCGACGGCCATCGCGATGCAGGCGATGAATGAACGCAACCTGATGGTGTCGCAACTGGGGCGTAGCGCATTTGCCGTACTGCTGTTCCAGGATATCGCAGCCATTCCTCTGGTGGCAATGATCCCCTTACTTGCAGCGAGCGGTGCATCGACCACGCTGGGGGCATTTGCATTGTCTGCTCTTAAGGTAGCGGGCGCGCTGGTGCTGGTGGTGCTGTTAGGGCGTTATGTCACCCGTCCTGCCTTGCGTTTTGTTGCGCGTTCGGGTCTGCGGGAAGTGTTCAGCGCCGTTGCGCTGTTCCTCGTTTTCGGTTTTGGTCTGCTGTTGGAAGAGGTTGGCCTGTCGATGGCGATGGGGGCGTTTCTGGCCGGCGTGCTGCTGGCGAGCTCAGAGTATCGCCACGCGCTGGAAAGTGATATTGAGCCGTTTAAAGGGCTGCTGCTGGGGCTGTTCTTCATCGGCGTGGGGATGTCTATCGACTTTGGTACACTGATTGATAATCCCTTGCGCATTATCATTTTGCTGGTCGGTTTCCTGGTGATTAAAACCGTCATGCTGTGGCTGATAGCGAAACCGTTGCAGGTGCCGAACAAGCAGCGCCGCTGGTTTGCCGTATTGTTAGGGCAGGGCAGTGAGTTTGCCTTTGTGGTGTTTGGCGCGGCGCAAATGGCAAATGTGCTCGATCCTGACTGGGCGAAAGCGCTGACGCTGGCGGTCGCGCTGTCGATGGCGGCGACACCGATTTTACTGGTTGTCCTGACGCGTCTGGAAAAATCGGCTACCGGTGAAGAACGTGAAGCGGATGAAATTGATGAAGAACAACCGCGGGTAATCATCGCTGGATTTGGGCGATTTGGCCAGATAACCGGTCGTCTGTTGTTGTCGAGTGGGGTCAAAATGGTGGTTCTTGATCATGACCCGGACCATATCGAAACGCTGCGTAAATTCGGGATGAAGGTTTTCTATGGCGATGCGACCCGGATGGATCTGCTGGAATCTGCGGGAGCAGCCAAAGCGGAAGTGATCATTAATGCCATCGACGATCCGCAAACCAGCCTGCAACTGACCGAGATGGTGAAAGATCACTTCCCGCATTTGCAAATTATTGCCCGTGCGCGCGATGTGGATCACTACATCCGTCTGCGCCAGGCCGGGGTGGACATGCCGGAACGTGAAACCTTTGAAGGCGCATTAAAAACCGGGCGACTGGCGTTGGAAAGTCTAGGGCTTGGGCGCTATGAGGCACGTGAGCGGGCGGACGTATTCCGCCGATTCAATACCATGATGGTAGAGGAGATGGTGAAAGGGGAAAATGACGCGACTTCCCGCGCGGCCGTTTATAAACGCACCAGCGCAATGCTGAGTGAAATTATTGCGGAAGATCGTCAGCACTTATCGTTAATTCAACGCCATGGCTGGCAAGGCACGGATGAAGGTAAGCATACGGGCGACGTCGCCGATGAGCCGGAAGTGAAACCGTCAGCATAGGGTAAAAAATGTGATGTTCTGCAAACTTTACTGCTAATTGGCTGTTTTTGAACTACTGTAATGCTGGCGTACCACCTTAAATAGGTCGGTTCGCCAGCAGAACGGAAAATTTTCCTGTTCATCCTCTTTCCGCCAGTCGACGAAAGATTGCGCTTTCCGTATAGTGGCGACAATTTTTTTGTATCCGGGAAATATTCAATGATCAGTCTGATTGCGGCGTTAGCGGTAGATCGCGTCATCGGTATGGAAAACGCCATGCCGTGGAACCTCCCTGCCGATCTCGCCTGGTTTAAACGTAATACCTTAAACAAGCCGGTCGTCATGGGGCGCCATACCTGGGAATCCATCGGGCGACCGTTGCCGGGGCGTAAAAATATCGTCATCAGCAGCAAGCCTGGCACCGACGAGCGTGTGCAGTGGGTGAAGTCTGTTGATGAAGCCATTGCGGCCTGCGGCGATGAACCAGAGATTATGGTGATTGGCGGTGGGCGCGTGTATGAGCAGTTCCTGCCAAAAGCGCAGAAGCTGTATCTGACGCATATCGATGCTGAAGTCGAAGGGGATACCCATTTCCCGGACTACGAACCGGATGACTGGGAGTCAGTGTTCAGTGAATTCCACGATGCCGACGCGCAAAACTCCCACAGCTATTGCTTCGAGATTCTGGAACGTCGTTAATACTGTAAGTGCCGGATGGCGGCAAAACGCCTTATCCGGCCTACTCTTGTACCCGATGTAGGCCTGATAGGCGTAGCGCCATCAGGCATAAATCTCTCAGGCGTTGACCGCTTCGCCGGGATCCATATTCAAATGGCGATTTGATGGCTGCACAAAGTAGCGTTTGTCTTCCCAGCGCAGACAGGTGAGATCGCCTCCCCAGCAACACCCCGTATCCAGCGCGTAAATACCTTCTGGTGTGCCTTTGCCTTCCAGCGATGCCCAGTGCCCGAATGCAATGCTGTACGCTTCACTGACAGGTCCAGGAATGGCAAACCATGGCTTCAGCGGGGCAGGCGCGTCTTCTGGTGACTCTTTGCTGTACATATCCAGTTGACCGTTGGGGAAGCAGTAACGCATGCGTGTAAAGGCGTTGGTAATAAAACGCAGGCGCGCCAGCCCGGTCAGCTCCGGGGTCCAGTTGTTTGGCATGTCACCGTACATTGCATCGAGGAAAAACGGATACGAGTCGCTCGACAACACGGCTTCAACATCGCGTGCACAGTCTTTCGCGGTCTGCAAATCCCATTGAGGGGTAATGCCAGCGTGCGCCATGACCAGTTTTTTATCTTCGTCTACCTGCAGCAACGGCTGACGACGAAGCCAGTTGATTAATTCGTCAGCATCCGGCGCTTCGAGCAGCGATGTGACTCTGTCTTTTGGTTTATTACGACTGATGCCGGCAAACACGGCCAGCAGGTGTAAATCGTGATTACCCAATACCAGGCGCACGCTGTCGCCCAGCGATTTAACGTAGCGTAAAACGTCTAACGAACCCGGCCCACGCGCGACCAGATCGCCGGTGAGCCATAAGGTGTCTTGTGCGGGATTAAAGTCTACCTGGTGCAGCAAGGCTACCAGTTCATCGTAACAACCGTGAACGTCGCCAATGAGGTATGTTGCCATAGCTATTGTTTTAATGAATGAGTGTTGGAACGGCGAGTCGGAACACGGGAATGTCGATGGTAAAGGCGATCCCTTGTTCATCGATCATTTCGTAATGACCCTGCATGGTGCCCAGCGGCGTTTCAATAACGGCGCCGCTGGTGTACTGGTACTCTTCGCCAGGTTCGATGTGTGGCTGAACGCCAACCACACCTTCACCCTGAACTTCGGTTTCGCGCCCATGACCATTGGTTATCAACCAATAACGTCCCAACAGCTGCACTGGCGCTCGCCCCAAATTGCGGATAGTCACGGTATAAGCAAAAACGTAACGTTCATCATCAGGTGAGGATTGCGCCTCAATGTAGACGCTTTGTACCTGAATGCACACTCGGGGCGAATTGATCATGTTTAACTCTCCTTCGATGGCGCGTTTTCCGACAGATAGTTAGCCATCCGGCAGTATTGCGCGACAGAGATATTTTCCGCTCGCATTGCCGGGTCAATGCCCAACTCTGTGAGTACTTCAACGCTGAACAGATTACCGAGGCTGTTACGTACCGTTTTACGACGCTGATTAAACGCTTCAGTGGTAATACGGCTCAGCACACGAACATCTTTAACCGGGTACGGCATTGTCGCGTGAGGGACCAGACGCACAACCGCAGAATCGACTTTAGGCGCGGGCGTAAATGCCGATGGCGGCACTTCAAGTACCGGGATCACATTGCAGTAATATTGCGCCATGACGCTTAATCGACCATACGCTTTACTGTTTGGCCCTGCAACCAGACGATTGACCACCTCTTTTTGCAACATGAAATGCATGTCGGCAATGGCATCAGTATAGGTAAAAAGATGGAACATCAGCGGCGTGGAGATGTTGTACGGCAGGTTGCCGAACACACGCAGCGGCTGCCCCATTGTTTGGGCAAGTTCGCCGAAGTTCATGGTCATGGCATCTTGCTGATAAATCGTCAGCTTCGGCCCTAAAAACGGGTGCGTTTGCAGGCGCGCGGCGAGATCGCGATCCAGCTCAATGACCGTGAGCTTGTCCAGGCGTTCGCCTACTGGCTCGGTTAACGCAGCCAGGCCCGGGCCGATTTCGACCATAGCCTGACCTTTCTGCGGGTTGATAGCAGAGACAATACTTTCGATCACAAACTGATCGTTGAGGAAGTTTTGCCCGAAACGTTTACGGGCTAAGTGGCCCTGATGGACTCGATTATTCATTGGTATTAACAATCATTTTGATGGCGAGATTAAGCGCCGTAATAAAACTGCCGACATCTGCTTGCCCACGTCCCGCAAGTTCAAGCGCGGTACCGTGATCGACGGATGTGCGAATAAAGGGCAGGCCCAGCGTGATATTCACCCCGCGACCAAATCCCTGGTATTTTAGCACGGGGAGGCCCTGATCGTGGTACATTGCCAGCACGGCATCCGCGTGGTCGAGATATTTGGGCTGAAACAGCGTATCTGCGGGCAGCGGGCCATTTAATTTCATCCCCTGCGCACGCAGTTCATCGAGAACCGGGATAATTGTGTCTATCTCTTCCATTCCCATATGGCCGCCTTCACCGGCATGCGGGTTAAGGCCGCACACCAGAATATGCGGATCGTTCAGGCCAAACTTAGTGCGCAAATCATGATGCAGAATGCCGATCACTTCCCGCAATAATGCCGGGGTAATGGCGTCAGCAACGGCTTTAAGCGGCAGATGTGTGGTCGCCAGGGCAACACGCAGCTCTTCCGTTGCCAGCATCATCACGACTTTCTTCGCCTGTGAACGCTCCTCAAAAAACTCGGTATGCCCGGTAAACGGCACGCCAGCGTCATTGATGACGCCCTTGTGAACGGGGCCGGTTATCAGCGCTGCAAATTCGCCCTGTAGACAACCATCGCAGGCGCGAGCCAGCGTGTCGACTACATATTGCCCATTCTCTACCGCCAGTTGGCCCGCGACGACAGGGGCGCGCAGCGCAACCGGCAATAGCGTCAGCGTACCGGCTGATTGCGGTCGGGCTGGGGTATCTGGAGTATAGGGGAGAAGTGAAAGCGGTAAACCGAGCAGGGTTGCCCGGTCACGGAGTAGCGCGGCATCAGCACAAACAACGAGTTCTACCGGCCACTCGCGCTGTGCTAGCTGGACCACAAGATCCGGACCAATCCCGGCGGGTTCGCCGGGAGTGATCACAACACGTTGAGTTCGAGTCATTAGTTGCTCAAAATTTTAACGTACGCACTGGCGCGCTGTTCCTGCATCCAGGTCGCTGCTTCTTCTGAGAATTTACGGTTCATCAGCATGCGATAAGCTCTGTCTTTCTGTGCCGCGTCAGTTTTATCAACGTTACGCGTATCCAGCAGCTCGATCAGATGCCAGCCGAAAGAGGAGTGCACCGGGGCGCTCATCTGGCCTTTATGAAGTTTGGTCAGCGCATCGCGGAAAGCAGGATCGAAAATATCGGCTGCAGCCCAGCCCAGGTCACCGCCCTGGTTTGCTGAACCCGGATCCTGAGAAAACTCTTTAGCGGCTGCTGCAAAGGTCGTTTTACCGCTCTTAATATCAGCCGCGATTTGTTCCAGTTTCAGACGAGCCTGCTGATCGGTCATGATCGGCGACGGTTTCAGCAGAATATGGCGGGCGTGAACTTCAGTCACGGAGACGCTCTGGCTCTGGCCACGCATATCGTTGACTTTCAAAATATGGAAGCCGACACCTGAACGAATCGGGCCAATAATATCGCCTTTTTTCGCGGTGCTTAACGCCTGAGCAAAGATACCTGGCAGTTCCTGAATACGTCCCCAGCCCATCTGGCCGCCTTTCAGCGCCTGCTGGTCAGCAGAATAAGTGATGGCCAGCTTGCCAAAATCGCTACCGTTACGCGCTTCGTCAACCACAGAACGTGCCTGGCTTTCCGCTTCGTTTACCTGATCGGAAGTTGGGTTTTCCGGCAGTGGGATCAGAATGTGGCTCAGGTTCAGCTCAGTGCTGGCATCATTTTGGTTGCCAACTTGCTGCGCAAGGGCATCAACTTCCTGTGGCAGGATCGTGACGCGACGGCGAACTTCATTATTACGCACTTCAGAGATGGTCATCTCTTTACGGATCTGGTTGCGATAGGTCGAATAACTCAGACCATCCTGAGCCAGACGGCTGCGCATTTGATCCAGCGTCATATTGTTCTGCTTGGCAATGTTGGCAATAGCCTGATCCAACTGCTCATCAGAGATTTTTACGCCCATCTTCTGACCCATCTGCAGAACGATTTGATCCATGATCAAACGTTCCAGGATCTGATGACGCAGCGTGGCATCGTCCGGTAATTGCTGACCTGCCTGACCCGCGTTCAGTTTTACTGACTGCATTAAGCCATCGACGTCGCTTTCCAGAACGACGCCGTTATTGACGACGGCTGCGACTTTATCGACTACCTGTGGGGCAGCGAAACTGGTATTCGCGACCATGGCGATACCGAGAAGCAGCGTTTTCCAGTTCTTCATACTTTTTCCATTATCAATTAACCGCAATGCGGATTACGTTTTATACCCTTCGTCTTTCAAGCCGCATTTTTGTTGGCTGCTGAGTTACTCGTCTCATCCATGAGACTCGCCCTTATGGGCCGTCGCTGTGCGACGTTCAAATCTGTTCCTGACAGATTTGTCACTCACCCCAGTCACTTACTTATGTAAGCTCCTGGGGATTCTCTCAGTTGCCGCCTCAATGCAGCTCGAAATCCATTGGGTATCAATTAATCAGATCATAAAGAGCTTTGATACGGCAAAATGTTCGAACGCAGCATCTGGTTGGTGCCAAGGCCATAGTTGGAGCTCAGGCCACGCAGTTCGATATTAAAGCCGATCGAGTTGTCATATACCGCGTGTTTCTGGGTGTCATCCCAACCATTCAGCTTACGTTCGTAGCCGACGCGAATGGCATAACAGCAGGAGTTGTACTGCAAGCCCAGCATGGAATCCGCCACTTTGTTCACATTGGTATCGAAGTAGTAAGCTCCGACGATTGACCAACGCTCAGCGATCGGCACGCTCGCCACTGCACCCACCTGAGAAATCCCGTTTTTATACTGATCTGCCGTAGAGTAATACGACGGCAGTGTCGCCTGGATATATTCCGGGCTGGCATAGCGGTAGTTCAACTGCAGCATACGGTTTTCGTCGCGGCGGTACTCGATGCTGCTGCTGCTGGTGGCGACACTCTCCAGACGCGTGTCGTACTGGATCCCACCGCGTAAACCCCAACGATCGGAGATGCGCCAGTAGGTATCACCTGCCCATACCAATGAACCGGTTTTGTCGTCATTCTCCCATTTTATGTTGTCATCGCCAGTGCGAGACTCGGTGAAATAGTAGATTTGACCCACAGAAATATTAAAACGTTCAACGGCCGCGTCATCATAAACGCGAGATGTGACACCTGTCGTTACCTGGTTAGCGGAGGCAATACGATCCAGACCGCCATAGGTACGGTCACGGAACAGGCCACTGTAGTCAGCTTGCAGCAGGGAAGAGTCATAGTTATAGATATGACTTTGGTTGCGATATGGCACATACAAATACTGCGCACGCGGCTCCAGCGTCTGGGTATAGCCTGGCGCCAGCATTTCCATGTCACGTTCGAATACCAACTTACCGTCGACTTTGAACTGCGGCATGACGCGGTTAGCGGAGTCGTCGAGCTTATTTACGTTACCCGGATTGTTGTTGTACCAGTCCAGATTGGTCTGTTGGTAGTGCGTCGCCATCAGCTTCGCTTCAGTGTTGATACTTCCCCACTGATTGGATAGCGGCAGATTGATGGTCGGCTCAAGGTGAACACGCGTCGCTTCCGGCATGTCGTCATTGGTATTGACGAAATGCACCGCCTGTCCATAAATACGGGTATCAAATGGACCAACGTCATTCTGATAGAAGTTAACGTCTAACTGCGGTTCTGCGGAATAACTGCTGTTGTTCTGATCGTCAAAAACCTGGAATTTCTTGGTTGAGACCGTCGCATCAAAGTTTTGCACTGCATAGCCAACACTGAATTTCTGTGTCGCATAACCGTCGGTGCTGGAACCGTACTTATTGTCAAAATCATTAAAGTAGCTTGAGTCGCTGACTTTGGTGTAGTCGACGTTGAAACGCCACACCTGGTCCATGACCCCAGCGTGCTGCCAGTAGAACAGCCAGCGACGGGAATTGTCATCTTTCGGATGTTCGTCGTCGTAGACCCGGTCGGAATTCAGATAATCGAGTTCCATCAGACCTGTGCCCGCCTGGGTCAGGTAACGGAATTCGTTCTCCCACATAATGCCGCCACGGCGATGCATATAATGCGGCGTAATGGTGGCGTCCATGTTGGGCGCGATATTCCAGTAATACGGCAGGTAGAACTCAAAATAGTTCTTGGTGGAGTATTTTGCGTTCGGGATCAAGAAACCGGAACGGCGCTTATCGCCGACAGGGAGTTGTAAATAGGGGCTGTAAAACACAGGAACTGGGCCCAGCTTAAAACGGGCGTTCCAGATTTCAGCGACCTGTTCTTCACGGTCATGGATCACTTCGCTACCGACGACGCTCCAGGTATTGGAACCCGGAAGACAGGAGGTAAAACTGCCGTTTTCCAGAATGGTATAGCGATTCTCACCGCGCTGTTTCATCAGGTCTGCTTTCCCGCGCCCCTGGCGTCCCACCATCTGGTAGTCACCTTCCCAGACGTTGGTGTCTTTCGTATTCAGGTTTGCCCAACCCTTTGGTCCCTTCAGAATGACCTGGTTGTCATCATAATGGACGTTGCCCAGCGCATCGACGGTACGAACGGGAGCGGGTTGACCTTCGGCCTGCTTTTGATGAAGCTGCACTTCATCGGCTTGTAGGCGGCTGTTACCCTGCGCAATATCCACGTTGCCGGTAAACACGGCGTCATCAGGGTAGTTCCCTTTCGCGTGATCGGCATTGATGGTGACAGGTAACTCATTGGTATCGCCCTGCACCAGAGGACGGTTGTAGCTTGGCACGCCCAACATGCACTGTGAGGCGAGATCGGCTGCCAGGCCCTGTTGGCTATAGAGGGCGGTGGCAATCATGGTGGCCAGAAGAGTGGGAATACGTTTTTTCATACGTTGTATTTATTGTTCCATCATCAGTAGCGTCGCGCGTGACAAACGGTCACAGCCTAACTTATCTCATCTTCACTGCGCTAGTGTTAATCCTGCCGATTAAGGCTCCGTGGTGTTAGGCACGGCATTGAATGACAGGTATGATAATGCAAATTATAGGCGATGTCCCACAATTGACCGCAGCCGTAAAACGGTAAAAGCACCTTATATTGTGGGACATAGCCTGGCCAAGAGCATAAAGATTTGGGGAATGTATGCAGTATTGGGGAAAGATTATTGGTGTGGCCGTGGCCTTAATGATGGGCGGCGGCTTCTGGGGAGTGGTGTTAGGCCTGTTAGTTGGCCATATGTTCGACAAAGCCCGCATGCGCAAAATGGCGTGGTTCGCCAACCAACGAGAGCGTCAGGCGCTGTTTTTTGCCACCACTTTTGAGGTGATGGGGCATTTGACCAAATCCAAAGGACGCGTCACGGAAGCCGATATTCATATCGCCAGCCAGCTGATGGACCGGATGAATTTACACGGCGACTCGCGTACAGCCGCGCAACACGCGTTCCGGGTGGGAAAATCGGATAATTACCCATTACGTGAAAAGATGCGTCAGTTTCGCAGCGTCTGCTTTGGGCGATTCGATCTGATCCGCATGTTCCTGGAGATTCAGATTCAGGCGGCATTTGCCGATGGATCGTTGCACCCTAACGAGCGTGAAGTGCTGTATGTGATTGCTGAAGAATTGGGGATCTCACGAACCCAATTTGATCAGTTCCTGCGTATGATGCAGGGCGGCGCGCAGTTTGGCGGTGGATATCAGCAGCAGTCCGGCGGCGGTGGCTGGCAGCAGGCGCAACGTGGCCCGACGCTGGAAGACGCCTGCAATGTGCTGGGTGTGAAAGCGACCGATGATGCGACCACCATTAAGCGCGCCTATCGTAAGCTGATGAGCGAGCACCATCCGGACAAACTGGTTGCGAAAGGCCTGCCGCCAGAAATGATGGAAATGGCGAAGCAAAAAGCGCAGGAAATTCAAAAAGCCTACGAGCTAATTAAAGAACAGAAAGGCTTTAAATAATCGTTATGCCGGATGCGGCTAGCGCCTTATCCGGCCTACGGTAATGAATGTAGGCCGGGCAAGCGAAGCGCCCCCGGCATAAATTGGCTCAGAATTTAAAAATCCGCCGGGACTTTAAACGTCATACTGTTGCCGTATTCGGGATGGGTGATGGTTAACATCTCTGCATGCAGCAGCAGTCTCGGTGCCATTGCCAGCGCCTCCGGTGGCGCATAGAAGCGGTCACCCAGAATTGGATGCCCTAACGCCAGCATATGCACGCGTAGCTGATGGGAACGTCCAGTAATGGGTTTGAGCACCACCCGGGCGGTATTATCCGCGGCAAACTCCACGACTTCGTATTCTGTTTGCGCTGATTTTCCGGTTTCATAACACACTTTCTGCTTTGGCCGATTCGGCCAGTCGCAAATCAGTGGTAAATCTACCAGCCCTTCAGCGGGGGACGGATGTCCCCACACGCGCGCGACATACTGTTTCTTCGGTTCGCGTTCGCGAAACTGGCGTTTTAGCTCGCGCTCTGCCGCTTTCGTTAGTGCCACTACAATCACGCCGCTGGTGGCCATATCCAGACGATGGACAGATTCAGCCTGCGGATAGTCGCGCTGAATACGCGTCATCACGCTGTCTTTGTGTTCATCCAGACGACCCGGCACGGACAACAAGCCGCTCGGCTTGTTGACCACCATAATATGCTCATCCTGATACAGGATAACCAGCCAGGGTTCCTGCGGCGGATTGTAGTTTTCCATCCCCATGTATGGCTCCGTTACTGATGCGTCACGACGATCAGGCGCAGGGCATCCAGACGCCATCCCGCCTGATCCAGGCTTTCCATCACCTGCTGACGGTTGCTTTCAATTGCGCTGAGTTCGTCATCACGGATGTTCGGGTTAACGGCGCGCAGCGCTTCCAGACGGGAGAGTTCCGCCGTCAGTTTTTCGTCCGCTTCTTTACGCGCCGCGTCGATCAGCGCGCGAGCCGATTTTTCCACCTGCGCTTCACCGAGTTGCAGAATGGCATGAACGTCCTGCTGCACGGCGTTGACCAGTTTACTGCCGGTGTGGCGGTTAACGGCGCTGAGCTGACGGTTAAAGGTTTCGAATTCAACCTGTGCGGCAAGGTTATTGCCGTTTTTATCCAGCAGCATACGTACCGGCGTTGGCGGCAGGAAGCGGTTTAACTGCAGCTGTTTCGGTGCCTGCGCTTCAACCACATACACCAGCTCAACCAGCAGAGTGCCGACCGGCAATGCTTTGTTTTTCAACAACGAAATGGTGCTACTGCCGGTATCGCCGGAGAGGATGAGATCCAGACCATTACGGATCAGCGGATGCTCCCAGGTAATAAACTGCGCGTCTTCACGCGACAGGGCGACATCACGTTCGAACGTGATGGTGCAGCCATCTTCCGGCAATCCAGGGAAATCTGGCACCAGCATATGATCGGACGGCGTCAGCACGATCAAATTGTCACCACGGTCATCCTGATTAATACCAACGATATCAAACAGGTTCATGGCGAAGGCGATCAGGCTGGTATCGTCGTCCTGCTCTTCAATGCTCTCAGCCAGTGCCAGCGCTTTTTCACCGCCGTTAGAGTGGATCTCCAGCAGACGATCGCGACCTTGCTCCAGTTGCGCTTTCAATGCGTCATGTTGTTCGCGGCAGGTTTTGATCAGATCATCAAAGCCATCGGTATTTTCTGGCTCCGCCAGGTAGCCGATCAGGTTGTTATATACCGTGTCATAGATGGTACGTCCGGTCGGGCAGGTGTGTTCGAACGCATCCAGACCTTCGTGGTACCAACGCACCAGTACGGATTGCGCGGTTTTTTCCAGGTACGGAACGTGAATCTGAATATCATGCGCCTGACCGATACGGTCCAGACGACCAATACGCTGTTCCAGCAGGTCCGGGTTGAACGGCAGGTCAAACATCACCAGATTACTGGCGAACTGGAAGTTACGTCCCTCGGAGCCGATTTCGGAGCACAGCATTACCTGCGCGCCGCTATCTTCTTCGCTAAACCAGGCCGCAGCGCGGTCACGTTCAATGATCGACATCCCTTCATGGAACACGGCGGCGCGGATACCTTCACGCTCGCGCAGCACCTGCTCCAGTTGCAGCGCGGTGGTGGCTTTTGCACAGATAACCAGTACTTTTTGCGAGCGATGGCTGGTCAGGTAGCCCATCAGCCATTCCACGCGCGGATCAAAGTTCCACCAGGTGCCGGTGTCGCCTTCGAATTCCTGATAAATCTGTTCCGGGTAGAGCATGTCGCGCGCCCGGTCTTCTGCACTCTTACGCGCGCCCATAATGCCGGAGACTTTAATCGCCGTCTGGTATTGGGTTGGCAGCGGCAGCTTGATGGTATGCAGTTCGCGTTTCGGGAAGCCTTTCACGCCGTTACGGGTGTTACGGAACAGCACGCGGCTGGTGCCGTGTCTGTCCATCAGCATTGAAACCAGCTCCTGACGCGCGCTCTGGGCGTCTTCGCTGTCGCTGTTTGCCGCCTGCAATAACGGTTCAATGTCCTGTTCGCCAATCATGTCGCCTAACATGTTCAGCTCATTGTTGCTCAGCTTGTTGCCTGCCAGCAGCATAGCGACGGCATCGGCGACCGGACGGTAATTTTTCTGTTCTTCAACAAACTGGGCGAAATCGTGGAAACGGCTGGGGTCCAGCAGGCGCAGGCGCGCAAAGTGGCTTTCCAGGCCTAGCTGTTCCGGCGTTGCGGTCAGCAGCAGGATGCCCGGTACGCGTTCTGCCAGTTGTTCAACGGCCATATATTCACGGCTGGGCGCGTCTTCGCTCCACACCAGGTGATGGGCTTCATCGACAATCAGCAGATCCCATTCGGCGTCACACAGATGCTCCAGGCGCTGTTTACTGCGACGGGCAAAGTCCAGCGAACAGATAACCAACTGTTCGGTTTCAAACGGGTTGTAGGCATCGTGCTGCGCTTCTGCATAACGCTCATCATCAAACAGCGCAAAGCGCAGGTTGAAACGACGCAGCATTTCGACCAGCCACTGGTGCTGTAACGTCTCCGGGACGATAATCAGCACGCGCTCTGCGGCGCCTGACAGCAGCTGTTGATGCAGGATCATCCCGGCTTCAATGGTTTTACCTAAACCTACTTCGTCAGCCAGCAATACGCGAGGAGCATGACGACGGCCGACGTCGTGGGCGATGTTGAGCTGGTGGGGGATCAGGCTGGTACGTTGACCACGCAAACCACTCCACGGCATACGGTACTGTTCGCTCTGAAATTTACGCGCACGATAGCGCAGCGCAAAGCGATCCATACGGTCAATCTGGCCGGCAAACAGGCGATCCTGTGGTTTGCTGAATACCAGCTTGCTGTCGAGCAGAACTTCACGCAGCGTTACACCGGTTTCTTCGGTATCAAGGCGGGTTCCGATATAGGCAAGCAGGCCGTTTTCTTCTTTTACTTCATCGACATGCAGTTGCCAGCCTTCATGGCTTGTTATCGTATCACCAGGATTGAACATCACGCGGGTCACGGGGGAATCACTGCGCGCATACAGACGGTTTTCGCCCGTCGAAGAGAAAAGTAATGTGACGGTTCGCGCATCCATGGCGACAACGGTACCAAGTCCCAATTCGCTTTCTGTATCGCTGATCCAGCGTTGACCAAGTGTAAAAGGCATATATGTTCGGCTCTATATCTTTAGTTGCAGGCAATACTCACCCTCTGCCAGAGTAAAGTGGCAGCAAGTGTATTGGGGTCCAGGAATGGAAAGGGCGCTATGGTACTGGATGGCGACGGTTTCGTCACGCGTCAAAATAACCCCAGTTGCCCTGTGAGTAGTGTAGCAAAGTTATCATCGATAAAGGGAAGTATTCCCTCGGCTACGGGCTGGATCTGCCGGGTCAAATAGTGCTCGTAGTCAAGGGCTGAAAGCTGATAATCCACGGGTTCTGGACCATTTATCGTCCAGACATATTTAATGGTGCCGCGATTCTGATACTGCGGCGGACGTCCCAGCTTTACATTTTGCTCATCGGCGAGGCGCGCGGCGCGCACGTGTGGCGGCACATTGCGCTGGTATTCGCTTAACGGGCGACGCAGGCGTTTGCGATACACCAGTTGGTCGTCCAGTTCACCCGCCATCAGACGGTCGATAGTCTCGCGAACAAACTCCTGGTAAGGCTCGTTGCGAAAAATTCGCAGGTACAGCGCCTGCTGAAACTGCTGAGCCAGCGGCGTCCAGTCAGTTCGTACCGTTTCCAGGCCCTTAAATACCATGCGCTGCTCTGTACCTTCCTGAATCATCCCGGCGTAACGCTTTTTGCTGCCGGTATCAGCGCCGCGTATGGTCGGCATCAGAAAGCGACAAAAGTGGGTTTCAAACTCCAGCTCCAGCGCACTGGTCAGTTTTTGTTGTTTCAGCGACTGCGCCCACCAGTCGTTGACGTAGCTCACCAGTTCCCGCCCAATCCGGGCCGCATCGGCTTCCGAATGCGCTTTTTTAAGCCAGACAAAAGTGGAGTCGGTATCGCCATAGATGACGTCGTAACCCTGAGCTTCAATCAGCGCTTTGGTCTGACGCATGATCGCGTGGCCACGCATGGTGATGGACGAAGCCAGCCTCGGGTCGAAAAAGCGGCAGGCGGTGGTTCCCAGCACGCCGTAAAACGCATTCATGATGATTTTCAGCGCCTGCGAGAGCGGTTTATTGCCGTGGCGTTTTGCTTCTTCGCGCCCATGCCAGATCCGGGTCACGATTTCCGGCAGGCAGTGCTTTTCACGAGAGAACCAGGCGTCAAGGAACCCTTCGGTACTGTGCTCCTTATCCGGATGCGCCATCCCTTCGATAAGCCCCACTGGATCGATCAAGAAAGTACGAATAATTGACGGGTACAGGCTTTTGTAATCCAGCACCAGCACGGAGTCGTACAGACCCGGGCGTGAGTCCATCACGTAGCCGCCGGGGCTGGCGTGGGCAGGGATTTCACCCAGATTCGGTGCCACATAGCCCGCCCGATGCATGCGCGGCAGGTAGAGATGACCAAAGGCGGCGACCGAACCGCCGTGCCTGTCGACCGGCAGGCCGTTAACCGTTGAACGCTCCAGCAGAAACGGCATGATCTCGGTTTTATGAAAAATGCGGGTGACCAGTTCACAGTCTTTGAGATTGTAGGTGGCAAGCGCGGGCTTATCGTGGGCAAACCGGCGATCGATTTCGTCCATTCTGTCCCATGGGTTATCGATCGACTTCCCTTCACCCAGTAGCTCCTGCGACACCGTTTCCAGCGAAAATGACGAGAAATTCCAGAATGCGGATTTGAGCGCCTCAATGCCGTCAATAATCAGACGACCTTTAGCCTGCGCGAAGAAGACGCCATTTTTGAAGCCATGCTCGCGCCACTCCAGCTCGCTGTTATCCCGACCAAAAAGCAGGGGAATACGGTAGCGTTCGGCGTGCTTTTGCAGGACGCGTAAATCGAACTGCACGACGTTCCAGCCGATAATGACATCAGGATCGTGACGGGCAACCCAGTCGTTGAGCTTTTCCAGTAGCAGCGGACGGCTTGCGACGTACTCAAGTTCAAAATCCAGCGCCGAGGCATTACCGTTTTCCGGGCCGAGCATGTAGACAATTCGCTGCCCGCAGCCTTCAAGGCCGATGCAGTAGAGTTCGCCGTGGCGCGTGGTTTCGATATCCAGCGAGACCCATTTCAACGGTGGTCGGTAGTCCGGGTTCGGCTTCAGGCGGGCATTAATCAGTGTGTTGTTTTGAGGAGTACCTTCGACCCAAACCGGGGAGGTAATAAAACGTTCCATCAGATAACGTTCTGGTGGACGCACATCGGCCTCGTAAACCGTTACACCATTTTCGCGCAGCAGTTTTTCCAGCCTCATAAGCTGGCGATGTGAGTGGCAATACAGGCCAGAAACGGGCTGACGGTGAAAGTCTTGCAGCTGAAGCGGCTCCAGGCGATAGCCTTTTTCGGTGCGTAATAATGTGGTGACGCGGGGGATCTGACTGGTGGGGATAAAAGCGACCGACTCCTGCGGTGCAAGCGTGACCTGCAATGGCCCGCTGTCCGTTGCCAGCCAGAATGAAACCTCTGTCCCCTGCGGGGTATCCCGCCAGTGTCGGGTTAGAATAAAGCCTGCCTGCGCCACGCTGTGTATCCATTAAAAAACCAGGCATTATTATAGCCTGGTTCTGATAGATTGGCTGTGATTTTATACAGTTGTTATGTGTCAGCAGGGACTACTGCCCGTAGTAGGCTTTTGCGCCGTGTTTGCGCAGGTAGTGTTTATCCAGCAGGGTTTGCTGCATATCCGGCAATTGCGGCGCAAGCTGGCGGCAGAAGATCCCCATATAGGCCACTTCTTCCAGCACGATGGCGTTGTGTACGGCATCTTCAGCATTTTTTCCCCAGGCAAACGGACCGTGAGAGTGCACCAGCACGCCTGGCATCTGCGAAGCGTCAATGCCTTGTTTCTCAAAGGTTTCGACGATCACATTCCCGGTTTCCCATTCATATTCGCCGTTGATTTCTTCCTCGGTCATTTTCCGTGTGCAGGGAATCGTGCCGTAGAAATAGTCCGCATGAGTGGTTCCCGTGGCCGGAATAGACTGACCTGCCTGCGCCCAGATGGTTGCGTGACGGGAATGGGTGTGAACAATGCCGCCAATGGTCGGGAATGCCTGGTACAGCAGACGGTGCGTTGGGGTATCAGAAGAGGGTTTTTTCTGGCCTTCCACCACTTCGCCTGTTGCAATACTGACAACGACCATATCGTCGGCAGTCATTACGCTGTAATCGACACCGGATGGTTTAATCACAAATACGCCGCGTTCGCGATCGACGGCGCTAACGTTGCCCCAGGTCAGGGTGACCAGGTTGTGCTTAGGCAACGCCAGATTGGCTTCCAGCACCTGACGTTTAAGATCTTCTAGCATGTTAACTCCTGAATGCCGGATGGCGCTTCGCTTATCCGGCCTACGGTGATTTGTAGGCCCGGTAAACGCAGTGCCACCGGGCAATCCGTACTTTAGCGTTTAAAACCGTAATACACGTCATTCCAGCGCAGTGCGTCTTTAAAGGCTGGCAGGCGGGTATCGTTGTCGATCACGGCGATCTCGATATCGTGCATTTCAGCGAACTGGCGCATATCGTTCAGATCCAGCGCGTGGCTGAAGACGGTGTGATGTGCGCCGCCGGCGAGGATCCAGGCTTCAGATGCGGTTGGCAGATCCGGCTGGGCTTTCCACAGTGCGTTTGCCACCGGCAGTTTCGGCAGGGAGTGCGGCGTTTGTACCGTGTCGATACAGTTAACCAGCAGGCGAAAACGATCGCCGAGATCGATCAGGCTGGCAACCACGGCCGGGCCGGTTTTGGTGTTGAAGATCAGACGGGCAGGATCGTCTTTACCGCCAATGCCGAGGTGCTGTACGTCGAGGATCGGTTTCTCTTCCACCGCGATAGACGGGCACACTTCCAACATGTGCGAACCGAGTACCAGATCGTTGCCTTTCTCGAAGTGGTAGGTGTAATCCTCCATAAATGAGGTGCCGCCCTGCAGACCGGTTGACATCACCTTCATGATGCGAAGCAGAGCGGCGGTTTTCCAGTCGCCTTCGCCCGCAAAGCCGTAGCCTTGCTGCATCAGACGCTGTACGGCCAGACCCGGAAGCTGTTTCAGACCGTGTAAATCTTCAAATGTGGTGGTGAAGGCGTGGAATCCGCCCTGTTCCAGGAAGCGCTTCATCCCCAGTTCAATACGGGCCGCTTCCAGGACGTTCTGACGTTTTTCACCGTGGACTTGCGTTGCCGCCGTCATGGTATAGGTGCTTTCATACTCATCGATGAGCGCGTTGATTTCGCCGTCGCTAATTGCGTTCACGACCTGTACCAGATCGCCCACGGCCCAGGTGTTTACCGAGAAGCCGAATTTGATCTGCGCGGCAACTTTATCGCCATCGGTGACCGCAACTTCGCGCATGTTGTCGCCAAAACGGCAGACTTTCAGATGGCGAGTGTCCTGTTTGGACACGGCCTGGCGCATCCAGGAGCCGATGCGTTCGTGTGCCTGTTTGTCCTGCCAGTGACCGGTGACCACGGCGTGCTGCTGACGCATACGTGCGCCGATAAAGCCGAACTCACGGCCGCCGTGCGCGGTTTGGTTCAGGTTCATAAAGTCCATATCAATGCTGTCCCACGGCAGGGCGGCGTTGAACTGGGTGTGGAACTGAAGTAGCGGTTTATTAAGGATAGTCAGGCCGTTGATCCACATTTTCGCCGGCGAGAAGGTGTGCAGCCACACCACCATACCTGCGCATTTGTCGTCGTAGTTGGCGTCGCGACAGATGTTGGTTATTTCATCCGGACGCGTACCCAGCGGTTTTAACACCAGTTTGCAGGGCAGTTTAGCTTCGGTATTCAGTGCGTTAACGACGTGCTCCGCATGTTGAGTTACCTGACGCAGGGTTTCAGGGCCATACAGATGCTGGCTACCAATCACAAACCACACTTCATAGTTATCAAAAATCGTCATTGTCGTGTCCTTAATGTGTCAGGGTTGCCAGGTCTACCGGGGCTTGTTGCGCCGGAGCGGCAGTCGGAAGGTATTGTTGTTCAGCGCTAATCGCCCACTGCTGGTAGCGGCGGTAAAGCTGTTCAAAACGTTGAGCCTGTTCTGGACGAGGTTGCAGTGTGTTTTCCACGGCACTCGCCATTTTTTGCTGAGCGGCCGGGATATCGGCGTGTACTTTCGCGGCAACGGCGGCGAAGATAGCCGCGCCAAGTGCGCAGCACTGGTCGGAAGCGACAATCTGTAGCGGACGGTTTAGCACGTCACAGCAGGCCTGCATGATGACCGGGTTTTTACGGGCGATACCGCCTAACGCCATCACGTTATTAACCGCAATGCCTTGATCGGTGAAGCATTCCTGAATGGCACGTGCGCCAAAGGCCGTGGCGGCAATCAGCCCACCGAACAGCGCTGGTGCGTCGGTGGCCAGATTGAGATCGGTAATCACCCCTTTCAAACGCTGGTTGGCATTGGGCGTACGGCGACCGTTAAACCAGTCGAGCACCACCGGCAGGTGATCCAGCGACGGATTTTTCGCCCAGGCTTCGGTGAGCGCTGGCAGCAGTTGTTTTTGGCTGGCTTTAATCTGGGTCTTCAGCTCCGGATGCTGCGCGGCAAGCTGCTCCAGCGGCCAGCTCAACACGCGGCTAAACCAGGCATAGATATCGCCGAATGCGGACTGCCCCGCCTCAAGGCCAATAAAATCCGGTACGACGCTGCCATCAACCTGGCCGCATATGCCTTTCACCGCGCGTTCGCCGACGCTGTGTTTGTCGGCAATCAGAATGTCGCAGGTCGACGTGCCGATGACTTTTACCAGCGTATTGGGTTGTGCGCCCGCGCCGACCGCACCCATATGGCAGTCAAAAGCGCCGCCTGCAATCACCACGCTTTCCGGTAGCCCCAGACGCTGTGCCCACTCGGCGCACAGGGTGCCAACCGGCAGGTCGGCCGTGAAGGTATCGGTAAACATTGGGTATGGCAGATGGTGGTTAAGGATGGGGTCGAGCTCATCAAAGAAACTGGCTGGCGGTAGGCCGCCCCAGCTTTCATGCCACAGGGATTTGTGTCCGGCGCTGCAACGTCCGCGGCGAATATCCTGTGGACGTACGGTATTGGAGAGCAGGGCCGGAACCCAGTCGCACAGCTCAATCCATGAAACCGCAGCCTCTGCGACCGCGTTATCCTGGCGGGTTACATGTAGGATTTTGGCCCAGAACCATTCGCTGGAATAAATACCGCCGATATAGCGGGAGTAATCGATCTTGCCCGGTGCGTGGCACAGACGGGTAATTTCTTCAGCTTCTTCGACTGAGGTGTGATCTTTCCACAGGACAAACATTGCATTCGGGTTTTCAGCGAACTCCGGACGCAGCGCCAGTACGTTGCCCTCGGCATCGATAGGTGCCGGGGTTGAGCCGGTACTGTCAACGCCAATCCCGACCACTTCCGCGCGCTGTTCAGCGCTCAGTTCGGCCAGCACGGTTTTCAGCGCCGCTTCCATGGATTCAATGTAGTCGCGCGGATGATGGCGAAACTGGTTGTTTGGGCCATCGCAATACTGCCCTTCCTGCCAACGTGGATACCACTCAACGCTGGTGGCGATCTCTTCGCCGGTGGCACATTCCACCGCCAAAGCGCGTACTGAATCACTACCAAAATCGAGGCCAATTGCAATCGCCATCGTCTTACTCCATCCAAAAATACGGGTATGGATAAACAGTAGTGAGTAGCGATAAAAACCGTCAGGCAGGATCCGCTAATCTTATGGATTAAAATGCTGTGGCATCACAAAGTGTGACGCTGTGCAAATAATCAATGTGGACATTTCTGCCGTAGTTATAGACACTTTTGTTAGCCGATTTTGACGTTGGCGTAGTACATGTTTTTTACAAAGAGCTTTTCACAAGCGGGGTTGATGGTCCATTATCGCAAACAAAGCGGCCCGCAGCGGCGACGGCGATGATGTCTGACGTAATATGGACAAATTGTTTCTTGGCAGAACCTAGGGAGTATTGAAATTATGGCTGAAACGCAAAACGATCCCCTGCTACCAGGCTATTCGTTTAACGCGCACTTGGTGGCCGGATTAACCCCCATTGAGGCGAACGGATACCTGGATTTTTTTATCGACCGGCCGCTGGGGATGAAGGGCTATATCCTCAATCTCACCATCCGTGGCGAGGGGGTTATCAATAACCAGGGCAAGCAGTTTGTCTGTCGTCCTGGGGATATTTTGCTGTTTCCACCCGGAGAAATTCACCACTACGGACGCCATCCTGATGCCAGCGAATGGTACCACCAGTGGGTCTACTTCCGGCCGCGCGCCTACTGGCAGGAGTGGCTGGCCTGGCCGGCAATCTTTGCCCAGACTGGCTTTTTCCGCCCGGACGAAGCGCACCAGCCGCATTTTAACGAACTGTTTGGACAGATCATTCATGCCGGGCAGGGAGAAGGGCGCTATTCCGAACTGTTGGCGATAAACCTGCTGGAGCAATTATTGCTCAGACGTATGGACGCGATTAACGAATCGCTGCATCCGCCGATGGATAACCGCGTGCGCGATGCCTGCCAGTACATCAGCGATCACCTGGCGGACAGTAATTTTGATATTGCCAGCGTCGCACAACACGTCTGCCTGTCGCCTTCCCGTTTGTCGCATCTGTTCCGTCAGCAGTTGGGCATCAGCGTATTAAGCTGGCGTGAGGATCAGCGTATCAGCCAGGCCAAGTTACTGCTGAGCACCACACGTATGCCTATTGCCACGGTGGGTCGCAATGTTGGCTTTGACGACCAACTCTATTTCTCCCGCGTTTTCAAAAAATGCACTGGTGCCAGTCCGAGCGAGTTTCGCGCTGGATGTGAATAAAAAGTGAATGATGTGTCCTGAAAGTTGTCATAACTCGCAATCTATTCAGACAATTGATGGCTTGACGAAGTTGAGAAGGGTTAGCAGAATCCCTGCTTCGTAAATCTGACGGACACATTATGCAAGCATTGCTGGAACACTTTATTCTCCAGTCCGCCATGTACTCTTTGATAGCTGTGCTTCTGGTGGCTTTTTTAGAGTCTCTGGCGCTGGTTGGCCTGATTCTACCTGGCACCGTGATGATGGCGGGGTTGGGGGCGCTGATTGGCAGCGGTGAACTGAATTTCTGGCATGCCTGGCTTGCGGGCATCATTGGTTGCTTGTTGGGGGACTGGATCTCTTTCTGGCTGGGCTGGCGCTTTAAAAAGCCGTTGCACCGTTGGTCGTTTATGAAAAAGAACAAGGCGTTGCTGGATAAAACCGAGCACGCGTTGCATCAGCACAGCATGTTTACCATCCTGGTGGGGCGCTTTGTTGGCCCGACGCGGCCTTTGGTGCCGATGGTGGCGGGTATGCTGGATCTGCCCGTCGCCAAGTTCATCGTTCCCAATATCATCGGCTGTGTGTTGTGGCCGCCGTTCTATTTTCTGCCAGGGATCCTGGCGGGGGCGGCAATCGATATTCCTGCTGATATGCAGAGCGGGGATTTCAAATGGTTGCTGCTGGCCACGGCGCTACTGCTGTGGGTAGGCGGTTGGTTTTGCTGGCGGTTGTGGCGCAGCGGCAAAGCGGCTGCCGATCGCTTAACCGCGTATTTCCCCCGTAGCCGTTTGTTGTATCTGGCGCCGTTGACGCTCGGCATTGGCGTGGTTGCGCTGGTGGCGTTGCTGCGACATCCACTGATGCCGGTGTATATCGATATTCTGCGCAAAGTGGTGGGTTACTGACGATTCCTTTGCCGGATGGCGGCTTCGCCTTATCCGGCCTACAAAATGTGCGACCTGTAGGCCGGATAAGGCGTTTACGCCGTCATCCGGCAATGCATTATGCTTTAATGCCCAATAGCGCCGAGGCGCTGGCCTGGCCGCTTAATAACGCATCCGTTTTGCCCTGCCAGGCGATGCGTCCATCGGCGACCACAATCGAACGAGTCGCAATGCGCGCCGCATCTTCAACGCTGTGCGAAACCATCAGCAATGTAAGCTGCTTATCGCGACAGACTCCGGCCACCAGCGTTAACATCTCCTGGCGCAGCGCAGGGTCAAGCGCAGAGAACGGTTCATCAAGCAGCAAAATGGGTTGTTCGCGCACCAGGCAACGCGCCAGCGCCACGCGTTGTCGCTGCCCGCCGGAAAGCTCTCCGGGGAGTCGCTCCAGCAGTGAGTCAATTCCCATTTGCCGGGCGATGTGGTGCATTTTCTCCCGCTGCGATGCGTTCAGCTTCAATCCCGGATTCAGGCCCAGGCCGATGTTTTGCTGCACGTTCAGATGGCTGAACAGGTTGTTTTCCTGAAACAGCATCGAAACCGGGCGACGAGAGGGCGGTGTGGTGGTGTGATCTTCGCCTGCAATCATCATTGTGCCGCTTGCAGGCGTGAGAAAGCCTGCTATCAGATTCAACAGCGTACTTTTCCCGGCGCCGCTTGGCCCGAGTATCGCTACCTGCTCACCGCGCGCGACCGACAACGTAAAGCGCATGGGCAAATGGTGATAAAGCCATGTGATATCAATCAGTTTTAACATTTCGACCCGGCAATTTCTCAATAACGGTAAACAGCGTAAAGCACAGGATCAGCAGCAATAACGCCGTCACCGCGCCATCCTGGCTGCGATAAGAGCCAATCTGCTGATATAAATAAAACGGCAGGGTGCGGAAATCTTCATTGCCGAACAGGGCGACTACGCCAAAATCGCCAATCGACAGAACACAGGCAAAGGCCATCGCCTGCGCCAGTGGGCGCTTCAGGGCGCGCAGTTCAACCACTTTCAGGCGCGACCATCCCTCGATTCCTAACGACTGGCACAACATACTGTAACGCGCGGTCACGTCACGCATTGGGTTTTCCAGCACCTTCAACGCGTAGGGGATCGCCATTAGCGCATTGGTAAAAATGACAATGCCGTCAGCGGACTCGGGGAGTCCAACGGTATTATTGAGCAGCAGAAAGAAGCCGGTTGCCAGCACGATACCCGGCATGGCGAGGATCATCATGCCGCTAAGCTCCAGCATTTGCCCTGCCAGCGCCTGTTGGCGGGCACGCAGTTCACGACTACTCCAGAGCAGCATCATGGTGAGTATGACGCACAACGCCCCTGCCGCCAGCGCAATGCGCAGCGAGGTTCCCAGCGCCTGCCACAGTACGGGTTGCCTAAGAACGTCCAGCATATGGTGGTTAAATCCATCGACAATCACCGCCAACAGCGGCGGCAGCAGTAGCAGTAAAGCCAGACTAATCAGCAGTGCGTCAGCCAGACGGCTGTGTAGACGATCGTCGGGATCCCGCCAGCCCTGAACCAGCGTGGTGCCGGGGGCGATGGCCCGGCTCAGGCGTTGGCTGAGCAGCACCAGTGCCAGACAACAAATCATCTGGATCAACGCCAGCATGGCGGCGCGGGCGGGATCGTAATCAAAGTTCAGCGCCTGATAAATCGCCAGCTCGATGGTGGTGGCCTGCGGCCCGCCGCCCAGCGACAAAACGGTGGCGAAGCTGGCGAAACAGAGCATAAAGATGAGTGCTGCGACGGGCAGGATTTGCCGGCGCAGCCACGGCCATTCCACAAAGCGGAAGAAATGCCAGCCGCGCAGACCCAACTGAGCGGCTAACTGTCGCTGTTCACCGGGAATATTCTCCAGCGACTGCAACAGCAGGCGGCTGGCCATCGGCAGATTGAAAAAGACGTGCGCCAGCAGAATGCCCTGCAAACCGTACGGCGAAAAGGTCCATTCCAGCCCGAAGGCATGCCAGAGTGAGGCCAGCCAGCCCTGACGACCGTAGACGCTAAGAATACCGAAGACCGCGACCAGCACCGGCAGGATTAACGTCATTGCGCACAGACGCAGCAGCGCCAGACGTCCGGGAAAACGACGACGATAGAGCGCTCTGGCAAGGAAAATCGCCGGGACAACCGACAGCACAGCGGATAGAAAAGCCTGCCAGAATGAAAAGCGCACCACGTGCCACAGGTAGTCATCTTGCCACAGCGAGAGCCACTCTCCCTGCGGGGCGTTAAACCACAGCGCCAGAAACGCGGCCAGGGCCACGGCGACCATCAGCGTGGCGGCGGTAAGCCCTGGAACCAGCCAGCCGGGGATTAACGGCTGACGGCGCGTTGCCATTCGCTAATCCATGCCTGACGTTGAGCCGCAACCTGCTGCGGCGTAAATTCCAGCGCGGTGGCTGGCTTAGTCAGTTGCTCGAATCCTGACGGCAGGGCGACCTGCGTCACCGGATACATCCAGTTGCCGGTCGGAATCGCATTCTGGAATGCCGGAGACACCATGAACTTCAGGAATTTCTCGGCCAGTTCCGGCTGCTTGCTGGCCGCGGTTCGCGCGGCGACTTCCACCTGCAAATAGTGGCCTTCGCTAAAATTAGCGGCGGCGTAGTTGTCTTTTTTCTCGGCGATGATGTGATAGGCCGGAGAGGTGGTGTAGCTGAGCACCAGATCGCTTTCACCTTTCAGGAACAGGCCGTAGGCTTCACTCCAGCCCTTGGTGACGGTGACGGTTTTTGCCGCCAGTTTCTGCCAGGCCTCTGGTGCTTTATCGCCATAGACTTTTTGCATCCACAGCAGCAGTCCCAGACCTGGCGTGCTGGTACGTGGATCCTGATAAATGACGCGCCATTTCTGGTCGCTTTCTACCAGTTCCTTCAGGCTCTTCGGCGGGTTTTTCAGCTTGTTTTTATCATAAACGAAGGCGAAATAACCGTAATCAAATGGGACAAAGGTGTCGTTTTTCCAGCCGCCTGGCACGTTAACGGCGTCACTTGCCACACCGCTTTTGGCGAACAGGTTAGTTTGCGTGGCGGCTTCCAGAAGATTGTTGTCCAGCCCCAGCACGACGTCGGCTTTGCTGTTCTTTCCTTCCATGCGCAGGCGGTTAAGCAGCGAAACGCCATCTTCCAGCGCGACCAGTTTCAATTCACAGTTGCAGTCAGCTTCAAACGCGTTTTTGATTGTCGGACCCGGACCCCAGTCAGCGGCGAACGAGTCGTAGGTATAGACGGTCAGTACAGGTTTGGCGAAGGCAGGTGCTGCGCACAGCAGTAAAAGCGGAAGACATTTTTTAAACACTTTGCACCTCATAAAGTAAAACTCTAAATAATTCGAGTTGCAGGAAGGCGGCGACGCAGCGCATCCCCGGGAGCGTACTGGTAGTACGTGACTGGGGTGAGCGAGGAAAGCCAACGCATCTGCAGCTTGAAGTATGACGAGTTAGGTGGCAAAGGACTTGAGGAGCAGGCTCAAATCCCTTCGCCGGCATTATCCGGATCAGGTTCGACGGGTATCTCTCAGCCCATACGCGTCATCCTTCAAGCTGCCTCTGCGTTGCCTGCGTTCGTTCACCCCAGTCACATAGTTATCTATGCTCCTGAGGATTCACTCGCTTGCCGCCTTGATGCATCATGAATGATTTAGCGTATATTTGTTTTCTGGCACCCCGTTGAGAACGGCGTTAGTGTAATGATTTTGTTGCCGGGCAGCAATCAAGAGCAAGGCTCTACGGATCCGGTGGTGCAAACCACGCCGATTTAAAATCAAACCAGCCGAGGGTATTCATGCGCAACCCGCGCATACTGCGCTGCCCCTGAATAATCAACCAGTGGTGGATTAACGGCACAATGGCCTTTGTGGTGAGCAACTGTTGGCACCATGCCGCCAGGCTCATTTCACCGGTTCGCCAGCGGGCGGCATCGTTTTCCCAGCCCTGCGAAATACAGTTTTGCAGCAGCGGAACCTCGCACAAATGGGCGAACAGCGAGAAGTCCAGCGGTAGGGTAAAGTTAGCGCTGTTGAGCCAGATATCGCTGACGATTTCTCCCGCATGCCATTGATCGTAGTCGATCTCCTGAATATTCAGTTGCACCTGATGCTGCGCCAGCAATGTTTTCATGATCTGCGCGATAATCCGATGTTCGATGTGATCGCGATAATAAGTGAGAGTCAGCGTTTCCAGCCCGGCTGGTTTTTCACCATGACCTGGTCTGGCGTGATGCCAGCGAGGCAGTAAGCCGTAGGCCGGGAACCACAGCCGCTGGTACTGTTCGTCGGCGTGGCAGATTAAATTTGTCGGTGAGAGAATGCGGCTGACCCATTCGCGTACTTCCTGGTTCGCGCCACGGTGGGAGCGGGAATCAAACAGCATGTAATAGCAACCTTCCTCCAGACGGCTTTCGATTGCTTTTTCATCTTCCGTCGGCCCTTTGATCGTTAATCCACCGCCAGGCTCTTCGCCGATGTCAGGTAACACCCAAACGTTCACTTCGTCGATTAGCGCTCGGTAACCAAAGTAATCATCAAATGCATGAATTTTCAGTTGGTTATTGGTGTTTCGCATCACCGCATACGGGCCCGTGCCAATCGGGTGGCTGGAGAAGTTATTCAGCGTTTCCCATTCTCGCGGCAGGATCATCGCCGGGACTTGCCCTAACAGCCAGGGTAGCCAGCGGTCAGGCTGGGCAAGGTGGATATCCAGCGTCCAGGCAGTGGGAGAGACGATTTGTGTAATGTGTGAGTACAGCGGCAGCGTGTTAATGCGCCTCAGTGAGGCGATGACATCCTCCATTTCCAGCTCGCGTCCATGGTGGAAATGGATCCCCGGGCGCAGGAAGAATCGCCAGTGTAAAGGTGATATCTGCTGCCAGTGATGGGCAATGTCCGCTTCCAGTTCCCCATTTTCCTCATTTACACGAATTAAGGCGCTGAAGATTTGCCGTGCGATATGGGTTTCGGAACGGCGTAATGCCGTACCGGGCAGCAGGTTGTGCATGGGACGATAATAGAGAACGCGCATGATGTGCCGCCCCTGGCGAAAACTGCGGCCGAGGTGGGAAACCAGCATCTGCCGTACGGCCGTTTTGTCACCGACCAGTTGCACCAGTTGATCGATGCGATCCTGTTCCAGCAGGTCTTCTGCCCGCTGCTGCTGGAGCGCCAGCCCGGTGTAGAGGAATGTCAGGCGTGAGCGTTTACCGCGCCCAACCTCGGCTTCCCACGTTAACCAACCGCGCTCCTGCATGGTATTAAGCAGGGTTCGCATATGGCGGCGCGAGCAGTTGAGCAGCTCCGCCAGCTCGTTCAGCGTGGTGTCTTGCGTTTTGCCGTCACAGCATTGCCACAGACGGATGAACTGTTGTTGCAAACGACCAGAAGACATAAAAGGGGAACTCCTGCGAAAAACTCAGCAATTTTATTATCCCTATATTAAGCCAATAATAGATTCCGATGAAGCGATGAGACAACGAAGGGGTCATCTATGCGTCAGTTCTATATGAAGTACTTTACCGCGACAGAGAAATCGTCCTGGTTGGCTTGCCTGAGCGCACCGCAGCGCTTAAAGATGCTCGAAGAACTGATGCAGTGGGAGGTGACAGCCTGACCTCTGAATTACGCATTGCAGACATCATGTGTGACTGAGTATTGGTACAGGCTGTATCCTGCCATTATCCCTGAGCATCGCTGGTGGCTATTTTTTCACATGGCAAGGCGCGAACAGTGAAATTTGGTGAACCAAATAAGGTGTGAGCAACGCAGCAATGTGAAAAAATGGCCCCAGCCCTCCGGGACGCGTGTAAAAAACGCATTCTCTGCGTTGTCAGGCTTGGGGATAGATTTCTATACCCTGCGCCCTCCGCCTTGATAATGCGTTTTTTACTCAGCGTCGATGCCAGGTATAATGGCAGGATACAGCCTAAATTCGCCGCGCCAGCAGGTATTATCTGCTGGCTTTTTTCGTTTCAGCTGCGCTTAAAAGGAAAGATATGCTCTGGATAATGACCATGGGACGGCGCCTCAACGGTGTTTACGCGGCATTTATGCTGGTCGCTTTTATGATGGGCGTGGCAGGGGCGTTGCAGGCACCCACGCTGAGCCTGTTCCTGAGCCGTGAAGTCGGGGCGCAGCCATTTTGGGTCGGGCTGTTTTACACCGTTAATGCGATTGCCGGGATTGTCGTCAGCCTTGGCCTTGCGAAACGTTCCGACAGCCAGGGCGATCGGCGCAAGCTGATCATGTTTTGCTGCCTGATGGCGATTGGCAACGCGCTGCTGTTTGCCTTTAATCGCCATTATCTCACGTTGATCACCTGCGGCGTGCTGCTGGCCTCGCTGGCGAATACCGCGATGCCGCAGTTGTTTGCGCTGGCGCGGGAATATGCGGATAACTCCGCGCGTGAAGTGGTGATGTTTAGTTCGGTGATGCGTGCGCAGCTTTCGCTGGCCTGGGTGATCGGACCGCCGCTGGCCTTCATGCTGGCGCTGAATTACGGCTTCACGGCGATGTTTTCCATTGCCGCAGGGATTTTTGCCATTAGCCTGGTGCTGATTGCGCTGATACTGCCGTCTGTCGCTCGGGTGGAGCAGCCCGTTGACGTGCTGCTGGAACAAACGGGGGGCTGGCAGGACAAAAATGTGCGTATGTTGTTTATTGCCTCCACGCTGATGTGGACCTGCAACACCATGTACATCATCGATATGCCGCTGTGGATAAGCCTTGAACTGGGTTTGCCGGACAAGCTGGCAGGGATCCTGATGGGGACGGCTGCCGGGCTGGAAATTCCGGCGATGATTCTGGCGGGCTACTACGTGAAGCACTTTGGTAAACGACGAATGATGATTACCGCCGTGGCGGCCGGAGTGCTGTTTTACCTTGGTCTTATTTTCTTTCACAGCCATACGGCGTTGCTTATTTTGCAGCTGTTTAACGCCGTATTCATCGGTATTGTCGCTGGGATAGGGATGCTGTGGTTTCAGGATCTGATGCCGGGACGCGCGGGTTCAGCAACCACATTATTCACCAACAGTATTTCGACCGGCGTCATTCTGGCGGGGGTGATTCAGGGCGCTGTTGCGCAAAGTTACGGACATTTTGCCGTTTATTGGGTGATTGCGGCGATTTCAGTGGTCACGCTGATGATGACCGGGCGGGTGAAGGACGTGTAATACGTACCGGGAATTTCCCGGCGTTGCAGCGCTCGTCCTGGCTACGCCGGATGGCGGCGTAAACGCCTTATCCGGCCTACAACTGGAGTGCGTTTGTAGGCCGGATAAGCGTAGTGCATCCGGCATAACAAGGACTAGCGCATAAACGCCGGCTGCTTGTCTTCGTACTCGGTAATAGCCGCTTCATGCTGTAGCGTCAGCCCGATGCTGTCGAGACCATTCAGCATGCAGTGACGGCGGAAGTCGTCGATTTTAAAGCTGTAAGACTTATCGCCCGCTTTCACCACCTGCGCTTCCAGATCCACTTCAAATTTAATCCCCGGATTGGCTTTCACCTGCGCAAACAGTTCATCCACCTGCGCATCGCTCAGGGTGACCGGCAGCAGTTGGTTATTGAAGCTGTTACCGTAGAAGATGTCGGCGAAGCTTGGGGCGATCACCACTTTAAAGCCGTAATCGGTCAGCGCCCACGGCGCATGTTCGCGAGAAGAGCCGCAGCCAAAGTTTTCCCGCGCGAGCAGAATTGACGCACCTTTATATTCCGGGAAGTTCAGCACGAACTCAGGATTAGGCTGTTGACCTTTTTCGTCCAGAAAACGCCAGTCGTTGAACAGATGAGCGCCAAAACCGGTACGCGTAACCTTCTGCAAAAACTGTTTGGGAATAATTGCGTCGGTATCAACGTTGGCGGCATCCAGTGGGACAACCAGGCCGGTATGCTGGGTAAATTTCTCTGCCATGGTAGTTTCCTTATTTGATGCTGCGAATGTCGGAAAAATGACCGGTGACGGCGGCAGCGGCGGCCATGGCCGGGCTGACTAAATGCGTACGCCCACCGCGGCCCTGACGGCCTTCAAAGTTGCGGTTGCTGGTGGAGGCACAGCGCTCGCCCGGGTTCAGGCGGTCATTGTTCATCGCCAGACACATCGAACAACCCGGTAAACGCCATTCAAACCCAGCTTCGATGAAGATCTTGTCCAGACCTTCCGCTTCCGCCTGCGCTTTCACCGGACCAGAACCCGGCACCACCAGCGCCTGTACGCCCGGCGCGACTTTGCGCCCTTTGGCGATTTCTGCCGCGGCGCGTAAATCTTCAATACGCGAGTTGGTGCAGGAACCGATGAACACTTTATCGATAGCGACTTCTGTTAACGGAATACCCGGTTTCAGCCCCATGTACGCCAGCGCTTTTTCTGCTGAAGCGCGTTCTACCGGATCGGCAAATGATGCCGGGTCGGGGATATTATCGTTCACCGAGATGACCTGACCCGGATTCGTTCCCCATGTTACCTGCGGTGCAATCTCTTCTGCCTGCAGGGTAACGACGGTATCAAACGTTGCGCCATCGTCGGTTTTCAGCGTTTTCCAGTACTCTACCGCGCGGGCAAAATCATCGCCTTTCGGTGCGTGCAAACGGCCCTGCACATAGTTAAAGGTGGTTTCATCCGGAGCGACCAGGCCCGCCTTGGCACCCATTTCAATGGCCATATTGCACAACGTCATACGGCCTTCCATGCTCAGTGCGCGAATGGCTTCGCCGCAAAACTCAACCACATGCCCGGTGCCGCCTGCGCTACCAGTTTTACCGATAACGGCCAGCACGATATCTTTGGCGGTAATGCCCGGAGCGGCTATACCATTGACTTCAATCTTCATGGTTTTGGCGCGCCCTTGTTTCAGGGTCTGCGTTGCCAGCACGTGTTCAACTTCAGAGGTGCCAATACCAAAGGCCAACGCGCCGAACGCGCCGTGGGTAGCGGTGTGGGAGTCGCCGCAGACGATGGTCATGCCCGGTAAGGTTACGCCTTGCTCAGGCCCCATCACGTGGACGATACCCTGATACGGGTGGTTCAGGTCGTACAGTTCGACGCCAAATTCATTGCAGTTTTTGATCAATTCCTGCATCTGAATACGCGCCATTTCGCCCGAGGCATTAATGTCTTTCGTTTGCGTCGAAACGTTGTGGTCCATCGTGGCAAAAGTTTTACCCGGCTGGCGAACCTGGCGGCCATGCGCGCGCAGCCCATCAAACGCCTGCGGAGAGGTCACTTCATGCACCAGATGTCTGTCGATATACAACAGCGGGGTTTCGTTTTGCGCCTCAAAGACGACGTGCGCATTAAACAATTTTTCGTATAACGTCCTGGCCATGATTACACCCCTTCTGCGACGTAGCGAGCAATGATATCGCCCATTTCATCGGTACTGACTGCGGCAGCGCCACGGGCTAAATCACCGGTGCGAATACCTTCTTCTAATGCGCGGTTGATGGCGCTCTCAATGGCGGTTGCCGCATCATTGGCATCCAGGCTGTAGCGCAGCAGCAGCGCCAGCGACAGGATCTGGGCGATAGGGTTGGCAATATTCTTCCCTGCGATATCGGGTGCAGAACCGCCAGCTGGCTCGTACAGGCCAAAACCCTGCTCATTCAGGCTGGCAGACGGCAACATACCCATTGAGCCCGTGATCATGGCGCACTCATCAGACAGAATGTCACCAAACAGGTTGGAACACAGCAGTACGTCGAACTGAGACGGGTCTTTGATTAATTGCATTGTCGCGTTGTCGATATACATATGCGTCAGTTCAACGTCCGGGTACTCGTTGGCGATTTCATTGACGATTTCACGCCACAAGATGGACGTTTGCAGTACGTTGGCTTTATCAATCGACGTGACTTTACGGCGACGCTGGCGAGCGGATTCAAACGCGATACGCGCAATGCGTTCAATCTCGAAGCGATGATAAACCTCGGTATCAAACGCTTTTTCATGTTGTCCGCTGCCTTCGCGGCCTTTTGGCTGACCGAAGTAGATCCCGCCGGTCAGTTCGCGAACGCACAGGATGTCGAAACCGTTGGCGGCAATATCTGCGCGCAGAGGACAGAAGGCTTCCAGTCCCTGATACAGCTTAGCCGGACGCAGGTTACTGAATAATTTGAAGTGCTTACGCAATGGCAACAGCGCACCGCGTTCAGGTTGCTGGTTAGGCGGCAGATGTTCCCATTTTGGGCCGCCAACGGATCCAAACAGAATGGCGTCGGCTTGCTCACAGCCTTCAACCGTCGCCGGTGGCAGCGGCTGACCGTGGTTATCGATAGCGGCTCCGCCCACGTCATAGTGGCTGGTGGTAATGCGCATGCCAAAACGGTTGCGAATTGCGTCCAGTACTTTCAATGCTTGCGCCATCACTTCCGGGCCAATACCGTCACCCGGCAAAACAGCAATATGATAATTCTTCGACATCACACGGTTTCCTTGTTGTTCTCGTTGTTCTGAGCTTTGCGTTGCAATTCTTTTTCGACTTCTTCAGCGCGCCAGATGTTGTTCAGCACATGGACCATCGCTTTGGCGGAAGACTCGACGATATCCGTTGCCAGACCGACGCCGTGGAAGCGGCGACCGTTATAGTTGGCGACGATATCCACCTGACCCAGCGCATCTTTACCGTGGCCTTTGGCGGTCAGGCTATATTTGACCAGTTCGATGTTGTATTCGGTGACACGGTTGATGGCCTGATAAATGGCATCGACCGGGCCATTACCGTTAGCCGCTTCGGCTTTGACTTTTTCGCCACAGGCCAGCTTGACGGAGGCGGTGGCAATATCATTAGAACCAGACTGCACGCTGAAGTAGTCCAGACGGAAGTGCTCTGGCTCTTCCTGCTGTTTGTTAATAAAGGCCAGCGCTTCCAGGTCGTAATCAAATACCTGACCTTTTTTATCCGCCAGCTTCAGGAACGCGTCGTACAGGTTGTCCAGGTTGTATTCATTTTCTTTATATCCCATCTCGTCCATACGGTGTTTTACCGCAGCGCGTCCGGAACGGGAGGTCAGGTTCAACTGTACCTGGTTCAGGCCGATGGATTCAGGCGTCATGATTTCGTAGTTTTCACGATTTTTCAGCACACCGTCCTGATGGATACCGGAAGAGTGGGCAAACGCACCGCTACCAACAATCGCTTTGTTGGCCGGGATAGGCATGTTGCAGATTTGGCTGACTAATTGACTGGTACGCCAGATTTCCTGGTGATTAATGCGGGTCTGTACGTTCAAAATATCTTTGCGTACTTTGATCGCCATGATCACTTCTTCCAGTGAGCAGTTACCGGCGCGTTCGCCGATACCGTTCATTGCGCCTTCCACCTGGCGAGCACCGGCGTGAACGGCCGCCAGCGCGTTGCCAACGCCTAAACCTAAATCATCATGGGTGTGCACGGAGATGATGGCTTTATCGATATTCGGTACGCGCTCATACAGGCCAGAAATGATTCCACCAAACTCAAATGGCATGGTGTAACCGACGGTATCCGGGATATTGATGGTTTTGGCACCGGCGTTAATAGCGGCTTCTACCACGCGGGCCAGATCGGCGATAGGAGTACGCCCCGCATCTTCACATGAGAACTCCACGTCATCCGTATAATTACGCGCACGCTTAACCATGTAGATTGCGCGTTCGATCACTTCATCCAGCGTGCTGCGTAATTTCGTCGCGATATGCATCGGCGAGGTGGCGATAAACGTATGAATACGGAAAGCCTCAGCGACCTTCAGCGATTCTGCGGCAACGTCGATATCTTTTTCTACGCAGCGGGCTAAGGCACACACGCGGCTGTTCTTAACCTGACGAGCGATGGTTTGTACGGACTCAAAGTCACCCGGTGAAGAAACAGGAAAACCCACTTCCATCACGTCAACGCCCATACGCTCGAGAGCCAGAGCTATCTGCAGTTTTTCTTTCACACTCAGGCTTGCCTGTAACGCCTGTTCACCGTCGCGTAAGGTGGTATCGAAAATAATGACTTGCTGGCTCATGGTTTAGGTCCTTGGTGTTTAGGGCGCCTTGCTTCGAGCATAAAAAAACCCGCGCAATGGCGCGGGTTTTTGTCTTAACTGGAGCTGACTTATTGCTGAATGTCGTCCACCAGTCTACCGCGCAATGACAATGCGTTTAGTAGTAGTAGACCGTTAAAACGAGCAATGTAAGTCATCAATCAAGCTCCAGGCGAATGCGATATGCTTTTAGTGGTACTGGATATGAAGATTGATGTCAACCCCATCCCCCATAAATGCCTCCACTCGGCGGAAAAAATCTCCTGAACTTTGAGCGAATTGTGCTGAATTTTTATGGTTGTATAAAATAAATCAGCGTGTGGATTACATACTTTTCACGATTTGACATATTTGAGCATATTTGTTTTCAGCCATTGTAACGGCATATTGAAGAGATAACTTGTGGATGAATTTTCTATCTTTATGATTTATTGGTTTTTATATTAATTTTGAATGGGTTTGAGGTGCCGTGGGAAAAATGATTGATAAATAAATGTTAAGCATCGCGGTGTTAATGATATAAACATTTAATTAAATCTTAAATATACATTCACTTCGCGCATGATTGTGTATTTGTCATGATTATGGTTATATTGTTTTCGACATTTAAACGTATGAATCATCGTGCAGTGACCTCTGCCACACTGCGCTCGCATTGGTTTTTGTTCATTCAGGCATGGGTCTTTATGTTTTCCTAATTTTAATGCTTTCCCTTTTTCTTATTTTATATGCATGGTAAATCATATTAACGGAGGTTATTTCTGAGCTCCGTCTGGGAAAAGGGAGTTTTGAGTGACAGTGGAGTTAAATATGCCAGAAGCAAAAATAATAGATAAATCTAATCTTTTAGAGATGGGGAAACCGCAGCTGCGCATGGTTGACCTTAATTTATTAACCGTTTTTGATGCGGTGATGCAAGAACAGAATATTACTCGCGCAGCGCATTCTCTGGGTATGTCGCAGCCTGCAGTCAGCAACGCAGTCGCGCGTCTGAAAGTTATGTTTAATGATGAGCTCTTTGTGCGCTATGGCCGAGGCATCCAGCCCACTGCACGGGCTTTTCAGCTATTTGGCTCTATTCGTCAGGCGCTGCAATTGGTGCAGAATGAACTGCCAGGGTCCGGTTTTGAACCCGCCAGCAGCTCACGTGTATTTAATCTCTGCGTCTGTAGCCCATTGGATAATATCCTCACGTCATTGATTTACAATCGCGTTGAGCAAGTTGCACCTAATATTCATGTTGTATTTAAATCATCGCTCAACCAAAATACAGAACATCAATTACGGTATCAGGAAACAGAATTTGTTATTAGCTATGAAGAATTCCGCCGTCCTGAATTCACCAGCATTCCGTTATTCAATGATGAGATGGTGTTAGTCGCAAGTAAAAAACACCCGCGCATTAGCGGTCCATTACTCGAGAGTGATGTCTATAATGAACAGCATGCGGTAGTTTCTCTCGATCGCTTTGCGTCATTCAGCCAACCCTGGTATGACACTCAGGATAAACAAGCCTGCGTTGCTTATCAGGGAATGGCATTAATCAGTGTACTGAATATTGTATCTCAAACTCATTTGGTTTCTATTGCGCCACGCTGGTTAGCTGAAGAGTTCTCCGAGGCTTTAGAACTGCAAATATTACCGCTACCGTTAAAACTGAATAGCCGGACTTGTTATCTTTCCTGGCATGAAGCAGCAGGTCGGGATAAAGGACATCAATGGATGGAAGAGCTGTTAGTCTCCATCTGTAAGCAGTGACCTATGGCAGAGTAAATCCGATGATGCGTCTGGTTTATTCTGCTTTTTTATTTTTATTTGAAATTTTATGCTGAAATCTGCTTTTGGTTTTTGCCTGGGAGGGTGAAAAAATAGAGTAATCGCTGTAAGTACTCATTTTTAAGAGATTATTTGTCATTTCATTTGCTTATGCTGGTTTAATTCTCCGTTTATTCGATTCTTTCCTCCGTTTTATTCTTATCCGCTGTTACACCACCACTTCGGTGTCAATTGCCATGCCTTATCGTCAGCGGTTAATGTGTTGTTAAACCGTTATTCATTATAAGAGTGGAGGCAAGCCATGGAGATGTTGTCTGGAGCCGAGATGGTCGTCCGATCGCTCATCGATCAGGGTGTGAAGCAGGTATTCGGGTATCCCGGGGGCGCAGTCCTCGATATTTATGATGCTTTGCATACGGTCGGAGGTATTGATCATGTGCTGGTCCGCCATGAGCAGGCAGCGGTCCATATGGCCGATGGTCTGGCACGCGCGACGGGGGAAGTGGGCGTTGTGTTGGTCACCTCAGGGCCGGGAGCAACCAATGCGATCACCGGTATCGCAACGGCGTACATGGACTCCATCCCTCTGGTGATACTCTCCGGGCAGGTGGCTACCTCTCTGATTGGCTACGATGCCTTTCAGGAGTGCGATATGGTGGGGATTTCTCGTCCGGTGGTGAAACACAGCTTTTTGGTTAAACAAACGGAAGACATCCCGCAGGTGCTGAAAAAAGCCTTCTGGCTGGCGGCAAGCGGTCGTCCGGGACCGGTGGTAGTGGATTTGCCGAAAGATATTCTGAATCCGGCGAAGAAACTGCCTTATAGCTGGCCAGAGTCGGTGAGCATGCGTTCGTATAATCCGACGACGACCGGGCACAAAGGACAGATAAAACGTGCGCTGCAGACGCTGGTAGCAGCGAAAAAACCGGTTGTGTACGTGGGGGGCGGGGCGGTGAATGCTGCCTGCCACGAACAACTGAGGCAGATTGCTGAAGCACTAAATCTACCGGTTGTCTCCTCGCTGATGGGCTTAGGTGCGTTCCCGGCAACGCATCGCCAGGCGCTGGGCATGTTGGGTATGCACGGTACCTATGAAGCGAATATGACTATGCATCATTCGGATGTGATATTTGCGGTCGGCGTGCGCTTCGACGATCGCACGACCAATAATCTGGCAAAATATTGCCCGAATGCGACCGTGTTACATATCGATATCGATCCCACCTCTATTTCAAAAACCGTTACTGCGGATATTCCAATCGTGGGTGATGCTCTCCTGGTGCTTGAGCAGATGCTGGAGCTGCTGCCGCATGAAAAATCACAGCAGCCGCTGGATGATAACCGTGACTGGTGGCAACAGATTGAGCACTGGCGCGCCCGGCAGTGCCTGAAGTATGACACCCAGAGTGAGAGCATTAAACCGCAGGCCGTCATTGAAACTATCTGGCATCTGACGAAAGGCAATGCGTATGTCACTTCAGATGTGGGCCAACATCAGATGTTTGCTGCACTGTACTACCCGTTTGATAAACCGCGTCGCTGGATCAACTCAGGTGGCCTCGGCACCATGGGATTCGGTTTACCCGCAGCGTTAGGGGTGAAGATGGCACTGCCGAATGAAACAGTAGTCTGCGTCACCGGGGATGGCAGTATTCAGATGAACATCCAGGAGCTGTCGACGGCGCTGCAATATGAGCTGCCGGTGCTGGTACTCAACCTTAACAACCGCTATCTCGGCATGGTGAAACAGTGGCAGGACATGATCTATTCCGGGCGTCATTCGCAGTCTTATATGCAGTCGCTGCCCGATTTCGTGCGCCTTGCTGAGGCTTATGGGCATATTGGTATCCAGATAAATCATCCGGATGAGCTGGAAAGCAAGCTGGGGGAAGCACTGGAACATGTGCGCAACCACCGGCTGGTGTTTGTTGATGTCACCGTCGATGGCAGTGAGCATGTCTACCCGATGCAAATTCGAGGGGGCGGTATGGATGAGATGTGGTTAAGCAAAACGGAGAGGACCTGATTATGCGCCGGATATTATCAGTATTGCTGGAAAACGAGTCGGGTGCATTATCGCGTGTGATTGGCCTCTTCGCCCAGCGTGGTTACAACATTGAAAGCCTGACCGTCGCGCCGACAGACGACCCGACCTTGTCGCGGATGACGATTCAAACCGTGGGCGATGAAAAGGTCCTGGAGCAAATTGAAAAGCAGCTTCACAAACTGGTGGACGTTCTGCGCGTCAGCGAACTGGGGCAGGGCGCCCACGTTGAACGAGAGATCATGCTGGTGAAGATCCAGGCCAGTGGCTATGGCCGGGAGGAGGTGAAACGTAACACGGAAATTTTCCGTGGGCAGATCATCGATGTCACGCCGTCTATCTACACTGTGCAGTTGGCGGGAACCAGTGACAAACTGGACGCCTTCCTGGCCACACTGCGTGAAGTCGCTAAAATTGTGGAAGTTGCCCGTTCCGGCGTGGTGGGGCTTTCCCGCGGCGATAAAATCATGCGCTAATCATGATCGGCTTCTGAATTCGCAAGCCCAACGACACTGGTTGGGCTTTTTTTTGCGAAATCAGCGGTAACCAGAGACAAAAGCGGTTGCCGGAGTCATTATTCTGCGCTTAGATGTTAATAAATTTAACCCATGCCATCTCAAAGGTTATGGTTTGTACATTTTACGCAAGGGGCAATTGTGAAACTGGATGAAATCGCTCGGTTGGCCGGCGTTTCGCGAACGACTGCAAGCTACGTTATTAACGGTAAAGCAAAGCAATATCGCGTAAGCGACAAAACGGTTGAAAAAGTCATGGCGGTGGTGCGTGAGCATAATTACCACCCGAATGCCGTGGCGGCCGGGCTCCGTGCTGGACGCACACGTTCTATCGGGTTGGTGATCCCGGACCTGGAGAATACGAGTTATACCCGCATTGCAAACTACCTGGAACGTCAGGCGCGTCAGCGTGGGTATCAACTGCTGATTGCCTGCTCTGAAGATCAGCCGGATAACGAAATGCGCTGTATTGAGCATCTTTTACAACGCCAGGTTGACGCCATTATCGTGTCGACCTCCTTGCCGCCTGAACATCCGTTCTATCAGCGTTGGGCGAACAGCTCATTCCCGATTGTGGCGCTGGATCGCGCGCTGGATCGCGAACACTTCACCAGTGTTGTCGGCGCAGACCAGGATGATGCGGAAATGTTGGCGGAGGAACTGCGTAAATTCCCGGCTGAAACCGTGCTCTATCTGGGGGCTCTCCCTGAATTATCCGTCAGTTTCCTGCGCGAACAGGGTTTCCGTACCGCGTGGAAAGACGATCCGCGTGACGTGCACTTCCTGTATGCCAACAGCTATGAGCGGGAGGCAGCAGCGCAGCTGTTTGATAAATGGCTGGAAACACATCCGATGCCTCAGGCACTGTTTACCACGTCGTTTGCCCTGCTGCAGGGGGTGATGGATGTGACTCTGCGTCGCGATGGTCAGTTACCGTCTGATTTAGCGATTGCGACGTTTGGCGACCACGAACTGCTCGACTTCCTGCAGTGCCCGGTACTGGCGGTGGCGCAGCGTCATCGTGATGTGGCTGAACGTGTGCTGGAGATCGTCCTTGCAAGCCTTGATGAACCGCGTAAACCAAAACCAGGATTAACGCGCATTCGGCGTAATCTGTACCGTCGCGGCATCCTTAGCCGTAACTAAGTGGTTGCTATTGATGGCATTGGAGAGAATGCTTCGATGCCATCAAATATCTTACTGTCAGAAATAACCTTATTATATTTAAGAATATTCTTTAGAATTATCTGAATTTCATTCTTTAATTATCCTAATTTAAAAATGCAACTATCCTTTTTTGGGTTATTGATACGTAACGACGCGTTACGTTTGTATTATTTTGTTACATGCTTGTGTGGATTTGCCGAATTAACAAACACTTTGCCGCCGAATTGCGGCAATCCCTCTCCTTCCTTGGCCGTACGGGTCGTACAGACCGATGAACTGGTACTGTTATCTCGCCGCATATTGTCCTAAAATGCCGCTCGCGTCGCAAACTGACACTTTATATTTTCTTCTGATGATATTCAGTTGTTTTAAACAATGATGAGTTGTTGGATTTTTTTCTTACAAATATTCATGACGTTAATTTGCTTCGTTTGCTGTATGGAATTTGCTCAACGCAGATATTAGCCGTAAACAATGGGTTTTTTGCTCCGCTAAGCGCCGTGACTTGCTTGACAAGGTTTTCCTCCGCTCCGTAAACTCCTTTAAGTGGGAATTTGTGGGATAAAGTGGTAATCGGGGGTGAGACTGGCATGTTCCGGGGAGCAACGTTAGTTAATCTCGACAGTAAAGGGCGCTTATCCGTGCCTACCCGTTATCGGGATCAACTGCTCGAGAGCGCTACCGGTCAGATGGTTTGTACCATTGACATCCATCACCCGTGCCTGCTGCTGTACCCCCTGCCTGAATGGGAAATTATCGAACAGAAGTTATCGCGTCTGTCGAGCATGAATCCAGTTGAGCGTCGCGTACAGCGCCTGTTGTTGGGTCATGCCAGCGAATGTCAGATGGATAGCGCTGGTCGCTTATTGATAGCGCCCATTCTGCGGCAACACGCAGGGTTAACGAAAGAAGTGATGCTGGTTGGGCAGTTCAATAAGTTTGAACTGTGGGATGAAACGACCTGGTATCAACAGGTCAAGGAAGATATCGACGCTGAACAGTCTGTTACCGGCGCGCTGTCGGAACGATTGCAGGATTTGTCTCTATAAAATGATGGAAAACTATAAACATACAACGGTGTTGCTGGATGAAGCCGTAAACGGCCTGAATATTCGTCCAGACGGCATCTACATTGACGGGACATTTGGTCGCGGCGGTCATTCACGTCTGATCCTCTCGCAGCTTGGCGAAGAAGGACGTTTACTGGCTATCGATCGCGATCCGCAGGCTATTGCCGTAGCACAGACGATTACCGATCCCCGTTTTTCCATCGTCCATGGACCTTTTTCTGCGCTGGCTGACTATGTCGCCGAGCGCGGACTGACCGGTAAGATCGACGGGATTCTTCTCGATCTTGGGGTATCTTCTCCGCAGCTTGATGACGCTGAGCGCGGATTCTCATTTATGCGTGACGGTCCGTTAGATATGCGTATGGACCCAACACGCGGTCAGTCGGCGGCCGAATGGCTGCAAACTGCCGATGAAGCAGACATTGCCTGGGTGATTAAAACCTTTGGCGAAGAGCGCTTCGGCAAACGCATTGCACGCGCCATTGTAGAGCGCAATCGTATCGAACCGATGACCCGCACCAAAGAGCTTGCGGAAGTGATTGCGGCGGCAATGCCGGTGAAAGACAAATTCAAACATCCCGCGACCCGTACCTTCCAGGCGGTGCGCATTTGGGTGAACAGTGAACTGGAGGAGATAGAGCAGGCGCTAAAAAGCTCGCTCAGCGTGCTGGCACCAGGTGGTCGCCTTTCGATAATCAGTTTCCATTCGCTTGAAGATCGCATTGTGAAACGCTTTATGCGCGAACAAAGCCGTGGTCCTCAGGTTCCGGCTGGAATACCGATGACCGAAGCGCAGATCAAAAAACTGGGCGGTCGTGAGTTGAGAGCACTAGGCAAGTTAATGCCGGGCGAAGAAGAGGTTGCTGAAAATCCTCGTGCCCGTAGTTCAGTTCTGCGTATTGCAGAGAGGACGAACGCATGATCAGCAGAGTGACAGAAGCCCTCAGCAAAGTTAAGGGATCGATAGGAAGCAACGAGCGCCATGCTTTGCCTGGTGTGATCGGTGACGATCTTTTGCGGTTTGGGAAGCTGCCACTCTGCCTGTTCATTTGCATTATTTTGACGGCGGTTACCGTCGTGACAACCGCACACCATACGCGGTTACTGACCGCGCAGCGTGAGCAGCTGGTTCTGGAGCGAGATGCGCTGGATATCGAATGGCGCAACTTGATCCTTGAGGAGAACGCGCTCGGCGACCATAGCCGTGTTGAACGGATCGCAACGGAAAAGCTGCAAATGCAGCATGTTGATCCCTCACAAGAAAACATCGTAGTACAAAAATAAGGATAAACGCGACGCATGAAAGCAGCGGCAAAAACGCACAAACCAAAACGCCAGGAAGAACAAGCCAACTTTATCAGTTGGCGTTTTGCGTTACTGTGCGGCTGTATTTTGCTGGCACTGGGTTTTCTGCTGGGGCGCGTTGCCTGGCTGCAAATCATCGCGCCGGACATGCTGGTACGTCAGGGCGACATGCGCTCTCTGCGTGTCCAGGAAGTGTCCACCTCGCGCGGGATGATTACCGACCGCTCTGGTCGTCCACTGGCGGTGAGCGTTCCGGTGAAGGCGATTTGGGCCGACCCAAAAGAGGTGCATGACGCAGGCGGCGTGAGCGTTGGCGAGCGCTGGAGAGCGCTGTCGACGGCGCTGAACCTCCCGCTTGATCAACTGGCTTCCCGCATTAACGCCAATCCGAAAGGGCGCTTTATCTATCTGGCGCGTCAGGTAAACCCTGATATGGCAGACTACATCAAAAAACTGAAGCTGCCAGGGATTCACCTGCGTGAAGAGTCCCGCCGTTACTATCCTTCCGGAGAAGTGACTGCTCACCTCATTGGTTTTACCAACGTCGACAGCCAGGGGATTGAAGGCGTTGAGAAGAGCTTCGACAAATGGCTCACCGGACAGCCGGGTGAACGTATTGTGCGTAAAGACCGCTATGGTCGCGTCATTGAAGATATCTCCTCTACCGATAGCCAGGCGGCGCACAACCTCGCGCTGAGTATCGATGAGCGTTTACAGGCGCTGGTCTACCGTGAACTGAATAACGCCGTGGCGTTCAACAAGGCGGAGTCAGGCAGTGCGGTGCTGGTGGATGTGAACACCGGTGAAGTGCTGGCAATGGCGAACAGCCCGTCTTACAACCCGAACAATCTCACCGGTACGCCGAAAGATGCGATGCGTAACCGTACCATTACCGACGTGTTTGAGCCGGGTTCTACCGTCAAACCGATGGTGGTGATGACCGCGCTGCAGCGTGGCGTGGTACGTGAAAATACCGTGCTTAACACCATTCCTTACCGAATTAATGGCCACGAAATTAAAGACGTGGCGCGTTATAGCGAATTGACCCTTACCGGGGTTTTGCAGAAGTCGAGTAACGTCGGTGTTTCCAAGCTGGCGTTAGCGATGCCGTCCTCAGCGTTAGTAGATACTTACTCACGTTTTGGGCTGGGAAAAGCGACCAATTTGGGGTTGGTCGGAGAACGCAGTGGCTTATATCCTCAAAAACAACGGTGGTCTGACATAGAGAGGGCCACCTTCTCTTTCGGCTACGGGCTAATGGTAACGCCGTTACAATTAGCGCGAGTCTACGCAACGATCGGCAGTTATGGCGTTTATCGCCCGCTGTCGATTACCAAAGTTGATCCTCCTGTTCCGGGCGAACGTATCTTCCCGGAGGCGACCGTACGCACCGTGGTGCACATGATGGAAAGCGTGGCGCTGCCGGGCGGCGGCGGCGTGAAGGCGGCGATTAAAGGCTATCGCATCGCGATTAAAACCGGTACGGCGAAAAAAGTAGGGCCGGACGGCCGCTACATCAATAAATACATTGCTTATACCGCAGGCGTTGCGCCTGCGAGTCAGCCGCGCTTCGCGCTGGTTGTTGTTATCAACGATCCGCAGGCGGGTAAATATTACGGTGGCGCCGTTTCCGCGCCGGTCTTTGGTGCCATCATGGGCGGCGTTTTGCGCACCATGAACATCGAGCCGGATGCGCTGACAACGGGCGATAAAAATGAATTTGTGAATAATCAAGGCGAGGCAACAGGTGGCAGATCGTAATTTGCGCGACCTTCTTGCTCCATGGGTGCCGGGTGCACCGGAGCGAGCACTGCGAGAGATGACACTCGACAGCCGTGTGGCTGCATCGGGCGATCTCTTTATAGCAGTAGTGGGTCATCAGGCGGACGGGCGTCGATATATCCCGCAGGCGATAGCGCAAGGTGTGGCTGCCATTATTGCAGAGGCAAAAGATGAGGCCGCAGACGGCGAAGTCCGTGAAATGCACGGCGTTCCGGTCATCTATCTCAGCCAGCTTAACGAGCGTTTATCTGCACTGGCAGGCCGCTTTTACCACGAGCCATCTGAAAATATGCGTCTGGTCGGTGTGACCGGAACGAACGGTAAAACCACCACTACCCAACTGCTGGCACAGTGGAGCCAACTGCTTGGCGAAACCAGTGCGGTAATGGGCACGGTAGGTAATGGCCTGCTGGGTAAAGTGATCCCTACGGAAAATACCACTGGGTCAGCCGTTGACGTTCAGCATGTGCTGGCGGGTCTGGTTGAACAGGGCGCGACCTTTGGCGCGATGGAAGTTTCATCGCATGGTTTGGTTCAGCACCGCGTGGCGGCGCTGAAATTTGCGGCCTCAGTATTTACCAACTTAAGCCGTGACCATCTCGATTATCACGGCGATATGGAACACTACGAAGCCGCGAAGTGGTTGCTGTATTCCACGCACCACTGTGGGCAGGCTATCGTCAATGCGGATGACGAAGTGGGTCGCCGCTGGCTGGCGAAGCTGCCGGATGCGGTAGCTGTCTCGATGGAAGACCATATCAATCCCAACTGCCACGGTCGTTGGCTGAAAGCCGTTGAGGTGAACTATCACGATAGCGGCGCAACGATTCGCTTTGCCTCTACCTGGGGAGAAGGTGAAATTGAAAGCCGCCTGATGGGTGCGTTTAACGTCAGCAATTTGCTGCTGGCGCTGGCCACTCTGCTGGCGTTGAGGTATCCGTTAGCCGATTTACTGAAAACGGCGGCACGACTGCAGCCAGTCTGCGGGCGCATGGAAGTGTTCAGCGCGCCGGGCAAAACCACCGTGGTGGTTGATTACGCCCATACGCCGGATGCACTTGAAAAAGCGCTCCAGGCGGCCCGTCTGCATTGCACTGGCAAGCTGTGGTGCGTCTTTGGCTGCGGCGGCGATCGCGACAAAGGCAAACGTCCGTTGATGGGGGCTATTGCCGAGCAGTTTGCCGATGTCGTTGTGGTTACGGATGACAACCCACGCACCGAAGAGCCTCGCGCCATTATCAATGACATTCTGGCGGGTATGCTGGATGCCGGGCAGGCAAAAGTAATGGAAGGCCGTGCTGAAGCGGTCACTAGCGCCATCATGCAAGCGAAAGAAAATGACGTGGTGCTGGTCGCTGGCAAAGGTCATGAAGACTACCAGATTGTCGGCGCACACCGTCTCGACTACTCCGACCGCGTGACGGCAGCACGTCTGCTGGGAGTTATCGCATGATTAGCGTAACGCTCAGCCAACTGGCGGAAATCCTCCGTGGCGAACTGAAAGGGGTCGATCTGACCCTTGATGCGGTGACAACCGATACGCGTAAAGTGACGCCAGGCTGCCTGTTTGTGGCGTTGAAAGGCGAACGCTTTGATGCCCATGATTTTGCCGACAAGGCGCAAGAGAGCGGGGCGGGTGCGCTGTTGGTCAGCCGTCCTTTGGACACCGACCTGCCGCAGCTGATTGTTAACGATACGCGTCTGGCGTTTGGTGAACTGGCGGCGTGGGTTCGCGCTCAGGTTCCGGCTCGTGTGGTGGCGCTTACCGGCTCTTCCGGTAAAACGTCCGTTAAAGAGATGACGGCCTCCATTCTGAGCAAGTGTGGCAACACGTTATATACCGCGGGCAACCTGAATAACGACATCGGCGTACCGATGACGCTGCTGCGCTTAAACAACGATTACGACTATGCCGTTATTGAACTTGGCGCCAATCACCAGGGTGAAATCGCCTGGACCGTTGGGTTGACGCGTCCGGAAGCGGCGCTGGTGAACAACCTGGCCGCTGCGCATCTGGAAGGCTTCGGCTCTCTGGCGGGCGTGGCGAAGGCAAAAGGTGAGATTTTTACCGGCCTGTCAGCGAACGGTATCGCCATTATGAATGCCGACAACAACGACTGGCTGAACTGGCAGAGCATTATTGGCGATCGCAAAGTCTGGCGTTTTTCGCCGAATGCGGCTAACAGCGACTTTTCGGCGGCCAACGTACATGTGACCTCACACGGCACGGAGTTTTCGTTGCAAACGCCAACCGGAAGCATTGATGTTCTGCTACCGCTGCCGGGTCGCCATAACATTGCTAACGCCCTGGCGGCGGCTGCACTCGCGATGGCGGTAGGCGCGACGCACGAAGCAGTGAAAGCGGGTCTGAAGGATTTGCAAGCGGTCCCGGGGCGTCTGTTCCCGATTCAACTGGCAGAAAACCAGTTGCTGCTGGACGACTCCTATAACGCTAACGTCGGATCAATGACCGCAGCGGTACAGGTGCTGTCCGAAATGCCCGGCTACCGCGTGTTGGTGGTTGGCGATATGGCAGAGCTTGGCGCGGAAAGCGAAGCATGTCACGTGCAGGTGGGTATCGCCGCGAAGGCGGCGGGTATCGACTGTGTGCTGAGTACAGGGAAACTGAGTCAGGCAATTAGCCATGCCAGCGGCGTTGGTGAGCATTTTGCGGATAAAACCGCGCTGACCGCACATCTTAAAGCGCTGATTGCAGAACATCAGATCATGACGATTTTAGTGAAGGGTTCACGTAGTGCCGCCATGGAAGAGGTAGTACGCGCATTACAGGAGAATGGGACATGTTAGTTTGGCTGGCCGAACATTTGGTCAAATATTATTCCGGCTTTAACGTCTTTTCCTATCTGACGTTTCGCGCCATCGTCAGCCTGCTGACCGCGCTGTTCATCTCTTTGTGGATGGGCCCGCGTATGATTGCCCGCTTGCAAAAAATGTCATTTGGTCAGGTCGTGCGTAACGACGGCCCAGAATCACACTTTAGTAAACGTGGTACGCCGACCATGGGCGGCATCATGATCCTCACCGCGATTGTTATCTCCGTGCTGCTGTGGGCCTACCCATCCAACCCGTACGTGTGGTGCGTGCTGGTGGTGCTGATTGGCTACGGCATTATCGGTTTTGTCGATGACTACCGCAAAGTGGTGCGTAAAGACACCAAAGGCCTGATAGCGCGCTGGAAATATTTCTGGATGTCGATCATTGCATTAGGGGTCGCGTTTGCGCTGTATCTGGCAGGAAAAGACACCCCGGCAACTGAACTGGTGGTGCCGTTCTTTAAAGATGTCATGCCGCAACTGGGGCTGTTCTACATCCTGCTGGCGTACTTCGTCATTGTCGGTACCGGGAATGCGGTAAACCTTACCGACGGCCTGGATGGCCTGGCCATTATGCCGACCGTGTTTGTGGCCGCCGGTTTTGCGCTGGTGGCATGGGCGACCGGTAATATGAACTTTGCTAACTATCTGCACATTCCTTATTTACGCCATGCAGGCGAACTGGTGATCGTCTGTACGGCGATTGTCGGCGCGGGATTAGGTTTCCTGTGGTTTAACACCTATCCGGCGCAGGTCTTTATGGGTGACGTCGGTTCACTGGCGCTGGGTGGCGCGCTGGGCATTATTGCCGTACTGCTGCGTCAGGAGTTCCTGCTGGTGATTATGGGCGGTGTCTTCGTGGTGGAAACGCTGTCGGTCATTCTGCAGGTTGGCTCCTTTAAGCTGCGCGGACAGCGCATCTTCCGTATGGCGCCGATTCACCATCACTATGAATTGAAGGGCTGGCCGGAACCGCGCGTGATTGTGCGCTTCTGGATTATTTCGCTGATGCTGGTGCTGATTGGCCTGGCAACGCTGAAGGTACGTTAATCATGGCTGATTACCAGGGTAAAAAAGTCGTCATTATCGGTCTGGGGTTGACCGGACTGTCCTGCGTGGATTTCTTCCTGGCGCGTGGCGTGACGCCGCGCGTAATGGATACCCGTGCGACGCCGCCTGGCCTGGATAAATTACCGGAAGCGGTTGAGCGTCATGTTGGCAGTCTGAATGATGACTGGCTGCTGGCCGCTGATTTAATCGTCGCCAGCCCCGGTATTGCCCTGGCGCACCCTTCGTTGAGCGCTGCTGCTGATGCAGGGATTGAAATTGTTGGCGACATTGAGCTGTTCTGCCGCGAAGCGCAGGCGCCGATCGTCGCGATCACCGGTTCAAACGGTAAAAGTACCGTCACGACGCTGGTTGGCGAAATGGCGAAAGCGGCCGGAGTAAACGTCGGTGTTGGCGGTAATATCGGTCTGCCGGCGCTGATGCTGCTGGATGACGAACGTGAGCTGTATGTTCTGGAGCTGTCCAGCTTCCAACTGGAGACAACCTCCAGCTTACGGGCTGTCGCGGCCACCATTTTGAACGTCACTGAAGATCATATGGACCGTTATCCGTTTGGACTGCAGCAGTACCGTGCAGCCAAACTGCGCGTCTATGAGAACGCGAAAGTATGCGTGGTCAATGCGGATGATGCGCTGACTATGCCGGTTCGTGGTGCAGATGAGCGTTGCGTGAGCTTTGGCGTCAATATGGGGGACTATCACCTTAATCGTCAGCAGGGCGAAACCTGGCTGCGGGTGAAAGGGGAAAAAGTCCTCAACGTGAAAGAGATGACGCTTTCCGGTCAGCATAACTATACCAACGCCCTGGCTGCGCTGGCGCTGGCGGATGCCGCAGGTTTACCACGGGCGTCGAGCCTGAAAGCGCTGACCACCTTTACCGGCCTGGCGCACCGTTTCCAGTTGGTACTGAATCATAACGGCGTGCGTTGGATCAATGATTCAAAAGCGACCAACGTCGGCAGCACTGAAGCCGCGCTGAATGGCCTGCACGTTGACGGCACGCTGCACCTGCTGCTGGGCGGCGACGGAAAATCCGCTGACTTTATGCCGCTGCAACGTTACCTGACCGGCAACAACATTCGTCTGTACTGCTTTGGCCGCGATGGCGCACAGCTTGCCGCTCTGCGACCTGAGATTGCGGAACAAACTGAAACCATGGAACAGGCGATGCGTCTGCTTGCGCCGCGCGTGAAGCCGGGCGATATGGTGCTGCTGTCGCCAGCCTGCGCCAGCCTCGATCAGTTCAAGAACTTTGAGCAACGTGGCGACGTCTTTACCCACCTGGCGAAGGAGTTGGGTTGATGCGCTTATCTCTCCCTCGTCTGAGACTGCCGCGCTTACCGGGACTGGGTGTCCTGGCGTGGATCTTTGCGGCGCTTAAAGGCTGGGTGATGGCTTCGCGTGATAAAGACGCCGACAGCCTGATCATGTATGACCGCATGCTGCTGTGGCTGACCTTTGGTCTGGCGGCGATCGGCTTCGTGATGGTGACATCAGCATCGATGCCCGTAGGACAACGCCTGGCGGGCGATCCTTTCCTGTTTGCTAAGCGTGACGCGTTGTACATCTTCCTCGCGTTTTGTCTGGCGATGGTCACGCTGCGTCTGCCGATGGAGTTCTGGCAAAAGTACAGTACGACGATGCTGATAGCCTCAATCATCATGCTGCTGATCGTGCTGGTTGTAGGCAGTTCGGTTAACGGGGCGTCGCGCTGGATTGCGTTGGGTCCGCTGCGTATTCAGCCTGCGGAGTTTACCAAGCTGTCGTTGTTCTGTTACCTCGCCAACTACCTCGTGCGTAAGGTGGATGAGGTGCGTAACAACCTGCGCGGTTTCTTAAAACCGATGGGCGTGATCCTGGTGCTGGCTATTTTACTGCTGGCGCAGCCCGATCTGGGTACGGTGGTGGTGCTGTTTGTCACGACCCTGGCGATGCTGTTTCTGGCGGGCGCGAAACTGTGGCAGTTCATCGCCATCATCGGCATGGGGATTTCGGCGGTCGTACTGCTGATCCTTGCCGAGCCGTATCGTATTCGCCGCGTAACTTCCTTCTGGAACCCATGGGAAGATCCGTTTGGCAGCGGTTACCAGCTGACGCAATCCCTGATGGCCTTTGGTCGCGGTGAGGTTTGGGGACAGGGCTTAGGTAATTCAGTACAAAAACTGGAGTATTTACCTGAAGCGCACACCGACTTCATCTTCGCCATCATTGGGGAGGAGCTGGGTTATATCGGTGTGGTATTGGCACTTTTAATGGTATTCTTCGTCGCTTTTCGCGCGATGTCGATCGGTCGTAAGGCGCTGGAAATTGACCACCGTTTTTCAGGTTTCTTAGCCTGCTCCATCGGGATTTGGTTTAGCTTCCAGGCGCTGGTAAACGTCGGCGCGGCGGCAGGTATGCTGCCAACCAAAGGTCTGACGCTGCCGCTGATCAGTTATGGTGGTTCCAGTTTGTTGATCATGTCGACGGCCATCATGTTTTTGTTACGTATTGATTATGAAACGCGTCTGGAAAAAGCCCAGGCGTTTACACGAGGTGCACGATGAGTGGTCAACCGAAGCGGTTAATGGTGATGGCGGGCGGTACCGGTGGACATGTCTTCCCGGGGCTGGCGGTCGCGCATCATTTAATGGCCCAGGGCTGGCAGGTTCGTTGGCTGGGCACCGCCGATCGTATGGAAGCGGACTTAGTGCCGAAACACGGCATTGACATTGATTTTATTCGCATCTCCGGTTTGCGTGGCAAAGGCGTTAACGCACTGCTGGCTGCACCTGTACGTATTTTTAATGCCTGGCGTCAGGCGCGCGCCATCATGAAGCAGTTTAAGCCTGATGTGGTGCTGGGTATGGGCGGCTACGTGTCCGGTCCTGGCGGTCTGGCGGCCTGGTCATTAGGCATTCCGGTGGTTCTGCATGAGCAGAACGGCATTGCGGGATTAACCAACAAGTGGCTGGCGAAAATTGCAACGAAGGTAATGCAGGCTTTTCCTGGCGCTTTCCCGAATGCGGACGTGGTGGGGAATCCAGTGCGAACTGATGTCCTTGCATTGCCGTTACCCGAAGAACGTCTGGCTGGGCGTGAAGGTCCGGTTCGCGTGCTGGTCGTCGGGGGATCTCAGGGTGCACGCGTATTGAACCAGACGATGCCGCAGGTTGCCGCAAAGCTTGGCGATGCGGTGACTATCTGGCATCAGAGCGGCAAAGGCGCGCAGCAAACCGTTGAGCAGGCTTATGCCGACGCGGGACAACCGCAGCACAAGGTCACTGAGTTTATTGATGATATGGCAGCCGCCTACGCGTGGGCAGATGTCGTAGTGTGTCGCTCAGGCGCGCTGACAGTGAGCGAAATTGCCGCCGCAGGTTTGCCGGCGCTGTTTGTGCCGTTCCAGCACAAAGACAGACAGCAGTACTGGAATGCGCTGCCGCTGGAGAAAGTGGGCGCAGCCAAAATTCTTGAGCAGCCGCAGTTTACTGTGGATGCCGTCGCTAACACCCTTGCCGGGTGGTCGCGAGAAACCTTATTAACCATGGCAGAACGTGCGCGCGCCGCATCCATACCGGATGCCACAGAGCGGGTTGCAACTGAAGTGAGCCGGGCTGCCCGGGCGTAATTGTGGTGATGCCTTTTGCATCGCATGAACTAAGAAGTTAATGGCTAAAGAATGAATACACAACAACTGGCAAAACTGCGTTCCATCGTGCCCGAAATGCGTCGCGTTCGGCACATCCACTTTGTCGGCATCGGTGGTGCCGGTATGGGCGGTATTGCCGAAGTTTTGGCCAATGAAGGTTATCAGATCAGCGGTTCTGACCTGGCGCCGAATCCGGTTACGCAGCAGTTGACGAATCTGGGCGCCACGATTTTCTTTAATCATCGCCCGGAAAACGTGCGTGATGCGAGCGTGGTGGTGGTGTCCAGCGCTATTTCTGCGGATAACCCGGAAATTGTTGCGGCCCATGAAGCGCGTATTCCGGTGATCCGTCGTGCTGAAATGTTGGCTGAATTAATGCGTTTTCGTCACGGTATCGCCATTGCCGGGACCCACGGTAAAACCACAACCACCGCGATGGTCTCCAGCATTTACGCGGAAGCGGGACTGGATCCGACCTTTGTCAACGGCGGACTGGTGAAGGCGGCAGGCGTACATGCGCGCTTAGGCCATAGCCGTTATTTGATTGCGGAAGCCGATGAGAGCGATGCGTCGTTCCTGCATTTGCAGCCGATGGTGGCGATTGTCACCAACATCGAAGCTGACCATATGGATACCTACCATGGCGACTTCGAAAATTTAAAGCAGACGTTTATTAATTTCCTGCATAACTTGCCGTTTTATGGTCGTGCGGTGATGTGCGTTGACGATCCGGTGATCCGCGAGCTGTTACCGCGCGTCGGGCGCCAAACCACAACCTATGGTTTCAGCGATGATGCCGATGTGCGCGTTGAAGATTACCAGCAGATTGGTCCACAAGGGCACTTCACGCTGCTGCGTCAGGGGATGGCCGATTTACGTGTGACGTTGAACGCGCCTGGCCGTCACAATGCCTTGAACGCGGCGGCTGCCGTGGCAGTGGCAACGGAAGAGGGTATTGAAGACGATGCGATCCTGCGCGCGCTGGAAAGTTTCCAGGGCACCGGACGCCGTTTTGACTTCCTCGGCGAATTCCCGCTTGAGCCAGTCAACGGTAAAACCGGGACGGCGATGCTGGTCGATGACTATGGCCATCACCCAACGGAAGTCGATGCCACGATCAAAGCCGCGCGCGCGGGCTGGCCGGACAAAAATCTGGTAATGCTGTTCCAGCCGCATCGGTTCACGCGTACGCGCGATCTGTACGACGACTTTGCCAACGTGCTGACTCAGGTCGATGCGCTGTTGATGTTGGATGTGTATGCCGCGGGCGAAGCCGCGATTCCGGGGGCAGACAGCCGCTCGCTGTGCCGTACCATTCGTGGTCGCGGTAAGATCGATCCTATTCTGGTGTCCGATCCGGCCCAGGTAGCGGAAATGCTGGCGCCGGTATTAACCGGCAACGATCTGATTTTGGTGCAAGGTGCTGGAAATATCGGCAAAATCGCGCGTTCCTTAGCTGAAATCAAACTGAAGCCGCAAAACCCGGAGGAAGAACAACATGGCTGATAAAATCGCGGTCCTGTTAGGGGGCACCTCCGCAGAACGAGAAGTGTCGCTGAATTCTGGCGCGGCTGTGCTGGCAGGGTTACGTGAAGGTGGTGTCGATGCCCATCCGGTTGATCCGAAAGAGGTTGATGTCACTCTTTTGAAATCAATGGGTTTTCAGAAGGTGTTTATTGCGCTGCACGGTCGTGGCGGGGAAGATGGCACGTTGCAGGGCGTGCTGGAGCAAATTGGCCTGCCGTATACCGGCAGCGGCGTTATGGCATCGGCTATCTCAATGGACAAACTGCGCAGCAAGCTGCTGTGGCAGGGCGCAGGTTTACCCGTTGCGCCATGGGTTGCATTGACCCGCACTGAGTTCAAAAAAGGTCTTAGCAATGAATCGGTTACAAAAATTTCTGCGTTAGGCTTGCCGTTGATTGTGAAGCCAAGCCGTGAAGGCTCCAGCGTAGGGATGTCAAAAGTTGAAGAAGAAAATGCTTTGCAGGGTGCATTAGCATTGGCTTTTCAGCATGATGAAGAAGTACTGATCGAAAAATGGCTCAGTGGCCCGGAATTTACAGTTGCGATACTTGGTGAAGAAATTTTACCGTCAATACGTATCCAACCCGCGGGAACCTTCTATGATTATGAGGCGAAGTATCTCTCTGATGAGACACAATATTTCTGCCCTGCAGGTCTGGAAGCCGAACAAGAGGCCCGTTTGCAGGAATTAGTCCTGAAAGCATGGACTGCATTGGGCTGTAAAGGTTGGGGTCGCATTGACGTCATGCTGGACAGCGATGACCAGTTTTATCTGCTGGAAGCCAATACCTCTCCGGGTATGACCAGCCACAGCCTGGTGCCGATGGCGGCACGTCAGGCAGGCCTGAGCTTCTCGCAGTTGGTGGTACGAATTCTGGAGTTGGCGGACTGATATGTCGCAGGCTGCGCTGAACACGCGAAACGGTGATGAAGAAGAACTTCTCTCCTCACGCCGCAACAATGGAACGCGTCTTGCAGGAATACTGTTTCTGCTGACAGTGCTGTGCACCGTGTTTGTTAGCGGCTGGGTAGTGTTGGGATGGATGGAAGATGCGCAGCGTTTGCCATTGTCAAAACTGGTGTTAACCGGCGAACGGCATTATACGCGCAATGACGATATCCGGCAGTCCATCCTGGCGCTGGGCGCTCCGGGAACCTTTATGGCTCAGGATGTGAACATCATCCAGAGCCAGATTGAACGTCTCCCCTGGATCAAACAGGCGAGCGTCAGAAAGCAATGGCCTGATGAATTGAAGATTCATCTGGTTGAATATGTGCCGATAGCGCGTTGGAATGACCAACATATGGTGGATGCCGAAGGAAATACGTTCAGCGTCCCAACCGGTCGGGCCAATAAGCAGGAATTACCTATGTTGTACGGGCCAGAAGGCAGCGCGAGTGAAGTGTTGCAAGGGTTCCGTGATATGGGGCAGGTGCTGGCTAAGGATAGATTCACCCTGAAGGAAGCGGCGATGACCGCTCGTCGTTCCTGGCAGTTGACGCTGAATAACGATATTAAGCTCAATCTGGGCAGGGGCGATACGATAAAACGTTTGGCTCGCTTTGTGGAACTCTACCCGGTTTTACAGCAGCAGGCGCAAACCGATGGCAAACGGATTAGCTACGTTGATTTGCGTTATGACTCAGGAGCGGCAGTAGGCTGGGTTCCCTTGCCTCCTGAGGAATCTAATCAGCAACAGAATCAGGCACAGGCAGAACAACAATGATCAAGGCGACGGACAGAAAACTGGTAGTTGGACTGGAGATTGGCACCGCGAAGGTAGCCGCTTTAGTAGGGGAAGTTCTGCCCGACGGTATGGTCAATATCATTGGCGTGGGCAGTTGCCCATCGCGAGGTATGGATAAAGGCGGGGTGAACGATCTGGAGTCAGTGGTGAAATGCGTACAGCGCGCCATTGACCAGGCTGAACTGATGGCAGATTGCCAGATTTCCTCAGTGTATCTGGCGCTTTCCGGTAAACATATTAGCTGTCAGAATGAAATTGGTATGGTGCCCATTTCCGAAGAGGAAGTGACCCAGGAAGATGTGGAAAATGTTGTGCATACGGCAAAATCCGTGCGTGTGCGCGATGAACATCGTGTACTGCACGTTATTCCACAGGAATACGCCATTGACTACCAGGAAGGCATTAAAAATCCGGTCGGTCTTTCCGGCGTGCGTATGCAGGCAAAAGTACATCTGATTACCTGTCACAACGACATGGCGAAGAACATCGTCAAAGCCGTTGAACGCTGTGGTCTGAAAGTTGACCAACTGATATTTGCCGGGTTGGCAGCCAGTTATTCCGTGTTAACGGAAGACGAACGTGAGCTGGGTGTCTGCGTGGTCGATATTGGTGGTGGTACAATGGACATCGCCGTTTATACTGGCGGGGCGTTGCGCCATACCAAAGTAATCCCTTATGCAGGGAATGTGGTCACCAGCGATATCGCGTATGCCTTTGGTACGCCGCCGAGCGATGCGGAAGCCATTAAAGTTCGTCATGGTTGTGCGCTGGGTTCTATCGTTGGCAAAGATGAGAGCGTTGAAGTGCCAAGCGTGGGTGGTCGTCCGCCACGCAGTCTGCAACGTCAGACTCTGGCTGAGGTCATTGAGCCGCGTTATACCGAGCTGCTTAACCTGGTCAACGAAGAAATTTTGCAATTACAGGAACAACTTCGCCAGCAAGGTGTGAAACATCATCTGGCGGCGGGGATTGTGTTAACCGGTGGTGCTGCGCAAATTGAAGGTCTTGCGGCCTGCGCTCAGCGCGTGTTCCATACCCAGGTACGTATTGGCGCGCCGCTGAATATTACCGGTCTGACAGATTATGCCCAGGAGCCGTATTATTCAACGGCAGTGGGGCTGCTTCACTACGGGAAAGAATCCCATTTAAGTGGTGAAGCTGAAGTTGAAAAACGTGTAACGGCATCAGTTGGCTCGTGGATTAAACGACTCAATAGCTGGCTGAGAAAAGAGTTTTAATTTTTAAAGAGACCGACGCACATTAACGGTCTCAGGCGACAGGCACAACGGAGAGAGAAACTATGTTTGAACCTATGGAACTGACCAATGACGCGGTGATTAAAGTCATCGGCGTCGGCGGCGGCGGCGGTAATGCCGTTGAACACATGGTGCGTGAGCGCATCGAAGGTGTTGAATTCTTCGCGGTGAATACCGACGCTCAGGCGTTGCGTAAAACGGCGGTTGGACAGACCATTCAGATTGGTAGCGGCATCACCAAAGGTCTGGGCGCGGGTGCGAACCCGGAAGTCGGCCGTAATGCGGCAGACGAAGATCGTGAAGCTCTGCGTGCAGCGCTTGACGGGGCAGACATGGTGTTTATCGCAGCAGGCATGGGCGGCGGTACCGGTACCGGTGCAGCGCCAGTGGTTGCTGAAGTAGCAAAAGATTTAGGTATTCTGACCGTTGCCGTCGTGACTAAGCCTTTCAACTTTGAAGGCAAGAAGCGTATGGCATTCGCAGAGCAGGGTATCACCGAGCTGTCCAAACATGTGGACTCTCTGATCACTATTCCGAATGACAAACTGCTGAAAGTGCTGGGTCGCGGTATCTCCCTGCTGGATGCGTTTGGCGCAGCGAACGACGTACTGAAAGGCGCAGTTCAGGGTATCGCTGAACTGATTACTCGTCCGGGCCTGATGAACGTCGACTTTGCAGACGTGCGCACCGTGATGTCCGAAATGGGCTACGCGATGATGGGTTCTGGCGTGGCGAGCGGTGAAGACCGTGCAGAAGAAGCGGCTGAAATGGCTATCTCTTCTCCGCTGCTGGAAGACATCGATCTGTCCGGCGCACGCGGTGTGCTGGTCAACATTACTGCGGGCTTCGACCTGCGTCTGGATGAGTTCGAAACCGTGGGTAACACCATCCGTGCCTTTGCATCGGATAACGCGACCGTGGTAATCGGTACCTCTCTGGACCCGGATATGAACGACGAATTGCGCGTAACCGTTGTTGCGACTGGAATTGGTATGGACAAGCGTCCTGAAATCACTCTGGTAACCAACAAGCAGGTACAGCAGCCGGTCATGGATCGTTACCAGCAGCACGGTATGGCGCCGTTGACGCAAGAGCAGAAGCCGGTAGCGAAAGTGGTTAACGACAATACGCCGCAAACCACTAAAGAGCCGGATTATCTGGATATCCCTGCATTCCTGCGTAAGCAAGCTGATTAAGAATTAGCTGGAATTTGGGAATTGTGGCTCTTTGTGCTAAACTGGCCCACCGAATGTATAGTACACTTCGGTTGGATAGGTAATTTGGCGAGATTATACGATGATCAAACAAAGGACTCTTAAACGTATCGTTCAGGCGACTGGCGTCGGTTTACATACCGGCAAAAAAGTCACGCTGACGCTACGCCCTGCGCCGGCCAACACCGGGGTCATCTATCGTCGCACCGACTTGAATCCTCCGGTAGATTTCCCGGCCGATGCCAAATCTGTGCGTGATACCATGCTCTGTACGTGTCTGGTCAACGAGCATGATGTGCGGATTTCAACCGTTGAGCACCTTAATGCTGCTCTGGCGGGCTTAGGTATCGATAACATCGTTATTGAGGTTAATGCCCCGGAAATCCCAATCATGGATGGTAGTGCTGCTCCATTCGTCTACCTGCTGCTTGACGCAGGTATTGAAGAACTGAACAGTGCGAAGAAATTTGTCCGCATCAAAGAGACCGTTCGCGTCGAAGATGGCGACAAGTGGGCTGAATTCAAGCCGTTTAATGGTTTCTCGTTGGATTTTACCATCGACTTTAACCATCCGGCGATTGATGCCAGCACGCAGCGCTATGCGATGAACTTCTCTGCTGATGCGTTCATGCGCCAGATCAGCCGTGCGCGTACTTTCGGCTTCATGCGTGATATCGAGTATCTGCAGTCCCGTGGCCTGGCCCTGGGCGGCAGCTTCGATTGTGCCATCGTTGTTGACGATTATCGCGTACTGAACGAAGACGGCCTGCGTTTTGAAGATGAATTCGTTCGTCACAAAATGCTCGACGCGATTGGTGACTTGTTCATGTGTGGTCACAACATTATTGGTGCATTCACCGCGTATAAGTCCGGTCATGCATTGAATAACAAACTGTTGCAGGCGGTTCTGGCAAAACAGGAAGCCTGGGAATATGTGACCTTCCAGGACGACGCAGAACTGCCGCTGGCGTTCAAAGCGCCTTCGACTGTACTGGCATAATAACTATACACAAAATCATTCAGGTTGCATCAAGGCGGCAACTGAGCGAATCCTCAGGAACGTACGACCAGTACGTGACTGGGGTGAGAGAAGGCAGCCAACAAAGAGGCAGCTTGAAGGATGAAGTGTATATCTGTCGTATAAATTCGACTGGTCAATCTGGCACTCTCTCCGGCCAGGTGAGCCAGTCGTTTTTTTTATCCTCCGATAGCTCACCGTCTTTTTCGATGCGACTTTTTTCCCGCTGTCAGATTAAAATACAGCGCGATCGCTGCTTTCTTAAGCATATTTAACCACGGCTTGCTGTCATTACTGCTGTGGAGTGCGCGCTTTAATGATAAGATTTGTGCGCAAAAATCGTTTTGAATTTATAACCCCAAATGCAGGGTAGATCAGGTGGCACTAACGTGAGTGGAATACTGACGCGCTGGCGACAGTTAGGCAGACGGTACTTCTGGCCGCATCTCTTATTAGGGATGGTCGCGGCAAGTTTTGGCCTGCCCGCGATCGGTAATGCCGCTGAACCGAATACGCCCGCGAAAGCGACCGCCAGCAACCACGATCAATCCGCTAAGGTTAACTTTAGCCAGCTTGCTTTGCTGGAAGCCACTAACCGTCGCCCGAATTTTACTGTCGATTACTGGCATCAACATGCCATTCGTACGGTTATCCGCCATCTTTCTTTTGCCATGGCGCCTCAGGCGTTGCCCGTTGCCGATGAGCCATTGCCAATCCAGGCGCACCATCTTGCGTTACTGAATACGCTCAGCGCGATGCTGACGCAGGAAGGCAGACCACCGGCGACTGTAAGTCGCGTGACATACGCCCATTTCACTTCTCAGGCCGCGTTTAGCGTTCCGGTCTGGATCAGCCAGCTGCAGGGTATCCGCGCTGGTCCTCAACGCCTCAGCTAAAAAAGAACCTTCCAACTTATAATTTTTGACTCCGCATCGCGGGGCGTTTGAGATTTTATTATGCTAATCAAATTATTAACCAAAGTATTCGGTAGCCGTAACGAGCGTACGCTGCGTCGTATGCGCAAAGTGGTCAACGTCATTAACGCGATGGAACCGGAGATGGAAAAACTCTCCGATGATGAGCTGAAAGCGAAGACTGCTGAATTCCGCGCGCGTCTGGAAAAAGGTGCCAGCGTTGAAAGCCTGATCCCGGAAGCATTTGCGGTAGTCCGTGAAGCCAGTAAGCGTGTGTTCGGTATGCGTCACTTTGACGTGCAGCTGCTGGGCGGTATGGTGCTTAACGATCGCTGCATCGCGGAAATGCGTACCGGTGAAGGTAAAACCCTGACCGCAACGTTGCCGGCCTACCTGAACGCATTAAGCGGGAAGGGCGTACACGTGGTGACCGTGAACGACTACCTGGCTCAGCGTGACGCCGAAAATAACCGCCCACTGTTTGAGTTCCTCGGTATGACCGTAGGGATCAACATGTCAGGTCTGCCGGCACCGGCCAAGCGTGAAGCCTACAATGCCGATATTACCTACGGAACCAACAACGAATACGGTTTTGACTACCTGCGCGACAACATGGCGTTTAGTCCGGAAGAGCGCGTTCAGCGTAAACTGCATTATGCGTTGGTGGATGAGGTCGACTCCATCCTGATCGATGAAGCACGTACGCCGCTGATCATTTCCGGCCCGGCTGAAGATAGCTCGGAAATGTACAAGAAAGTGAACAAAATTATTCCAAACCTGATCCGTCAGGAGAAGGAAGATTCTGACTCGTTCCAGGGCGAAGGCCACTTCTCTGTCGATGAGAAATCGCGTCAGGTTAACCTTACCGAACGTGGTCTGGTTCTGATTGAAGAACTGCTGGTGAAAGAAGGCATTATGGATGAAGGCGAGTCGTTGTACTCTCCGGGCAACATCATGCTGATGCATCACGTGACTGCCGCACTGCGCGCACATGTGCTGTTCACCCGCGATGTCGACTACATTGTGAAAGACGGCGAAGTTATCATCGTCGACGAACACACCGGACGTACCATGCAGGGGCGTCGCTGGTCTGACGGTCTGCACCAGGCTGTTGAAGCCAAAGAAGGCGTAGAAATTCAGAACGAAAACCAGACGCTGGCTTCTATCACCTTCCAGAACTACTTCCGCTTGTACGAAAAACTGGCCGGTATGACCGGTACAGCAGATACCGAAGCGTTCGAATTCAGCTCTATCTACAAACTGGATACCGTAGTTGTGCCGACCAACCGTCCGATGATCCGTAAGGATTTGCCGGATCTGGTGTACATGACCGAAGCGGAAAAAATTCAGGCCATTATCGAAGATATTAAAGAGCGTACCGCAAATGGCCAGCCGGTGCTGGTGGGTACTATCTCCATTGAAAAATCTGAAGTGGTCTCTAACGAACTGACCAAAGCCGGTATCAAGCATAACGTGCTGAACGCCAAGTTCCACGCTAACGAAGCGGCAATCGTCGCACAGGCGGGCTATCCGTCAGCCGTGACCATTGCCACTAACATGGCAGGTCGAGGTACGGATATCGTGCTGGGTGGTAGCTGGCAGGCAGAAGTCGCCGAGCTGGAAAATCCGACAGAAGAACAAATCGCACAGATTAAAGCTGACTGGCAGGTGCGTCACGACGCGGTGTTGGCCTCCGGTGGTTTGCACATCATTGGTACCGAACGTCATGAATCTCGCCGTATCGATAACCAGCTGCGTGGTCGTTCTGGTCGTCAGGGGGATGCGGGTTCTTCTCGTTTCTACCTGTCGATGGAAGATGCGCTGATGCGTATTTTTGCCTCCGACCGCGTGTCTGGCATGATGCGTAAACTGGGCATGAAGCCGGGTGAAGCGATTGAACACCCGTGGGTAACTAAAGCGATTGCTAACGCGCAGCGTAAAGTGGAAAGCCGCAACTTCGACATTCGTAAGCAATTGCTGGAATATGATGATGTCGCCAACGACCAGCGTCGCGCAATCTACACCCAGCGTAACGAGCTGCTGGATGTGTCCGACGTTAGCGAGACCATCAACAGCATCCGTGAAGATGTCTTCAAAGCAACGATTGATGCCTATATTCCGCCGCAGTCGCTGGAAGAAATGTGGGATATCCCGGGTCTGCAGGAACGTTTGAAAAACGATTTCGACCTCGAGATGCCGATTTCAGAGTGGCTGGATAAAGAGCCTGAACTGCATGAAGAGACGCTGCGCGAACGTATTCTGGCCAACGCTGTAGAAGTCTATCAGCGTAAAGAGGAAGTTGTGGGCGCGGAGATGATGCGTCACTTCGAAAAAGGTGTGATGCTGCAAACGCTCGACTCCCTGTGGAAAGAGCACCTTGCGGCGATGGACTACCTGCGTCAGGGTATCCACCTGCGTGGTTATGCGCAAAAAGATCCGAAGCAGGAATATAAACGCGAATCCTTCTCCATGTTTGCCTCTATGCTGGAGTCACTGAAATATGAAGTGATCAGCACCCTGAGCAAAGTTCAGGTGCGTATGCCTGAAGAAGTCGAAGCAATGGAGCAGCAGCGTCGCGAAGATGCTGAGCGTTTAGCGCAGATGCAGCAACTGAGCCATAAAGGTGATGATTCTGCTGTCGCAGAAGAGCTGGCGGCACAGACCGGCGATCGTAAAGTGGGACGTAACGATCCGTGCCCTTGCGGTTCAGGTAAAAAATACAAACAGTGCCATGGCCGTCTGAGCTAAGAAAGTAACTTACTGAAAAGGCGCAGAATTCTGCGCCTTTTTTATGGACGATAAATATGAAAGTACTGCAAATCTCTGTGGGAATTATTCGTAATTCGCAACATGAAATTTTTATCACCCAGCGTGCGGCTGATGCCCACATGGCAAATAAGCTGGAGTTCCCCGGCGGAAAAATAGAAGCGGACGAAACGCCGGAACAGGCGCTGGTTCGCGAGCTACAGGAAGAAGTTGGGATTACGCCGACTCAAAGCTCATTGTTCGAAACGCTGGAGTATCAGTTTCCGGACAGGCATATCACTTTATGGTTCTGGCTGGTTGAACGCTGGGAAGGTGAGCCATGGGGAAAAGAGGGGCAGCCGGCGCAGTGGATTGCGCAGAGTGCACTGAATGTAGACGATTTCCCGCCAGCCAATGAACCGGTGATCAAAAAGCTGATTGCTGGCTAATGACGTTCGTAGGCCTGATAAGCGTAGCGACATCAGGCGAAACAGCATAAAAATGCCGGATGCGGCGTAGCCTTATCCGGCCTACCGTTTTTGTAGAATTACTTCTGCTCTTCGCTCCAGTCGTCGCTTTCCGACAAGTCGCCTGAGCTTGGGATACGTTTCTCTTCTGCGGCCCACTCACCGAGATCGATTAACTGGCAGCGCTTGCTGCAGAATGGGCGAAACGGACTGACTTCTGCCCACACGACAGCTTTACCGCAGGTTGGGCAGTTTACGATAGTTTGTTCAGACATCTTAACTCCTTAACAGCACGCCAGATCGAAATCGAGGCGCTCAGGCACCTGACCGTTCTCGCTATCCAGTGGCATAAAGCGAATGGCAAAGCGGCTCTTATGACCCGAGATTTGCGGATAAAGCTGCGAAGCGAGCGGCAACTGTAAACGCAGTAGGTCTGCATCATCGCCGTTGTCCTGGTAAAAACCATTCAGGCTGGTTTGCTTACGAAACGGTGCAGAGTTACGGATTAAATCCAACACCAGAGACAATGCCTGGTTGAGAGGATTCAGGCTGGCAAGCCAGGTTTCAACCTGCGCGTCGCGATGCGATTGTGGTAAATGTAACCAGATATGCAGGGTCGGCAGATCGAAACTGCAGCACCCGCCAGGAATGCTTAAACGCTGACGCACGAGGCCAATCAGACGATCTTCGCGCAGGGTTTGTCCGATGCGCGGGGCAGCAATCAGAATGCTGCCCGCACTTTTTAACTGCTGACGTAAAGAGTCGATTCTGCTTTGATCGACGCCGGGAACTTCAACCCAGGCCTGAAGTTTTCGCTGCTGTCTTTCCAGCTCTTTGAGGAGTTCAGTACGGACTTCGCCACGTTCAAATACATCCAGTAAATCTCCTACATTGCGGAAAAAATGCAGTGCGCCTGCGTGATCCACAATGGGCAAATTAATGGAGAGTTGCTGGATCAGAAACTCAATGCGCAGCCATGTACGCATCTTCTCATTGAGAGGGTGTTCAAAAAGGACCTGGGTGTGCATTACGGTTTTTCCTGTGAGACAAACTGCGACGCGAATTGCAAATAGAGCGCGTGCAGGCGGGCGACATCCGAGACGATAGCACCCGGTGTGCCATTATTATCAATAACATCATCTGCCACGGCAAGGCGCGCTTCACGTGTTGCCTGGGCAGCAAGAATATGTTCCACATGCTCACGCGTGACGTCATCACGCTGCATAGTGCGTCTGAGCTGTGTTTCGGGGGTAACATCTACCACGAGTACGCGATCGGCTTTTTTATACAGCGCGTTTTCCACCAACAAGGGGACGACCCATAACAGATAAGGAGAGGTCGCTTGCTGAAACTGACGCTGTGTTTCCTGCTGAATAAGTGGGTGGAGCAAGGCATTTAGCCATTTTTTCTCATCAGGATCGGAAAAAATGCGTTCGCGTAAAATTCGCCGCTGTAACGAGCCATCCGCAGCAATAACGTCGGAACCAAAATGTTCTGCAATTGCCTGTAGGGCAGGCATGCCGCGTTCGACCACCTGGCGCGCAATGATATCCGCATCAATCACGTTTATTCCGAGGTCAGCGAATGCATTTGCAACGGTACTTTTACCACTGCCAATGCCGCCGGTTAAGGCTACCGTATACCTCATAGATGCAGATCCTGGAGTTTTGGTTTGATTATCAAACAGTTAAAAATTAAGCATGCGAAGGCGAAGCTGATGCAGGATTAACCTACTAATCGCCAGGTAAATTTATGGGATTGTAGCGTAAAAAAAGAGAATTTCGCAGTCTTGCGCGGCATTGATTAGTGCGTATGATAGCGTCACTGGAGTTGTGAGTTTCGATTTTTCGCCATTAACCCCAGGAATCCGCACATGCGTATCGAAGAAGATCTGAAGTTAGGTTTCAAAGACGTTCTTATCCGCCCTAAGCGTTCTACTCTCAAAAGCCGTTCCGATGTTGAACTGGAACGTCAATTCACCTTTAAACATTCAGGTCAGACCTGGTCCGGCGTGCCGATTATCGCCGCGAACATGGACACCGTTGGGACGTTTGCCATGGCAACGGCGCTTGCCTCCTTCGACATCCTGACCGCTGTGCATAAACACTATTCTGTTGAAGACTGGGCCGCTTTCATTGCGGACTCCTCTGCCGATGTACTGAAACACGTGATGGTTTCAACCGGGACGTCGGACACTGATTTCGAAAAAACCAAACAGATTCTGGCACTGAATCCAGCGCTGAACTTTATCTGCATTGATGTGGCAAATGGCTATTCAGAGCACTTTGTTCAGTTTGTGTCGAAAGCACGTGCGGCCTGGCCGACAAAAACGATCTGTGCTGGCAACGTGGTCACCGGCGAGATGTGTGAAGAACTGGTGCTTTCCGGTGCTGATATTGTCAAAGTGGGCATTGGCCCAGGTTCTGTATGTACCACCCGCGTAAAAACCGGCGTTGGCTATCCGCAGCTTTCTGCCGTCATTGAATGTGCTGATGCAGCGCACGGCCTGGGTGGCATGATTGTCAGCGACGGTGGCTGCACAATGCCGGGTGATGTGGCAAAAGCGTTTGGCGGTGGTGCGGACTTCGTGATGCTCGGCGGTATGCTGGCCGGCCATGAAGAAAGCGGCGGTAAAATCGTTGAAGAGAACGGTGAGAAATTCATGCTGTTCTACGGTATGAGCTCTGAGTCTGCTATGACGCGCCATGTTGGTGGTGTTGCTCAGTATCGTGCCGCTGAAGGTAAAACCGTTAAGCTGCCGCTGCGTGGCCCGGTTGATAACACCGCTCGTGATATCCTTGGCGGCCTGCGTTCTGCCTGTACTTATGTCGGTGCATCCCGTCTGAAAGAGCTGACCAAACGGACAACCTTTATTCGCGTACAGGAACAAGAAAACCGCGTTTTCAATAGCCTGTAAGAACAGATCGTACTGTTAAACGCCTGATGGCGCACAGCTTATCAGGCCTACGCTCATGCTCAGTGTAGGCCTGATAAGGCGTTTATGCCGCCATTCGACATTTAAATTTATCCCACACCACTCATTGCATCTCCCAGATGAAAAATCGGTAAATACATTGCCACAACCAGCGTACCGATAATCAACCCCGTAATGACAAGCAAGGCTGGCTCAAGTAATGACGCCAAATTTTCGGCCTGAGACAGTGTGTACTCGCTGTGATGTCGGGCGAGGTTTTGCAACATCGCATCCAGAGAGCCGGAAACTTCACCGGTTCTCACCAGTTGCAAGCAAAGTGGACTAAATTCACCGCTATTTTTAAGCGCCAGCCATACCGGCTTCCCGGCACTGATATCGTGATGCACCTGTGCCAAACGTTGTGACCAATAAGGGCAGTTAAGGGTTTCGGTGACACTTTCCAGACCTTGCAGAAAGGGAATGCCCGCGTTTTGTGTTAATGCCAGTACGGTGAAGATCTGTGTGAGTTTTTGTCCCCTGACCATCGGCCCGATGATGGGGAAGTGCAGCAGTATTTTCTGGCGCAGAATAAGCCAGTAGGGTTTCTGCTTTATCAACCCGTATGTTGTTCCCAGCACCAGGCAGAGCAACCCTGCCAGCCATCCCCATCGACTGCTGTAGTGTGCCGCGACCATAATCCACTGAGTGAGCGCCGGTAGCGGAGTGTTGAACGTGCGATAGATAGCGGCAAATTCAGGTAACACAAAATGCAGCATCGCCAGCACGACCATTATCGCCATGGCAAGAATGATAATGGGATAGCGTAGTGCTTTTTTTACTTTATCCGCCAGTTGCTGTTGGTTTTTTTGCTGACGGGCAAGTTCAAAGCAGCAGTCGTCCAGTTTGCCCGTTAGTTCTCCGGTACGGATCATTGCCTGGTACAGTGGGGGAAATACGTGTTGCCACCGCGAAAGCGAGGCTGACAGCGCAATGCCTTGTTCCATGTCATAAGCCAGCGTGCGCAGTAATGCTTGCCACTGGTTGCTGGGATGCTGTTCAGCGAGCAGAGTTAACCCAGCGGAAAGCGTCAATCCCGCTTTAAGCAATGTCGCCAACTGGCGTATGGCTTCGGCACTGTTTGCTCTGCTCCAGTGCGAGGTTTTAATGCGCATCCGGTTAATGCGAACCGGTGTAATTTGCTGTTGTTCGAGCACAAACAGGAGCGATGGTCGGGTATCAGCCCACAGCATCCCTGCTACAGGCTGGCCTTCGTGGGTTATGCCTTGCCAGCGCCAGAGGTGTTTAGTTGGCATGGGGCGTGCCCAGTACGCGGATCAGTTCTTCAAATGTCGTTAACCCTTGTTCCACAGCCTGACAGCCATACTCGAAAAGAGTACTCATGCCCGCTTGCTGAGCATCTGATTCCACAACGTCTGCCGATGAGCCATCGGCAATACGTTGCCGCAACGCAGGCGTAATGGGCAGAACTTCAAACAGCGCGGTTCGACCATAAAAACCGTGATAGCAGTGTTGGCAACCGGGTGCCTGCCAACGTGGTAGTGGCGTGGGCCAAAGTGTTGCCGGGAGCGTTATGGGAGTATCAAGTCGTCGCCGACAATGTGGGCATAATTTTCTGACTAATCGCTGCGCAACAATTAATGTCAGCGCGGAGGCAATCATCCAGCGTGCCACCCCCATTTGCTGCAGGCGCACCAGCGTTTCAGTGGTCGAATTGGTATGCAGCGTCGAAAGAACCAAATGACCGGTTTGTGCGGCTTTTAGGGCAATCTCAGCTGTTTCGCCGTCGCGGATTTCGCCTACCATAATAATGTCGGGATCCTGGCGCAGTAGTGCACGTAATACACCCTGAAAATTAAGCCCGGCGCGGGGATGAATTTGAGTCTGGTTAAGACCGCCGATCGGGATCTCTACCGGATCTTCCACGCTGCAAAGATTCACCTGCGGGGTGTTTCGGGTTTGTAGCGCACTGTACAGGGTAACCGTTTTGCCGCTCCCGGTCGGCCCGGTGACCAGAATCAAACCCTGTGGCTGCTGTAATGCTTGTGAAAACGCAGCCAGCTGTGCCTCATGCATGCCCAGTGCGTTGACTTCCAGCGTTTGATTAACCTGATGAAGCAGGCGTAGCACTACTTTTTCACCCCATCGGCAAGGCAGCGTGGCGATGCGAAACGAAATGGGGTCACTTGAAATCTCCACGGTAAATTGCCCATCTTGCGGGAGTCGGTGCTCGGCAATATCCAGACTGCCTAATACCTTTAATCTTGCAGTGAGAGCAATGCCCATCTCGGTTGTGACTTCCGGTAAAACATGCAGTACGCCATCCACACGTATCCTGACCCGGTAGTGATTCTCCGCAGGTTCAATATGAATATCAGAAGCCCGTTGTGCCAGAGCGGATTGGAACGTCTGATGCAGCAAGTCTGCGGCGCTGGCGCTGCTTTTAGTGACCACTGCCGGGAGCATTTTGCGTGGTGTATGCGTGTGGCCTTCCATTTGCTGGCGCGTCCAGCAAACAATGTCGATGCGTCGGGTAGTCGCAAAATGCAGTGCATCCAGCAGCTCGTGGGATGGGGCATCCACGACGGCGATATGCACCACTTCATTATCTGCATCCAGTAATATGGCCTGATAGCGTTGGCACAGCGCCGTAAGTTGGGTGGTATTCATCTCTTTTCCTTAGTTGGCATCAAAGCGAAAAACGTCTTCGCAAGCCTGTTGCAGCGCGCTGTCATTCTGGATAGCGCAGTTGCGATTCCAGCCCGTTATGCCGTTGGCGTTGTCCCAACCTGGCGTCATGGTGATGCTTAGCCCATTCAGACTTTCCTGCCCAGTGAGGCTGACAACGCCTTTTTCCACGCCCATGGCGGAGACATAGCGGGTGGTGGTCGCAGAGGGGATGCCATTTGTTCCGGCATCACAGGTTTCTGTTCCGCCGTGCTCCAGCGCGCAGAGTTCGACGGCAGTACGGTAGGGGACAAAGGTTTGTAGCATGTCTGTCAGCGCGGCTTTGCGTAGATAGTTTTGATAAGCCGGAATGCCGATGGCGCTAAGAATGGCAATAATGCCAATGACCACCATGAGTTCGATAAGCGTGAAGCCTCGTTGTTTGTCCATTGTTGATTTGCTCCTTGAGTTAGCTGGCGCTACTTTGGCAAATCGAAGGGATTTTAGGCGAGGGGCAAAAAATAGAACGAGAAGGCCGGTTCAGATGAATGTTACGAAATTACAGAATCAGACAACGTATTTGCGAAGACGCTCGAATAAACTGCCGATCGGCGGCGTATACGGCTGGGGCTGTAGGCCCGATACGCGAAGCGCCACCGGGCAGAACAATCAGCGATTAGCGAAAACGCATCGAGAGGTCGAGTGCGCGGACATGTTTGGTCAGTGCGCCCACAGAGATGAAATCCACGCCGGTTTCCGCGAATTCGCGCAGCGTTTCATAGGTGACGTTACCTGATACTTCCAGACGCGCCTGGCCGTTGGTACGTTTGACCGCTTCGCGCATTTGGTCGGTTTCGAAATTGTCGAGCATGATGATGTCTGCCCCGGCTTTCAGCGCATCGTCCAGTTCATCCAGACTTTCCACTTCTACCTCAACCGGCACGTCCGGGTGCAGCCAGAAGGCTTTTTCCACGGCCTGTTTCACCGAACCGGAAGCAATAATGTGGTTCTCTTTAATCAGGAAGGCGTCAGAAAGACCTAAACGATGATTCGCACCGCCGCCGCAGAGCACCGCGTATTTCAGCGCCGTACGCAGCCCAGGCAGAGTTTTACGTGTATCCAGCAGTTGGGTTTTTGTCCCGGTCAGCAGGTCGACGTATTTACGCACTTCACTGGCAACGCCAGACAGAGTTTGCACAAAATTGAGTGCGGTACGTTCGCCGGTCAGCAACACGCGGGAAGGGCCGTCCAGTTCAAACAGCGGCTGATTAGCCTTAATTCTGTCGCCATCTTCAACATGCCAGGTGACGCTGACATCATCGCCAGCAAGCTGAATAAAGACCTCTTCCACCCAGCGTTTCCCACAAAAAACACCCTCTTCGCGGGTGATTACGGTAGCGTGGGAGCGCATGTCTTCGGGTAAAAGCTGTGCGGTGATATCGTTATTGGCATCAACTTCTCCGCCTAAATCTTCGCGCAGCGCCTGGGCAACCGCGGTAGGGATATCGAGATTTATGCGTTCCAACAGCGCGTCACGTCGGTAGTCAGGGTTATAGCGGCGAGGCGGCATGATAAAACTCCAAATTGCTAACGAATCATAAGGTGGAAACATGCTACCCTGAACCTGATATGAGCACCACCAATAAGGAGATTCTGCATGTTGTTAGACGAGGGCTGGCTGGCAGAGGCGCGACGCGTTCACTCTCCTCATTACGATTGCCGCCCGGATGACGAAAGCCCTTCTTTGCTGGTGGTGCACAATATCAGCCTGCCACCCGGTGAATTTGGCGGCCCATGGATAGACGCGCTGTTTACTGGCACGATTGATCCCAACGCCCATCCTTATTTTGCCGGAATCGCCCATTTGCGCGTTTCGGCCCATTGTCTGATCCGCCGTGACGGTGAGGTCGTGCAATATGTTCCCTTTGACAAACGTGCCTGGCATGCAGGCGTCTCCTGCTATCAGGGGCGTGAACGCTGTAATGATTTTTCAATTGGTATTGAGCTGGAAGGGACGGATGCGCTGGCTTATACCGATGCGCAGTACCAGAAACTGGCTGCCGTGACAAACACCCTGATTACGCGTTATCCGGCGATTGCCAGTAACATGACTGGGCATTGCAATATTGCGCCCGAACGGAAGACCGATCCTGGGCCATCTTTTGACTGGGCAAGGTTTCGCGCCCTGGTCACCCCCTCGTCACACAAGGAGATGACATGACGCTGTTTACAACATTACTGGTGCTGATTGTTGAGCGCTTGTTTAAGCTGGGCGAGCACTGGCAGCTTGATCACCGGATTGAGGCTTTTTTTCGGCGGGTTAAGCATTTCTCTATGGCGCGAACATTAGGAATGACCATTATTGCGATGGCTGTGACATTCCTGCTGCTGCGTGCGCTGCATGGGCTGTTATTTAATGTTCCGCTGTTGGTGGTGTGGATTTTAGTTGGTTTGCTGTGCATCGGCGCTGGCAAGGTGCGCCTGCATTATCATGCCTACCTGAATGCGGCTTCACGTAATGATGTGCACGCCCGTGAGGCGATGGCCAGCGAATTGACGCTGATTCATGGCGTGCCGCCGGACTGCGATGAACGAGAGTTTCTGCGGGAGCTACAAAATGCGCTGTTATGGAACAACTTTCGCTTTTACCTGGCGCCGTTATTTTGGCTGATTGTCGGTGGCCCGTGGGGACCTGTGACGCTGGTTGGTTATGCCTTTTTACGTGCCTGGCAGTCCTGGCTGGCGCGCTATCAGACACCGCACCAGCGTCTGCAATCGGGTATTGATGCGATCCTGCATGTGCTGGACTGGATCCCGGTGCGTCTGGCGGGCGTGGTCTATGCGCTGTTAGGACACGGCGAGAAAGCGCTGCCAGCCTGGTTTGCATCGCTGGCGGATATGCATACTTCGCAGTATCAGGTGTTGACGCGTCTGGCGCAGTTCTCGCTGGCGCGCGAGCCGCATACTGATAAGGTCGAAACGCCAAAAGCTGCCGTTGCAATGGCGAAGAAAACCTCGTTTGTGGTGGTGGTGGTCATTGCGCTGCTGACAATTTATGGCACGCTGATCTAGCGATTGTTGCCGGATGGCGGTGTAGCCGCCTTATCCGGCCTGGCGCATATGTAGACCGGATAACGGTGCAATGACTCAATACGTATCCGCTGGCGGGACGCCAAAATCAGGCATGCCGTTTTCGTCCCAGCGCACGAGCTTCAAACGAGTATGGCGGTTTGGGTCGTACAGCGGATCGCCCTCGATTTCAGTGTAATTTCTCGCGTGGTACACCAGCACATCTTCACCTTTCGGCGTTAGCGTGTGGTGCTATACGGTGCTGGAACATCCCCAGTTTGTCGAGCGCCTGAGTGTGCGTGGCCGTAAAGTAGATGTACCACTTACCGGCAATAGCGTGGATCTCGGGGCCCAGATGAGCTGATTCACTAGGCTTTCCTTACGGTTTCAGTTGTTTTTATCTTGTGGTATTCATTCAGTTCACGGTAGTTGTCGCGGCGTTTTTCCAGGTCTGATTGGATTTTCTGCATAAATTCGCGGTCAACTTTTAGCAGACGAACCACGCCTGCGGTAATCAGATAACCGACGCCCGGAATAATAGTGAACAACAGCATAATGCCGTTAATCGCGGAGTCACTTTGCGCTTTAGCACCTGCGTCGTAACCGTACCAGGAGAGCAGGAAGCCCACCATCGCGCCGACAATCGCCAGCCCCAGCTTCAGGAAAAACAGGTTGCCAGAGAAGCTGATCCCGGTGATGCGTTGCAGGATAACGCCGCTGATATGGACGAAACAGTTGTGAGAGGGAAAATGTGAGGCAGGTAACAACCCCCACCAGGTGCAGGTGGGGGAGGGACAATTAATGTGCTTTAACCGCGCCGGCGGTTTTCTGCTTGCACACGTAACCAATGCCAAGAATAGCAATCCATACCGGGATTAAGTACACCGAGATCGCCATGCCCGGCGTCATCAGCATAATCACCAGTACTGCGGCCATGAAAATCAGGCACACCCAGTTACCCAGCGGATAGAGCAGAGCCGGGAAGCGGGTGGTAACGCCCTGCTGCTGTTTGGCTTTGCGAAACTTCATGTGCGCCAGGCTGATCATTGCCCAGTTGATCACCAGGGCGGAAACCACCAGCGCCATCAGTAGACCAAAAGCGGATTCCGGCGCCAGATAGTTAATCAGCACGCACAGAGCCGTCACCAGCGCGGAAACCAGAATGGTGTTCACCGGCACGCCGCGTTTGTCAACGTTCATCAGCGCTTTCGGCGCATTGCCCTGCTGAGCCAGACCGAACAGCATACGGCTGTTGCAGTACACACAGCTGTTATAGACAGAAAGGGCAGCAGTCAGCACCACGATGTTCAGGGCATTAGCAACAAACGTATCGCCCAGTTCGTGGAAAATAAGGACAAACGGGCTGGTATCAGCCGTAACGCGCGTCCACGGCATCAGGGAAAGCAGAACCGCCAGCGAACCCACATAGAAAATCAGGATACGGTAGATAACCTGGTTGGTGGCTTTGGGAATGCTTTGCTCCGGGTTATCCGCTTCTGCTGCGGTGATCCCAACCAGCTCCAGTCCACCGAAAGAGAACATGATAATCGCCATCATCATCACCAGACCGGTGAAACCATGCGGCAGGAAGCCCCCCTGGTTCCACAGGTTGCTGACGCTGGCCTGCGGCCCGCCGTTGCCGCTGAACAGCAGCCAGCCGCCGAAGATGATCATCGCGACGACAGCAATGACTTTAATAATGGCGAACCAGAACTCCATCTCACCAAACACTTTCACGTTGGTCAGGTTAATGGCGTTGATAATCACGAAGAAGGCTGCAGCAGAGGCCCAGGTTGGGATCTCCGGGTACCAGAACTGGATATATTTACCGACTGCAGTCAGCTCAGCCATGGCAACCAGCACGTACAGTACCCAGTAGTTCCAGCCAGAGGCGAAACCCGCGAAACTGCCCCAGTATTTATAAGCAAAGTGGCTAAAGGAGCCTGCTACCGGCTCTTCAACCACCATTTCACCTAACTGACGCATAATCAAAAAGGCGATAAAGCCGGCAATAGCGTAACCCAGAATAATACCCGGTCCTGCAGACTGGATAACGGATGCGCTACCGAGGAATAACCCGGTACCAATCGCGCCACCCAGCGCGATTAGCTGTATATGACGGTTCTTAAGACCGCGCTTGAGCTGATCGCCATGCTGTTGACTTTCCATCATTAAACCTCGTGTGTGGTTTTACTCTTCATCTTTCGAGTACTTATTTTTTGAACTACGCAGCAATGCGTGTGTAAGTTTGCAATTCCGTCTGTTGTATTAATTTGTTTACAGATGCTTTAGATAAAATGTTGCCTTAATACTTTTGTCTTGATCAGAATAATGATATGCGAGCGTGAATGCACCTGCTTTATGCGGGGGGACTGACGAGTTGAATAAAAAGAAACCATTTGTAAATGCGAGTTTATCTACCACAAAATTTCCATTTTGAATTTTTATTCATTATTTGTGGTTTAATAATCGATAAATAAGCAGGTGAATCGGTTCAGATGCGATAACTTTTCGTTTCAATTCCGTTAAAACTACCCCGTGGTGGGTAAATTTAACATTTGTGCATAGTTACATGTTTGAAACGTTATTTCTGTAATGTTGTTAAAATATGCCCCCTTTACTGATTTCAATCAAAACCTGTATGGACAGAAGGTGAATACTTTGTTACTTTAGCGTCAAGAACATGAAATTGGTAAGACCAATTGACTCCGGGCAAATGGCTTAAGACAGGAAATCATGGCCTACAGCAAAATCCGCCAACCAAAACTCTCCGATGTGATTGAGCAGCAGCTGGAGTTTTTAATTCTTGAGGGGACACTTCGCCCCGGAGAAAAACTCCCACCGGAACGCGAGCTGGCAAAACAGTTCGACGTCTCCCGCCCCTCCTTACGCGAGGCGATCCAACGCCTTGAAGCGAAGGGGTTACTGCTTCGTCGTCAGGGCGGTGGCACTTTTGTTCAGAGCAGCCTGTGGCAGAGCTTTAGCGACCCACTGGTAGAGCTGCTCTCCGACCATCCTGAATCCCAGTTTGACCTGCTTGAGACGCGCCATGCGCTGGAAGGTATTGCAGCCTATTACGCTGCACTACGCAGCACGGATGAAGACAAAACGCGTATCCGTGAACTCCACCATGCGATCGAACTGGCTCAACAGTCCGGCGATCTTGACGGCGAATCTGATGCGGTACTGCAGTATCAAATTGCTGTCACCGAAGCGGCACATAATGTGGTGCTGCTCCATTTGCTAAGGTGTATGGAGCCGATGCTGGCCCAGAATGTTCGGCAAAACTTCGAATTGCTGTATGCGCGTCGCGAGATGCTGCCGCTGGTAAGCAGTCACCGTACCCGTATCTTTGAAGCAATTATCGCCGGGAAGCCGGAGGAGGCGCGTGAAGCGTCGCACCGTCACCTGGCCTTTATCGAAGAGATTCTGCTGGACAGAAGCCGTGAGGAAAGTCGTCGTGAACGCGCCTTACGCCGCCTGGAGCAACGAAAGAATTAGTGATTTTTCTGGCGGAACGTTAACCAGAAGATGTTGTAAATCAAGCGCCAATTAAAGTGCGCGGCAACTAAACGCAGAACCTGTCTTATTGCGCTTTTGGTTGTTCAAAATAATTCGGGTTGTATCGCGGCGGCAAGCGCGCGAGTCGCCAGGAGCATAGTGAACTATGTGACTGGTGCGAGTAAGCGCAGCCAACAAAGAGATAACCTGAAGTATGAAGAACAAAGAACGCAATGGGACAGGTTCCAGATAACTCAACGTATTAGATAGATAAGGAATACCCCCATGTCAGAACGTTTCCCAAATGACGTGGATCCGATCGAAACTCGCGACTGGCTACAGGCGATCGAATCGGTCATCCGTGAAGAAGGTGTTGAGCGTGCTCAGTATCTGATCGACCAACTGCTTTCAGAAGCTCGCAAAGGCGGCGTGAAAGTAGCGGCAGGTGCAGGGGCCAGCAATTATGTAAACACTATTGCCGTTGAAGATGAACCGGAATACCCGGGCAATCTGGAGCTGGAACGTCGTATTCGTTCTGCTATCCGCTGGAACGCCATCATGACCGTACTGCGCGCGTCTAAAAAGGACCTCGAGCTGGGTGGCCACATGGCATCCTTCCAGTCCTCCGCAACGGTATATGATGTTTGTTTCAACCACTTCTTCCGTGCACGCAATGAGCAGGATGGCGGCGACCTGATTTACTTCCAGGGCCACATCTCTCCGGGCATCTACGCACGCGCATTCCTGGAAGGTCGTCTGACCGAAGAGCAGATGAACAACTTCCGTCAGGAAGTTCATGGCAAAGGCCTGTCTTCCTACCCGCACCCGAAACTGATGCCTGAATTCTGGCAGTTCCCGACCGTATCTATGGGTCTGGGTCCAATCGGTGCTATCTACCAGGCTAAATTCCTGAAGTATCTGGAACACCGTGGCCTGAAAGATACCTCTAAACAAACCGTTTACGCCTTCCTGGGCGACGGTGAGATGGATGAGCCAGAATCTAAGGGTGCTATCACCATCGCGACCCGTGAAAAACTGGACAACCTGGTCTTTGTTATCAACTGTAACCTGCAGCGTCTTGACGGCCCGGTAACCGGTAACGGCAAGATTGTTAACGAACTGGAAGGCATCTTCGCGGGCGCTGGCTGGAACGTTATCAAAGTCATGTGGGGCGGTCGTTGGGATGAGCTGCTGCGTAAAGACACCAGCGGTAAACTGATCCAACTGATGAACGAAACCGTTGACGGCGACTACCAGACCTTCAAATCCAAAGATGGCGCATACGTACGTGAGCACTTCTTCGGTAAATACCCGGAAACCGCAGCGCTGGTTGCTGACTGGACTGACGAGCAGATTTGGGCTCTGAACCGCGGTGGTCACGATCCGAAGAAAGTCTACGCTGCACTGAAAAAAGCGCAGGAAACCAAAGGCAAAGCAACTGTAATCCTCGCCCATACCATCAAAGGTTACGGCATGGGTGACACCGCCGAAGGTAAAAACATCGCTCACCAGGTTAAGAAAATGAACATGGACGGCGTGCGTTACATCCGCGACCGTTTCAACGTTCCTGTGACCGATGAGCAGGTTGAAAACCTGTCTTACATCACCTTCCCGGAAGGTTCAGAAGAGCACACCTATCTGCACGCTCAGCGTCAGAAGCTGCACGGCTACCTGCCTGCTCGTCAGCCGAACTTCACTGAGAAGCTGGAACTGCCGGCTCTGGAAGACTTCGGTGCGCTGCTGGAAGAGCAGAACAAAGAAATCTCCACCACTATCGCCTTCGTTCGTGCTCTGAACGTGATGCTGAAGAACAAGTCGATCAAAGATCGTCTGGTGCCGATTATCGCTGATGAAGCGCGTACTTTCGGTATGGAAGGTCTGTTCCGTCAGATCGGTATTTACAGCCCGAACGGCCAGCAGTACACCCCGCAGGACCGTGAGCAGGTTGCTTACTACAAAGAAGACGAGAAAGGTCAGATCCTGCAGGAAGGTATCAACGAGCTGGGTGCTGGCGCATCCTGGTTGGCTGCTGCGACTTCTTACAGCACCAACGATCTGCCGATGATCCCGTTCTACATCTACTACTCCATGTTCGGGTTCCAGCGTATCGGTGACCTGTGCTGGCAGGCTGGCGACCAACAGGCTCGCGGCTTCCTGATCGGTGGTACTTCCGGTCGTACGACGCTGAACGGCGAAGGTCTGCAGCACGAAGATGGTCACAGCCATATTCAGTCTCTGACTATCCCGAACTGTATCTCTTACGATCCGTCCTACGCGTATGAAGTTGCGGTCATCATGCACGATGGTCTGGAGCGTATGTACGGTGAGAAACAAGAGAACGTTTACTACTACATCACCACGCTGAACGAAAACTACCACATGCCGGCAATGCCAGCAGGTGCCGAGGAAGGTATCCGTAAAGGTATCTACAAACTCGAAACCCTCGAAGGTAAGAAAGGTAAAGTTCAGCTGCTGGGCTCCGGTTCTATCCTGCGTCACGTCCGTGAAGCAGCACAGATCCTGGCGAACGACTACGGCGTAGGTTCTGACGTTTACAGCGTAACCTCCTTCACTGAACTGGCGCGTGATGGCCAGGATTGTGAGCGCTGGAACATGCTGCACCCGATGGAAACGCCTCGCGTTCCGTACATCGCTCAGGTGATGAACGACGCGCCGGCAGTGGCATCTACTGACTATATGAAACTGTTTGCCGAACAGGTTCGTACTTATGTACCGGCTGATGATTATCGCGTACTGGGTACTGACGGTTTCGGTCGCTCTGACAGCCGTGAAAACCTGCGTCACCACTTCGAAGTTGATGCTTCATACGTGGTTGTAGCGGCCCTGGGCGAACTGGCTAAACGTGGCGAAATCGATAAGAAAGTGGTTGCAGATGCAATCATCAAATTCAACATCGATGCAGATAAAGTTAACCCGCGTCTGGCGTAAGAGGTAAAAGAATAATGGCTATCGAAATCAATGTACCGGACATCGGGGCTGATGAAGTTGAAATCACCGAGATCCTGGTCAAAGTGGGCGACAAAGTTGAAGCTGAACAGTCGCTGATCACCGTAGAAGGCGACAAAGCCTCTATGGAAGTTCCGTCTCCTCAGGCTGGTATCGTTAAAGAGATCAAAGTCTCTGTTGGCGACAAAACTGAGACCGGCAAACTGATCATGATTTTCGATTCCGCCGACGGTGCAGCAGCAGCTGCACCTGCTCCGGCAGAAGAGAAGAAAGAAGCCGCTCCGGCAGCAGCACCTGCTGCGGCAGCGGCGAAAGAAGTCCACGTACCGGACATCGGCGGCGACGAAGTTGAAGTTACCGAAGTCATGGTTAAAGTGGGCGACACCGTAGCGGCTGAACAGTCTCTGATCACCGTCGAAGGCGACAAGGCTTCCATGGAAGTTCCAGCGCCGTTCGCGGGCGTGGTGAAAGAGATCAAAATCAACACCGGCGACAAAGTGTCTACCGGTTCCCTGATTATGGTCTTCGAAGTGGCGGGCGCAGCGCCTGCTGCAGCACCGGCTCAGACTGCCGCTCCGGCAGCAGCGGCGGCTCCGGCTGCTTCCGGCTCGAAAGAAGTTAACGTACCGGATATCGGCGGTGACGAAGTTGAAGTTACCGAAGTGATGGTGAAAGTGGGCGATAAAATTGCCGCTGAGCAGTCACTGATCACCGTTGAAGGCGATAAAGCGTCAATGGAAGTTCCGGCACCGTTCGCGGGCACCGTGAAAGAAATCAAAATCAGCACCGGCGACAAAGTGAAAACCGGTTCTCTGATTATGGTCTTCGAAGTCGAAGGCGCAGCACCGGCTGCCGCTCCTGCGCAAGCAGCTGCTCCGGCTCCGGCCGCAGCACCAGCGTCTGCGCAAGCCGCAGCTCCGGCCGCGAAAGCGGAAGGCAAATCTGAGTTTGCTGAGAACGACGCTTACGTTCATGCAACGCCGCTGATTCGTCGCCTGGCGCGCGAATTCGGTGTGAACCTGGCGAAAGTGAAAGGTTCTGGCCGTAAAGGTCGTATCCTGCGTGAAGACGTTCAGGCTTACGTGAAAGACGCTATCAAGCGTGCTGAAGCGGCTCCGGCTGCAGCAGCAGGCGGCGGTATCCCGGGCATGCTGCCTTGGCCGAAAGTGGACTTCAGCAAGTTTGGTGAAATTGAAGAAGTGGAACTGGGTCGTATCCAGAAAATCTCGGGTGCTAACCTGAGCCGTAACTGGGTGATGATCCCGCACGTTACGCACTTCGATAAGACCGATATCACCGATCTGGAAGCGTTCCGTAAACAGCAGAACGCCGAAGCTGAAAAACGTAAACTGGACGTGAAATTCACCCCAGTAGTCTTCATCATGAAAGCCGTTGCCGCTGCTCTGGAACAGATGCCGCGCTTCAACAGCTCCCTGTCTGAAGACGGTCAGCGCCTGACCCTGAAGAAATACATCAACATTGGTGTGGCGGTAGATACGCCGAATGGTCTGGTTGTTCCGGTCTTCAAAGACGTGAACAAGAAGAGCATTACCGAGCTGTCTCGTGAACTGACCGTGATCTCCAAGAAAGCGCGTGATGGCAAGTTGACCGCTGGCGAAATGCAGGGCGGTTGCTTCACCATCTCCAGCATCGGTGGCCTGGGTACTACCCACTTCGCGCCGATTGTGAACGCGCCGGAAGTGGCTATCCTCGGTGTCTCCAAGTCCTCTATGGAGCCAGTGTGGAACGGTAAAGAGTTTATGCCGCGTCTGATGATGCCGATTTCGCTCTCCTTCGACCACCGTGTAATTGACGGTGCGGATGGTGCGCGCTTTATCACCATCATTAACAACATGCTGTCTGACATTCGCCGCCTGGTGATGTAAGCGAAAAAGCCGGCCCGACGGCCGGCTTTTTTCTGGTAATCTCATGAAGTTAGTGAGGTTATTGTGCGAAAGACAAATCGGTTGCCGTTTGTTGTTTCAAAATTGTTAACAATTTTGTAAAATACGGGCGGATAGAACGACCCGGTGGACGACGGGTATAAATTAAGAGGTCATGATGAGCACTGAAATCAAAACTCAGGTCGTGGTACTTGGGGCAGGCCCTGCAGGTTACTCTGCTGCCTTCCGTTGCGCAGATTTAGGTCTGGAGACCGTCATCGTAGAACGTTACAGCACCCTTGGTGGTGTTTGTCTGAACGTCGGCTGTATCCCTTCTAAAGCGCTGCTGCACGTAGCAAAAGTTATCGAAGAAGCCAAAGCGCTGGCTGAACACGGTATCGTTTTTGGCGAGCCGAAAACCGATATCGACAAGATTCGTACCTGGAAAGAAAAAGTTATCACTCAACTGACCGGCGGTCTGGCGGGTATGGCCAAAGGCCGTAAAGTGAAAGTGGTTAACGGTCTGGGTAAATTTACCGGGGCGAACACCCTGGAAGTTGAAGGCGAAAACGGCAAAACCGTGATCAACTTCGACAACGCGATCATCGCGGCGGGTTCCCGTCCGATCGAACTGCCATTCATTCCGCATGAAGATCCGCGCGTGTGGGATTCCACCGATGCACTGGAACTGAAAACTGTTCCTAAGCGCCTGTTGGTAATGGGCGGCGGTATCATCGGCCTGGAAATGGGTACCGTGTACCATGCGCTGGGTTCAGAGATCGACGTGGTTGAAATGTTCGACCAGGTTATCCCGGCTGCCGATAAAGACGTGGTGAAAGTCTTCACCAAGCGCATCAGCAATAAATTCAACCTGATGCTGGAAACCAAAGTGACTGCCGTTGAAGCGAAAGAAGACGGTATTTACGTTTCCATGGAAGGCAAAAAAGCGCCTGCTGAAGCACAGCGTTATGATGCCGTACTGGTTGCTATCGGTCGTGTACCGAACGGTAAAAACCTCGACGCGGGCAAAGCTGGCGTTGAAGTTGATGACCGTGGTTTCATCCGCGTTGACAAACAGCTGCGCACCAACGTGCCGCACATCTTTGCTATCGGCGATATCGTCGGTCAGCCGATGCTGGCGCACAAAGGTGTTCACGAAGGTCACGTTGCCGCTGAAGTTATTGCCGGTAAGAAACACTACTTCGATCCGAAAGTTATCCCATCCATCGCGTACACTGAACCAGAAGTGGCATGGGTTGGTCTGACCGAGAAAGAAGCGAAAGAAAAAGGCATTAGCTACGAAACCGCCACCTTCCCGTGGGCTGCTTCTGGCCGTGCTATCGCTTCCGACTGCGCAGACGGTATGACCAAACTGATTTTCGACAAAGAATCTCACCGTGTTATCGGTGGTGCGATTGTCGGTACCAACGGCGGCGAGCTGCTGGGCGAAATCGGTCTGGCGATCGAAATGGGTTGTGACGCTGAAGACATCGCGCTGACCATCCACGCGCACCCGACTCTGCACGAGTCCGTGGGCCTGGCGGCAGAAGTGTTCGAAGGTAGCATCACCGACCTGCCAAACCCGAAAGCGAAGAAGAAGTAATCTTCCCGCTTTTGTGAAACGCCTCTTCGGAGGCGTTTTTTTTGCCTAAAGCTTCACCGCAATTTCCCCGGTAATCTCTTTATGATGCGACAACCAACGCGTTGGCCGTTCAGGGCGCTACGGGATGCCAGGTTTTTTCAGGGCTGTACTCAGTCATCGCCTGCGCTTTCTGTTGCGATGCTTCGCCAAGGTTGGCCTGATATACATTGTCATCACCGCTAATTATAAAGCTCATTATCCCGGTGTGGCCGTAGCTAATGGGCCATGCAATCATGGCAAAACCACTGGCTTTGTCCGGCAGTATGCGGAAACGATAACCGTGATAGCCCGTGCCGGGTTCTTGTGGGCTGAAGGCGGGTCCCAGAGGGCTTGGCGCTTCGCCTGGTGCGACCGGCCAGTAAAGCCCATCTTTTTTACCTTCGCTACTGACAATTTTTTGCGCATACGATTTGTTCAGTGCGTAATAGCTTTGCTGCGCGTCAACGTAGGCGTGCAGTGCTTCGATGGCTGAAAGCTCGTTGCGACCGATCGTTCGGGTGAGGATCTCCTCCTGGGCTTCGGTCATATCGAACGCCCAGCCTTTGCTGGTTTTCACCATCGGTATAGGCAACTGCCAGTCATCTTGCCCTACGTTGAGATGCGCCATGTTGTCCTGCAGCACAATGTGATGGCTCACCTTCCAGTCACGATTAAAGCGTGCCACCGCTTCCGGATCGGTCCCTTCTGGTGGCAAAAAATGTCGCCAGTTTTCACCCAATAGCGCCGTGAGCTGCTTTTCATTTTGCTGCGCCACCGCAGCGGCAAATGCACTGGCCGCGTCTTCGGGAGAGGTGAACGCCTGTTGCGCATAGCTCACCAGCGGCAAGGAGAGCAACAGGGCGCTTAACATAATTTTTTTCATCATCGGCTCCGGTTAACGACGGCGAAATTCGTGGTGTTCAGAAAAATTTTCACGTGCCGCAGCGCGCTGTCCGCTGTTGAGGTTGCCCGCGCGACGGCTTTCCTGCCCACGCAGTTGCTGGGACTGCCACGACGGTGAGCGACTGTCATTCCCGCTGAAGACGTTTGAAGGCGTATTCTGACGGGAGACCAGACGTTGTTGCGAGTTGGATGATTCAACGCGCTGGCGAGCGGTTTCCCTTTGCTGCTGTGAAACCGGATGCTGCTGAGCTTTTGACTTCAGTTCAGAGCGGTGCTGCTGTTGCGTAGTGGATTTATTCAGCGTCTTCTGTGCTGCTTCACGACGGCTGTTGTTTGGTGTTTCGTCATAGCCACGATAGTTGTTGCGCTGGGCAATTTGATTTAGCTGTGAAGAGGCGGCTTTGCGTTGAGCATCCCGCGATGTCTGACCCGACAGGTTTGCCGGGGAGGTCTGGCTACGCTGTTGGAACTGCGTCATTGCGGCCTGACGCTGGCTGTTTCGTGTGGCAGTGGTGGTCGGTGTATGTTGAGTGGCGCTTAATCCCCCGCTAACGTTGGTCTGATGAAAACGTTGTGCGACCGCGTCGTTCTGGTAAGGCACGCCGTTACGGTACGCAGGGTTGTGCTGCCAGGCAATGTTTTGTCCTTTCAGATTTTGTCCGGAGATATGGTTGAAATTGTTAACATCAATATTGATGTTATCTCCGTTGTGCTGGTAGCCATTACCGCCGTGAGGGCCGTCATGGTCATGATAGTCATCATCATGGTGATGGTCGTCGTCATCCCAGTCGATGTTACTGAACAACGCATAGGTTGTCGCAACGCCCAGGCTATAGCCGAAGCCTTTGACGAAGCTATCGGCAAACTGCTCGCCCGGAGGGGGCGGCAGATAGACAGGGGGGTAGGCGGTATTAGGCCAACTGCCGTAAACAACGGTTGGATTGTAGTTCGGCACATATACCACCTGTGGATCGGTCGGCTCAATTTTGATAACCGTCGAGGTGGGCGCGCTGCTGGTCACTTTCGTCGTTGATGATGACGGCGTCTGAACCACGGTTGTTTTCTGGGTGTTCGTGACCGTTTGCTGCGGTGTGGATTTTAGCGAACCTGTTTGCTGAGCCAGCAAACGCAGGCGCTGTACGGCATCCATCACGTCCTGTGGCTGTGCCAGAAACGCATTCCCCAGGTTTTGTACCCAGTCAGGATTTTCGCCCATCAGGGCCATCAGTTGCGGAAATGCCACCAGCGACTTCACGCTGGGGTCCCATGACTGGCCGGACACTGCCTGAATGGCGGCGTCACCTTGCAGTGTCGGATTATCACGAGACCACTGAACCGCCTGCACCACGTTCGATGGATACGTTGAGGCCATCAGCACCTGAGACAGTAACGGGTCAGGGTAGAGCGCAACAGGGGCAACCCACTGATCGAGTTGAGCAGTGGTATACGTTGTTGGCGCAACCGGGGCTACTGCGGGAGCCGCCGCAACGGGTGGTTGAGGCGCTGCTGCCGGGGCCGGCTGAGAGGGGGCTTCTGGTGTGCGGCTGTTTACAAACAGCACGCCCGCACCGAAAAATAACCCTGCACTGCACGCCAGAGCAATGATATGGGGCTTAAAGGGCAACGTCATTTTATCTCTCCCGACTCATTAAGAATCGTCATAGTCATTATGCCTGCCGCCAGTGGGTGCAGTGTTCCGTGAGTATAAAGAGGCAATAGTTTAATTTTTGACGAATCTTGGGATCGTTAACGCAAGTTTATTACCAGGGAGCTAAATAATGTGACTAAACATTGCGGGCGAAATTATCATTCCCCTTCTGCCATTGCGAAGGGCATTAGACCATCCTTAACGATTCAGCCAATTTTTTATGTTGCTTTTTTGTAAACAGATTAACACCCAACGAAAATCCTGTTATTGTGCCTTTTGCGGTACCGGGCATTTACCCTACTAACTGCTGTCTCACAGGAGCGTGAAGAGAATCGCCCATCTACAAAAGCGCCGCATTATGACAATGAGAGCGAGGAGATATCGTCGTGCTAGAAGAATACCGTAAGCACGTAGCTGAGCGTGCTGCCCAGGGGATTGTGCCGAAACCCTTAGACGCAACCCAAATGGCTGCACTTGTCGAGCTGCTGAAGACCCCGCCTGTGGGCGAAGAAGAATTCCTGTTAGACCTGTTGATTAACCGCGTTCCCCCTGGTGTAGATGAAGCCGCTTACGTTAAAGCCGGTTTTCTCGCCGCTGTCGCTAAAGGTGACACTACCTCTCCGCTGATCACGCCAGAAAAAGCCATCGAACTGCTGGGTACCATGCAGGGCGGTTATAACATTCATCCGCTGATTGATGCGCTGGACGATGCAAAACTGGCGCCGATTGCCGCTAAAGCGCTCTCTTCAACGCTGCTGATGTTTGATAACTTCTACGATGTAGAAGAAAAAGCCAAAGCGGGCAATGAATATGCTAAGCAGGTGATGCAGTCCTGGGCTGATGCTGAATGGTTCCTCAACCGTCCTGCTCTGGCTGAAAAAATCTCCGTTACCGTCTTCAAAGTGACGGGTGAAACCAACACTGATGACCTGTCTCCGGCTCCGGACGCGTGGTCTCGCCCTGATATTCCGCTGCACGCCCTGGCGATGCTGAAAAACGCCCGTGAAGGTATCGAGCCGGATCAGCCGGGTGTCGTTGGCCCGATCAAACAGATCGAAGCATTACAGAAAAAAGGTTACCCGCTGGCCTACGTGGGTGACGTTGTTGGTACCGGATCTTCGCGTAAATCTGCGACCAACTCCGTGCTGTGGTTTATGGGTGATGATATCCCTCATGTACCGAACAAGCGCGGCGGTGGTTTGTGTCTGGGCGGCAAAATTGCACCCATTTTCTTCAACACTATGGAAGATGCGGGCGCGCTGCCAATTGAAGTGGACGTAAGCAACCTGAACATGGGCGACGTGATTGACGTTTACCCGTTCAAAGGCGAAGTGCGTAACCACGAAACCAACGAACTGCTGGCTACCTTCGAACTGAAAACCGATGTGCTGGTTGACGAAGTACGCGCCGGTGGCCGTATTCCGCTGATTATCGGTCGTGGCCTGACCACCAAAGCGCGTGAAGCGCTGGGTCTGCCGCACAGTGATGTATTCCGTCAGGCGAAAGATGTAGCGGAAAGCAGCCGTGGCTTCTCTCTGGCACAGAAAATGGTTGGCCGCGCCTGTGGCGTAACCGGCGTCCGTCCGGGGGCCTACTGCGAACCGAAGATGACTTCCGTCGGCTCTCAGGACACCACTGGCCCAATGACCCGCGATGAACTGAAAGACCTGGCGTGCCTGGGCTTCTCTTCTGACCTGGTGATGCAGTCGTTCTGTCATACCGCTGCGTATCCGAAACCCGTTGACGTGACTACCCACCATACCCTGCCTGACTTCATCATGAACCGTGGCGGCGTGTCGCTGCGTCCGGGCGATGGCGTAATCCACTCCTGGCTGAACCGTATGCTGCTGCCGGATACCGTAGGTACGGGGGGTGACTCCCATACTCGTTTCCCGATCGGTATCTCTTTCCCGGCGGGTTCTGGTCTGGTGGCGTTTGCGGCTGCGACCGGCGTGATGCCGCTGGATATGCCGGAATCTGTTCTGGTGCGTTTCAAAGGCAAAATGCAGCCAGGTATCACCCTGCGTGACCTGGTTCATGCCATCCCGCTGTATGCGATCAAACAAGGTCTGCTGACCGTTGAGAAGAAAGGTAAGAAAAACATCTTCTCTGGCCGCATTCTGGAAATTGAAGGTCTGCCGGATCTGAAAGTTGAGCAAGCATTCGAACTGACCGATGCCTCCGCTGAACGTTCCGCTGCCGGTTGTACCATCAAGCTGAACAAAGAGCCGATCGTTGAGTACCTCAGCTCTAACATCGTTCTGCTGAAATGGATGATCGCTGAAGGTTACGGCGATCGCCGTACGCTGGAGCGTCGCATTCAGGGTATGGAAAAATGGCTGGCAGACCCGCAACTGCTGGAAGCCGATGCTGACGCCGAATACGCGGCAGTGATCGACATCGATCTGGCGGATATCAAAGAGCCGATCCTGTGTGCGCCGAACGATCCGGACGACGCGCGTCTGCTGTCTGACGTGCAGGGCGAGAAGATCGACGAAGTGTTCATCGGTTCCTGCATGACCAACATTGGTCACTTCCGTGCCGCGGGTAAACTGCTGGATGCGCACAAAGGCCAGTTGCCGACGCGTCTGTGGGTTGCCCCACCAACGCGTATGGATGCGGCACAGCTCACCGAAGAAGGCTATTACAGCGTCTTTGGTAAGAGCGGGGCGCGTATCGAGATCCCGGGCTGTTCACTGTGCATGGGTAACCAGGCGCGTGTGGCAGACGGTGCGACAGTCGTTTCTACCTCGACCCGTAACTTCCCGAACCGTTTAGGCACGGGAGCGAACGTCTACCTGGCTTCTGCAGAGCTGGCGGCGGTTGCTGCGCTGATCGGTAAACTGCCGACGGCGGAAGAGTATCAGACCTATGTGGCGCAGGTAGATAAAACGGCCGTGGATACTTACCGGTATCTGAACTTTGACCAGCTCTCTCAGTACACCGAGAAAGCAGACAGCGTGATTTTCCAGACTGCGGTTTAATTCGCGACCACATTTAGCGTAAAAACGCATCAATGCCCGAAGAAGCTGACTTCTCCGGGCATTTTTATTTCCATTCCTTATACCCGCTACACTTTTTTTCTGCCGCGCTGCTGCGATAATTACAGCAAGGTGCAATGCGGTATTGGCGCATTGCCGGGAGCAGAGGAAGACATTATGGATTACGAATTTCTGCGCGATGTTACCGGGCGGGTTTTAGTGCGTATGTCCATGGGCCATGAAGTCGTGGGGCACTGGTTTAATGAAGAAGTGAAAGATAACCTGGCCTTGCTCGATGAAGTGGAACAGGCGGCGCGTGCGGTAAAAGGCAGTGAACGTTCCTGGCAGCGAGCGGGGCATGAATACACGCTCTGGCTGGATGGCGAAGAGGTGATGGTTCGCGCCAATCAACTGGAGTTCACGGGCGATGAAATGGAAGAAGGAATGAATTACTACGACGAAGAGAGCTTTTCACTTTGCGGCGTAGAGGATTTTCTTCAGGTTGTGGTGGCTTATCGTGAATTTGTGCAACAACGTTAATTCGCACCCACCTCTGCCGGGGGCGCTGCGTTTACCCGGCCAGGTACAATGATGTCATTCCCAGTTCGTAGGCCCGATAAGCGTAGCGCCATCGGGCACGGTGCCTTATTTGACGTAAGCCAACAGGCTTAAGGAGTCGCGCGCCAGCGCTTTGCATTTTTTCGCGACCGGAATGCCAATGCCGCTCAAATCGCGATAGCTGTCTTCACCGAGTGCTTTCATATCGAAGGTATCGTAATTACTGAGATCCCACTGGTTTTGCTGGGCAAAAAAGACCAGTGCGCGACGGATCTGCCCGTTGGGCAAATTCTGGTAGCCACAGTCATTTTTCAGAAAAACAAAAACTGCCGTTAAATCGGCCATATCTTCGGCTTCGGATTCACTCAGCGCGTAGCTGTTTGCACATACGGCCATCAGGCTGCCGAACAAAACTGTTCTGAAAAACGTCTTCATTGGTTCTACCACTGCATCACGGAAATTAAACGTTAGCATACTGCGAGCGAAGCGACGACCTTTATTATCAGCCGTTCACTTGACCTTCCCGTAAGGGGAAGGCTTATGCTTAAAAGATAGCCTGCTTAAGCTGCTGAATATAAGGAAATGAATATGCAACGTCGTGACTTTTTAAAGTACTCCGTGGCGCTGGGTGTCGCCTCAGCATTACCTTTGTGGAGCCGCACCGTATTTGCCGCTGACCGTCCTGCGTTACCCATTCCAGACCTGTTAACTGCGGATGCTTCGAATCGCATACAGCTGATTGTGAAAGCCGGGCAGTCGACGTTTGCGGGGAAAACTGCCACCACCTGGGGATATAACGGCAATCTGCTCGGACCGGCGGTCAAACTGAATAAAGGTCAGGCGGTGAGCGTGGATATCCATAATCAGCTGGCCGAAGAGACGACGCTGCACTGGCATGGGCTGGAAATCCCTGGGGAAGTCGATGGCGGGCCGCAAGGTGTTATTCCGGCGGGCGGGAAGCGCTCAGTGGCCTTTACTCCTGCGCAAAGGGCAGCAACCTGTTGGTTCCATCCGCATCAACACGGGAAAACCGGACGTCAGGTTGCGATGGGCCTGGCCGGGCTGGTGCTGATTGAAGATGAAGAGATTCGCAAGCTACTGCTGCCTAAGCAGTGGGGTATCGACGATGTGCCGGTGATTATTCAGGACAAACAGTTTTCCGCTGACGGACAAATTAATTATCAGTTAGATATGATGACCGCCGCCGTCGGTTGGTTTGGCGATACGCTGCTAACCAATGGGGCGATTTTTCCTCAGCATGCGGCGCCGCGCGGCTGGCTGCGCCTGCGTTTGCTTAATGGGTGTAATGCCCGCTCACTGAATATCGTGGCCAGCGATAATCGCCCGCTGTATGTCATTGCCAGCGATGGCGGTTTGTTGGCGGAGCCGGTAAAAGTGACCGAGCTTCCTATGCTGATGGGCGAACGTTTCGAAGTGCTGGTGGATGTGAGCGACGGTAAAGCTTTCGATCTGGTCACATTGCCTGTCAGTCAGATGGGCATGGAGGTGGCGCCGTTTGATAAGCCGCACCCGGTAATGCGCGTTCAGCCGCTGCTGATTACCGCCTCCGGCACGCTGCCGGATACGCTGACATCTATGCCGGCGCTGCCGTCGCTTGATGGGCTGACGGTACGCAAACTGCAGCTGTCTATGGATCCGATGCTCGACATGATGGGCATGCAAATGCTGATGAAGAAATACGGTGGGCAGGCCATGGTAGGGATGGATCATGGGAAGATGATGGGCCATATGAATAACGACAATATGAGCCACGGGAACATGGATCATGGCAATATGAACCATGGTGAGATGGGGAATATGCAGCATGGCGGCATGGGCAACATGAAGCAGGATGGCACATTCGATTTCCATAATGCCAACCGGATTAACGGGCAGGCGTTTGATATGAATAAACCGATGTTTGCCGCGGCGAAAGGTCAGCACGAACGCTGGGTGATTTCCGGCCAGGGCGACATGATGCTGCACCCGTTCCACATTCACGGCACGCAGTTCCGCATTCTGTCTGAAAATGGCAAAGCGCCTGCTGCACACCGTACGGGATGGAAAGACACTGTGCGGGTAGAGGGCGGCGTCAGCGAGGTACTGGTGAAGTTTGACCACGATGCGCCGAAAGAACATGCCTATATGGCGCACTGCCATCTGCTGGAGCACGAAGACACTGGCATGATGCTCGGTTTTACGGTTTAAACAACGACGTCTCAGCGCTTGCCCGGCCTGCAGGATATTTCTTGTCGGCCAGGTAAGGCACATCCCCTGCATATTCTGCCATTGAACATAAAGTAATCGCCTTTGGGGCCGATAATCATCATGTACCCAATGTGAGTTCAATGGATGAAAAACGTGATTAAAAATATTCGTGTTATTACCGGTATCCTGCTGGTTCTCGCCATTTTCTGTTTACTGCAGGCCGTTACGGGAAGCCTGTTTTATTCTGCGGTAAACAATGACAGGCATAATTTCCAGAACTCAGGCACCCTCAACGCTCAGCAAGAAAATCTGAGTGACAGCGTCAATACGTTGATTAAAACCCGTGTTACGGTGACGCGCGTCGCCATCCGCTTTTTAAAAAATCAGCGCGATCCCGCCTCGTTGGCCGCGATCAACACGCTGCTCAATACCGCCAGTGATTCAATGAAGAAGGCCGAAGGCTATTTCGCCCAGTATCAGGGATTACCACAGGTTACAGGGCAGGATCCGCAGATCGCCAGTGAAATGGAAAAGCAGTATCGCCAGATGCACGAAGTGATGAAATTATCGATTGAGTATCTGCGAGCGAATAACTATCAGGCTTATGGCGATCTTGATGCTCAAAAAGCGCAGGATGAGATGGAAGCGAGCTATGATCACTGGCGAAACGAGAATAATGCGCTGCTGCAGCACGCTGCTGCGGAAAATCAGCTCAGTTTTTCCCGTATGCAGTGGACACTGGGAGGCATCGTTCTGGTTGTGCTGATCGTTCTGGGCATGATCTGGAGCGGGTTGCAACACATCCTGCTTAAACCGCTGGCGCAGATTATGGAGCATATTCGCGTCATTACCGGTGGAGACTTAACCCATAAGCTCAATGTTGAAGGTCGCAACGAAATGGGCCGACTGGCGATGGGGTTGGAAGAGATGCAACAGTCGCTGATTTCGACAGTCACTGCCGTACGCAATAGCTCGGAGTCAATTCATACCGGAGCCGCTGAAATATCCTCGGGCAACAACGACCTTTCTTCGCGCACCGAGCAGCAGGCGGCCTCGCTTGAGGAAACTGCCGCCAGCATGGAGCAGTTGACTGCGACAGTGAAGCAGAATACGGACAATGCGAAACAGGCAACCCAATTGGCGAAAAACGCCTCTGATACTGCCGCTCGCGGTGGTCGTGTTGTTGATACCGTTGTTCATACGATGAGTGAAATAGCGGACAGTTCGCAGCAAATCGCGCAGATCACGAACGTTATCGACAGTATTGCATTCCAGACCAACATTCTGGCGCTGAACGCCGCGGTAGAAGCGGCCAGAGCCGGAGAGCAGGGGCGCGGTTTTGCGGTTGTGGCAGGTGAAGTCCGGACTCTGGCAAGCCGTAGTGCCCAGGCAGCAAAAGAGATCAAAGCGCTGATTGATAATTCAACCCACTGTGTAGGCATGGGATCGCAGCAGGTTTCGGATGCCGGTAAAACCATGGCAGAAATTGTCGCGGCGGTGACCCGTGTGACCGATATCATGGGCGAAATTGCGTCTGCTTCTGAAGAGCAGAGTCGGGGGATTGAACAGGTTAGCCTCGCGGTTTCGCAGATGGACAGCGTTACCCAGCAAAACGCCGCGCTGGTGGAGGAGTCTGCGGCGGCGGCGGCCTCTCTGGAGCAACAGGCCGAGCAGTTGCGGCAGGCCGTTGCGGTATTTCGTATTACCCGCGAGAAGGCGGTGAGTGGGGCTCGAAAACCACCGCAGGACGCTCCACGCAAGGAGCGCGTTGTCTCTACTACCCAGGATCAACATTGGGAAACGTTCTGACCTGAAAAAGTCCGATTTTGCTCACGCTAAAAGCCGGGTTCGTTGCCCGGCTTTCGCGTATTCAGAGCGCGTTAAAATGCGTGCGCAGGTTCTCTGAGTAACTATCAGAGGAATGCGGTCTCTTTGCTGGTATACTTCACCCACTGAATTGTTTGTATGCTGTCGCAAGTTTTGTGGTTAGTGCGAGCCACCGTCTCTTCGGCGGTGTATCAAGGTAAGCGCTTTCTTTCGATTTGCATGATGTGTTAACTGATAAAAATCAGTGAGTTATTTCTTTTATGAAACATACTGTAGAAGTCATGATCCCGGAAGCGGAGATCAAAGCGCGTATTGCCGAACTGGGACGTCAGATTAACGAGCGTTACAAGGACAGCGGCAGTGATATGGTGCTGGTAGGCCTGTTACGCGGTTCATTTATGTTTATGGCTGACCTGTGCCGTGAAGTGCATGTCTCCCACGAAGTCGATTTCATGACCGCCTCCAGCTACGGCAGCGGAATGTCCACCACGCGTGATGTTAAAATCCTCAAAGACCTGGATGAAGACATTCGTGGCAAAGACGTGCTGATTGTTGAAGACATCATCGACTCCGGCAACACGCTGTCAAAAGTGCGTGAAATCCTGAGCCTGCGTGAACCTAAATCTCTGGCGATTTGTACGTTGTTGGATAAACCTTCTCGCCGTGAAGTGAATGTACCGGTCGAGTTTATCGGTTTCTCCATTCCAGATGAGTTCGTTGTTGGCTACGGCATTGACTATGCACAACGTTATCGCCATCTGCCGTATGTTGGCAAAGTGGTGTTGCTGGACGAGTAATGGGCTGGAGCGCCTGATGGCGCTTCGCTTATCAGGCCTGTGGCGCTGATTTGTAGGCCGGGTAAGGCGTAACCGCCACCCGGCAATATCGCCTTACTTATGGTTACTGTGTTTCTGGCTGAGGTTCGACAACCCCTGTCGGTAGCGTTGTTCCAGTGTTTCGCGGCTGGTAGCCGTGACGTCCAGATCGCGCAGCAGACCATCATGAATACCGTAAGCCCATCCGTGAATCGTCACTTTCTGACCGCGTTTCCAGGCTGAACGCATGATTGTCGAATGGCCCAGGTTATAGACCTGCTCCATGACATTCAGTTCGCACAGGGTGTCCATGCGACGTTCCTGCGGCATTTCGCCCAGCAGTGAGCTGTGTTTAAACCAGATATCGCGGATATGCAGCAACCAGTTATCAATCAGCCCCTGTTCTTTATTTTCAATAGCCGCCTGGACGCCACCGCAACCATAGTGACCACAAATAATAATATGTTCCACTTCCAGCACATCCACCGCATACTGAACCACTGAGAGACAGTTCAGGTCGGTGTGAATAACCAGATTAGCAACATTACGGTGAACAAACAGTTCACCCGGTTCAAGACCGGTTAAACGTTCAGCGGGAACGCGGCTATCAGAACATCCAATCCATAGAAAACGCGGATTTTGTGCGTGTGTCAGCGTTTCAAAAAATCCGGGATCCTCTTCTATCAGCATCTTTGACCATAGTGCATTGTTGCTGATGAGTGTATCTATGTCTTTCATGGAGTTGTACAACCCGAAGCCAGATAAATTCGATGGGCTAATATAGGGTAACTCCAGCATTATTTAAACTATATATAAAATGTCAGAACGTAAGGTAAGTAAAAAACCATGACCATTGCTCTGGAACTTCAACAACTTAAAAAAAACTATCCCGGTGGCGTTCAGGCGCTACGTGGCATAGATTTGCAAGTCGAAGCGGGTGATTTCTATGCGTTGCTAGGTCCCAATGGCGCGGGGAAGTCCACCACCATCGGTATTATCAGCTCGCTGGTGAATAAAACCTCCGGGCGGGTGAGCGTCTTCGGGTTCGATCTTGATAAAGATACGGTTAACGCCAAGCGTCAGCTTGGGCTGGTGCCACAGGAGTTCAACTTTAACCCGTTTGAAACCGTGCAGCAGATCGTGGTGAATCAGGCGGGATATTACGGCGTTGAGCATAAAGAGGCGGTTAAACGCAGTGAAATTTATCTAAAACAGCTCGACCTGTGGGAAAAACGCAACGAGCGTGCTCGTATGCTTTCCGGCGGGATGAAGCGCCGCCTGATGATTGCTCGCGCGCTGATGCATGAGCCAAAGTTGCTTATCCTCGATGAACCTACTGCCGGTGTTGATATTGAATTACGCCGCTCAATGTGGGGCTTTTTGAAGGATTTAAACGATAAAGGTACGACGATTATTCTTACCACCCACTACCTCGAAGAAGCGGAAATGCTGTGCCGTAATATCGGCATTATTCAGCACGGTGAGCTGGTAGAAAATACCTCGATGAAGAATCTGCTCTCCAAGCTCAAATCTGAGACGTTTATTCTCGATCTGGCGGCGAAAAGTCCGCTACCTAAGCTGGAGGGCTATCAATACCGTCTGGTTGATACCTCAACGCTGGAAGTTGAAGTTCTGCGCGAGCAGGGGGTGAACAGTGTGTTCTCGCAGCTGAGCGCTCAGGGTATTCAGGTATTGAGTATGCGGAACAAGGCGAACCGGCTGGAAGAGCTGTTTGTTTCTCTGGTTCATGAAAAACAAGGAGATCGCGCATGATGCAGCTTTACTGGGTCGCGCTGAAAAGCATCTGGGCGAAAGAGATCCACCGCTTTATGCGTATCTGGGTGCAAACCCTGGTGCCTCCCGTCATCACCATGACGCTCTATTTTATTATCTTTGGTAATTTGATCGGCTCACGGATCGGTGAAATGCATGGCTTTAGCTACATGCAGTTTATCGTGCCGGGGCTGATTATGATGGCGGTGATCACCAACTCGTACGCTAACGTGGCGTCGTCATTCTTCAGCGCCAAGTTTCAACGTAATATTGAAGAGCTGCTGGTCGCCCCGGTGCCAACGCACGTGATCATCGCCGGTTTTGTCGGCGGCGGCGTGGCGCGTGGCTTGTGCGTCGGGATCCTGGTCACGGCTATCTCACTGTTCTTCGTGCCGTTCCAGGTGCACTCCTGGGTCTTCGTGGCGCTGACGCTGGCGTTAACGGCGGTGCTGTTTTCGTTGGCCGGTTTGTTGAATGCAGTCTTCGCCAAGACCTTTGACGATATCAGTCTGATCCCAACCTTCGTGCTGACGCCTCTGACCTATCTGGGTGGCGTTTTCTATTCGTTAACGCTGCTGCCGCCGTTCTGGCAGGGACTGTCGCATCTGAACCCGATTGTCTACATGATTAGCGGTTTCCGCTACGGTTTCCTGGGTATTCACGATGTTCCTCTGGTCACCACGTTTGGCGTGCTGGTGGTGTTTATCGCTGCGTTCTATTTGCTGTGCTGGTATCTGATTCAGCGCGGGCGCGGACTGCGCAGCTAACCCCTTTTCCTCTCCCCGAACGGGAGAGGAAACTTTTGATGTTTATCACCCTTACATATTTATCACCCTGATAAACTACTTGCCTGCTAAGGAGGTAGGCGATGCTAGGTTGGGTAATTACCTGTCATGACGATAAGGCACAGGATATGCTGCATCGTCTGGAAAAAAAGCACGGTCCTTTGGTCCAGTGTCAGGCGGTGAGTTTTTGGCGAGGTCTCAGCTCAAACATGCTAAGTCGCATGATGTGCCATGCCCTGCATGCCACAGACTCAGGCGAGGGCGTGATATTCCTGACCGATATGGCCGGGGCTGCGCCTTACCGCGTGGCTTCGTTAATGAGCCATAAACATCCCCAGTGTGAAGTCATTTCCGGTATCAGCTATCCATTACTTGAGCGAATGATTTCGTCGCGGGAATCAATGAGCAGTTCTGCGTTTCGCGATTGCATCGTTGCGCTTGGCGGGCCTGAAGTCTCCAGTCTCTGGCATCAGCAACAAAAAAATCCCCCCTTCGTGTTGAAGCATGATTTGTATGAGTATTAATCATTGGTATTGATGGCGCTTTTGCTACAATAGCCGAGGTTTCTCGCCTCGGTTATCTCATATGGTGATGCGCGTTCTGTTGGTTCTGTTACTCCTGTTCTCCGGTAGCGTTGCTGCGGCGTTGCCTGCTCGTTATATGCAAACCACCGAAGCGGCTGCCGTGTGGGCACTGATTGGCAATAAGATGGTGACGGTCGGGAATATTCGCGCCGGGCAGATCCTCGCCGTTGAGCCCATTGCGGCAGATTATTACGAATTTCCCTTTGGCTTTGGCACTGGATTTATTGATAAGGGGCATCTGGAGCCCGTCCAGGGGCGGCAGAAAGTCGAAGATGGTTTAGGCGACCTCAACAAGCCGCTCAGCAACCAAAGACTGCTAACCTGGAAAGATACGCCGGTTTATAACGCTCCGGATGTCGGTAGCGCCCCGTTTGGCGTGTTGGCGGATAATCTGCGTTATCCCATCATTAGTAAGCTCAAAGACCGACTTAATCAGACCTGGTTTCAGATCCGCATTGGTGGCAGGCTGGCCTATATCAGTGCGCTGGATGCGCAGGAAGACCACGGTATTCCCGTGTTGACCTACCACCATATTCTGCGTGATGAAGAGAATACCCGTTTTCGCCACACCTCCACGACGACCTCAGTGCGTGCGTTCAGTAACCAGATGGCCTGGCTTCAGGATCGCGGCTACACCACGTTGACGATGTATCAACTGGAAGGCTACGTGCAGAATAAAATGAACCTCCCGGCGCGGGCGGTGGTGCTGACCTTTGATGATGGTCTGAAGTCGGTGAGTCGTTATGCTTACCCCATTTTGAAGCAGCACGGCATGAAGGCCACGGCGTTTATTATCTCCTCACGTATCAAGCGCCACCCGCAGAAGTGGGATCCGAAATCGCTGCAGTTTATGAGCCTCTCTGAACTGAATGAGATCCGGGACGTGTTCGACTTCCAGTCGCATACCCATTTTTTACATCGGGTTGATGCGAATCGCCGGCCGATCCTGCTAAGTCGCAGCTATCATAATATTCTTTTCGATTTTGCCCGCTCGCGTCGGGCGTTGTCTCAGTTTAACCCTCACGTCCTGTATCTTTCGTATCCGTTTGGCGGTTATAACGCCACGGCGGTAAAAGCGGCAGGCGACGCGGGATTCCACATGGCAGTTACCACGGTGAGAGGGAAGGTTAAGCCGGGAGATAATCCGTTCTTATTGAAACGACTCTATATTTTAAGAACGGATTCACTGGAAACGATGTCGCGGCTGATCAGCAACCAGCCGCAGGGGTAGGGCTATCAGGCAACCTGTACCGGAATGGCTTTAGCGGTACGCTTCATTTCGTTGTCGCCTTCAAAGTAAGCCACTTTCGGGCGCCATGTACGGGCTTCTTCATCAGACATAGTGACAAAGCTGGCGATAATCACAATGTCGCCAACCTCAGCACAATGCGCTGCCGCACCGTTCACCGAGATGATTTTGGAGCCGCGTTCAGCCGCAATCGCATAGGTTGAGAAACGTTTTCCGTTGGTCACGTTCCAGATATCAATAGCTTCATTTTCCAGAATACCGGAGGCATCAAGGAAATCCTGGTCGATGGCGCAGGAGCCTTCATAGTGCAGGTCTGCCTGCGTGACTTTTACACGGTGGAGCTTGCCTTGCAGCATGGTGCGAATCATAACTTCTATACCCTGTCGTTTATCTTGGCTAAGCAGGTGCTACTGACCTGCTTTGAGAATTTTCAGGCAGTATTGCCTGATTTTTAACCCCTGTCTACTGGGCTAATGTAACGCTTTGATTATCGATCAGACGAGCCTGACCCAGCCAGGCGGCAACCAGAATCACTGCGCGTTTACTGCTTTCAGTCAGTTCAAGCAGCGTGTCGGCGTCGCGGATCTGAATGTCGTCGGCGCGGAAGCCTTTTTCATTCAGCTCGTGCTCAGCAATGGCGATAATCTCTTCCAGATCGCGTTCCCCAGCCTGTAATTTTTCGCCAATGCGGCTCATCACTTTGTACAAGCCAGGGGCGACTTTACGCTGCTCTGTCGTGAGATAGCCGTTACGTGAGCTTAGGGCTAAGCCGTCTTTGGCGCGAATAATCGGTACGCCGACGATCTCAATGTCATAACCCATATCCGCAACCATTTTGCGGATCAGCGCCAGTTGCTGGAAATCTTTCTCACCAAAGCAGGCGATATCTGGCTGGATCAGGTTAAACAGCTTGCTGACGATAGTGGAAACACCACGGAAGTGACCCGGACGGCTGGCGCCTTCCAGCATGGTAGACAGTCCCGGAACATCTACATAGGTATGACCTTCCGTGCCCTGCGGGTAGATTTCTTTCTCTGACGGTGCAAAGACGACATCGACTTTACGCTTGTTCAGTTTTTCGCAATCTTCCTGCAGGGTGCGCGGATAGCGCGCCAGGTCTTCCACACGGTCAAACTGCATCGGATTAACGAAAATACTGACGATCACCACATCAGCCTGAGCCTTTGCTTCATCAACCAGCTTCATATGGCCGTCGTGCAGGTTGCCCATTGTCGGAACCAGCGCGACGCGTTTGCCTTCCTGACGCAGACGACGAATGTGCTGGCGCAGCAGCGGCAGAGTTTCAATAATTAACACAACAAGACTCCTTAGATACGATGCCTGATGGTGCTTCGCTTATCAGGCCTACGCGTGAAGTTGTAGGCCGGATAAGGCGCGTAGCGTCGCCATCCGGCGTAATGGCGTGCTGGCAGATAAATTAATGGAAACTGTGTTCTTCACCCGGATAGACGCCGGATTCAACCTCAGCAATATACTGCCGTACTGCGGCGCGCATGTCGCCCGCTTCAGCGAGGAAATTTTTGGCAAATTTAGGGATATGGCCGCCGGTAATGCCAAAGGCATCATGCATGACGAGGATTTGTCCATCAGTGACGTTACCTGCGCCAATACCGATAACCGGAATCGACAACGCATCGGTGACGCGCTTCGCCAGCTCAACCGGAACGCATTCCAGTACCAGCAACTGAGCGCCAGCGGCTTCCAGCGCCAGCGCATCTTCCAGCAGAACGTCGCCGGCATTGCCGCGACCCTGAATTTTATAGCCGCCAAAGATATTTACCGATTGCGGCGTCAATCCCAGGTGGCCGCAAACTGGGACGGCGCGCTCGGTGAGCATTTTCACCGTATCAACCAGCCACGCACCGCCTTCGATCTTGACCATATTGGCACCCGCGCGCATCACAATCGCCGCGTTTGCAAAGGTTTGTTCTGGCGTAGCGTAGGCCATAAACGGGAGATCGGAAAGTAGCAGGCAGTTGGGGGCGCCGCGACGCACTGCGCGGGTGTGGTAGGCGATATCTTCAACGGTGACGGGGAGGGTAGAATCATGGCCCTGAACGGTCATGCCCAGCGAGTCGCCAACCAGCATCACATTGATGCCTTCATCGGCAAATAACTTAGCGAAGCTGTAGTCGTAGGCCGTAATCGTCGCGAAGCGTTTCTTCTCTTGCTTGTATTTTTGCAGCAATGAGATTGTTGTCGGTTTCATAACATTTCCTGATGGTAAAAGTCATATTTAACGGCATTCTAGCAGTCACATTCAGGGGGGCAATTGATTTAAGCAATCGTTTGGCGCGAAAGCTGTAAACGCTAAAGGAGAATAATTATTTTACCAGTGTGCAGGTTTTGCTGCACCGAGCTGGGAGAGGCGTTGATGCAGGCTGGTTCCGTCCGGGAAGATCAGTTCAGGCGCGATTTCAAAAAGTGGCCACAGCATAAAGCCGCGGTTCTTCATGTCGTAGTGCGGCACGGTCAGACGTTCGGTGTTAATCACTTCATCACCAAACAGCATAATATCAAGGTCCAGCGTGCGTGGCCCCCAACGTTCAGCTTTACGTACGCGTCCCTGCTGCAGCTCAATGCGTTGGGTATGATTGAGCAATTCTTCGGGCGCGAGTGCGGTTTCCAGCGCCACTGCGGCGTTCAGGTAGTCTGGCTGATCCTGTGGGCCTAACGGCGGGGTACGGTAAAACGAGGAAACGGCGACGATGCGGCTATCGGGAATGTCGCCGATCGCTTGCACGGCAGCATTAACCTGCTCCAGAGGTGAGGCTAAATTGCTGCCGAGCGCAATATAAGCGAGGGTCACGCGGAACCCTCGCGACGTGGCGCACGTTTGCGCGGACGACGATGGCGGCGGCGTTCCGGTTCTTCGTCGAGTTCGTTCAGCATGCCTTTTTGCTCAGGCGGCGCCGACACCTGGAATTCGCCCCACCACTGCGCCAGACGCTGCAGCTCGGCGTTATTTTCCACTTCGGCACGCAGGGCCAACAAGTCGTAGGCAGCGCGGAATTTTGGATGCTCCATCAGCTTCCAGGCGCGCTTACCCTGACGACGGGACATGCGTAATTGAAGCTGCCAGATATCACGGGTGAGCGACGTCAGGCGTTTTGGGATAGCCAGTGAACGACAGGCTTCATCCAGCACGTCGTTCATTGCCAGCGCGAAGGCGTCGTAATAGGCCAGACCGCTTTCCTGGGCAATTTTTTGCGCGGTTTCCAGTAGCGGATACCAGAACATGGCGGCGAACAAGAACGCCGGGTTAACGCGCATATCATTATTGATGCGGTTATCGGTGTTCTTCAATACCTGGGCAATGATGCGTTCCATCGGGCTGTCACCGTCTTCGGTGAAATAGCGCGTAATGGTTGGGAACAGCGGCTGGAACAGGCTGTACTCACGCAGTTTTTTATAGGTTTCATACCCATAGCCCGCCTGTAACAGTTTGAGCGCTTCTTCAAACAGGCGTGCGGGGGGAATATCGTTAAGCAGCGTTGCCAGACGTGGGATCGGCTCTGCGGTTTCCGGACTGATACGCATGTCGAGCTTGGCGGCAAAGCGCACGGCACGCAGCATACGTACAGGATCTTCGCGGTAGCGCGTTTCCGGATTACCGATCAGGCGGATGACGCCATCTTCGAGATCCTGCATACCACCGACGTAATCACGCACGGTGAAATCGGCCACGCTGTAATACAGGCTGTTAATCGTGAAGTCGCGACGCTGAGCATCTTCTTCGATGGAGCCGAAGATGTTGTCGCGCAGCAGCATACCGTTTTGCCCGCGCTGTGACGTTGTGCGATCGGACTCACTGCCTTCATGGTGTCCACGAAAGGTCGCAACTTCGATAATTTCCGGGCCAAACATGACATGGGCCAGACGGAATCGGCGCCCAACCAGGCGACAGTTACGAAACAGTTTTCGCACCTGATCTGGCGTTGCATTGGTGGTGACATCAAAATCTTTCGGCTTTTTGCCCAGCAAAAGATCGCGTACGCCACCGCCTACCAGCCATGCCTCGTATCCGGCTTTATTGAGCCTGTACATTACCTTCAGGGCATTTTCACTGATATCTTTGCGGGAGATAGAGTGCTGCTCACGCGGGATTACCGTCATATGCGGACGGGCGACGGCAAGCTCGGCCTCGCGCTCCTCACGGCTTAGCACCTTGCGGCAAAAATTAGCGACTCGGGTAAAAATAGTGCACCTCGGTAGTGTCAAACTTCAGTCAGAACAAGTGTTGCTGTGTAAAAATCGCGGCTAATCATAGCTCAGCATGAGTCATTTGAGAATGCCGGATTTACATTCACTGAACCCGGCACAGTCGTAAGCGTCCAATTTTGCACCGCAGTTTGCAGTAATTCTTCCACACTCAGCGCTTGCCACGGTATTACAGTGTTCTGACCGAGGAAGCGCAACGCGTTGATGAGAACCGGGCGTGGATCGCCTTGCGGCAGGGCAGGCGCATGATTCTGCTTAGAAAGTTTAGCGCCTTGCTCGTTGAGCGCCAACGGCAGATGAATATAGTCCGGTACTTGCCAGCCGAACTGCTGATACAACGAAATTTGGCGTACAGTCGGTTCGATGAGATCCGCGCCGCGTACAATCTCAGTTACCCCCTGGAAATGGTCATCAACCACCACCGCAAGGTTATAAGCAAACAGTCCGTCGCGTCGGTGGATAATAAAGTCTTCCCGTGCAAGCTCTGGGTCGGTGTGAATATTGCCGCGCAACAGGTCGTTAAAGTGTAAAACGGGATGCTGCTGCTTGATGCGTACCGCTGCATTTTCCGGCCCGTGGCGTAACGTACGGCAATGACCGTCGTAAATCCCGCCAATACTCTGAATACGGGCGCGTGTACAGGTACAGTAGTAGCTTAAATCTTGTTGTTGTAACCAGGCCAGTGCCTCACGGTAGGCGTCATGGCGTTGCGACTGCCACATGATCTCGCCATCCCAGTGCAGCCCGTAATGTTCCAGCTGACGCAGAATCGTCTCTGCAGCACCGGGAACTTCACGAGGGGGATCGATATCTTCAATGCGTACCCGCCAGATTCCGCGCTGTGCACGGGCCTGCAGATAACTGCCGAGGGCGGCTACCAGGGAACCAAAATGCAGTTCACCAGAAGGTGAAGGGGCAAAACGGCCAATATAGGGTTTGTCTGTCATGTCGATGGATAATATAAAAGAATAAGGCGGGAGAAACTCCCGCCCAGGTACTGTCGGATGAGCGTAATGCTACCCGGCATGCAACAGTCTACGGGATTAACCCGCCATCTGTTTTTCGCGAATTTCTGCCAGCGTTTTGCAGTCGATGCATAGATCGGCTGTTGGACGGGCTTCCAGACGACGAATACCAATTTCTACGCCGCATGATTCGCAGTAGCCGAAATCTTCGTCTTCTACTTTCTTCAGCGTCTTCTCGATCTTTTTGATCAGTTTGCGCTCACGGTCACGGTTACGCAGCTCAAGGCTGAATTCTTCTTCCTGCGCGGCACGGTCAACCGGATCAGGGAAGTTAGCCGCTTCGTCCTGCATATGAGTCACAGTGCGATCGACTTCATCCCTGAGTTGATTACGCCATGCTTCAAGAATACGCCTGAAGTGCGACAGCTGGGCTTCGTTCATATACTCTTCGCCCGGTTTCTCCTGGTACGGCTCCACCCCAGCGATGGCGAGAATACTCAGGGACGATGTTTTACGGTTTTGCCCTTCTTGCATGTTGCTTCTCCTTAACACGCACTATCGATCCCCATGTTCGGGGGAAAAATCAGGTCGCTATAAATAGCAGATGCTTTTCCGGATAGCAATTATCTATACGTAACACTTGACAACCCTGTGAGGAAAAGCGTATTTGCGCACGCGGCCAGAATACTAATTAACCCGTTGTTTACACCATTACAAGGCAATGGGCAACGGCTCTTTAAGAGTCATACTATGGGCAGAAAGTTCCGCTTTATAAACCAGAATTTCGACCCCCTTTAGCTGTGCTTCGACTAATAACTGCGCATATTTTGCATCGATATGACGCGCGGGTGAAAACCGTGTAATGGCTGAATGTAGTACCGCGAAAAATATGACGGCACGTTTACCTTCAGCCGCTACGCTCATCAATTCCCGAAGATGTTTCTGCCCTCGTTCTGTTATGGCATCGGGAAAATAACCATACTCTTTTTCCGCCAACGTGACTGATTTTACTTCAATATAGCAGTCAGTCCGGGAATCTGCCTGTAACAAAAAATCAATACGGCTGCCTTCTGCGCCGTATTTTACTTCACTTTTCAACACGCTGTAGCCAGAAAGCTCCGCAATGAGCTCATTCTGAATAGCCTCTTTCGTTAAGCGATTGGCCCATAGCGTGTTAACACAAATAAATGCATCGGATGCGGTTTGCGTTAATTCCCAGGTATGTGGATATTTCCGCTTAATATTTTCTGATGTTGAATACCAGACGGTATCCCCAGGGGTTGCGCATCCGGTCATCGCGCCGGTATTTGGGCAGTGTAGCGTCAAGGTTGTGCCATCAGGTGTGATCACATCCGCTAAAAAACGTTTATAGCGCTGAATTAGCGTAGCGCGTTGTAAAGGGGGAGAAAATTGCATGAATAATACCCTTGATTATTTGCTCAGCACCCAGCGTTGCAAGATTGAATAGCGAGTGCGTCCTCGCTCAAATGACGAGGCATAAAGCGCAAACTCCGTAACCGGAAATGACCAGCAAAAACCGGGGGGCGGGATGGCGACTGCATGGCTGGCATCGCGCAAGAGCGTGATATGCGGGTGAAAGGGCTGTGGGTTTTGGTAGCATCCGTTGCGTGCGGCCTGTGCTCGCAGCATATTGGCCAGTTGCAATAACCCGCGTGGCGGCTGGCGCATTCCCAACCATATGACCCGCGAACGCAGCCATTGCCCGGCATCATCCAGTTTGAGCGTAAAACCTGGCTGGCGAATGCGTCCAGCCAGTTGTGATAGCGCCTTCTGTTTCTCGGCACTCACATCCCCTAAAAAAGCCAGCGTCAGGTGCAGATTGTCTGCGGCGACCGGGCGGCCCGCTTCCGGTGGAAATTGTGCGGCTCGCCAGTGGATGAGCTGCTCCCGAACCTCAGCAGGCAATTCAATGGCAAAGAACAGCCGTTTTGGCTCAGACATGATGGATACTCGGTTATGAATTAACGCGATGCTACAATGCAGCGCGAAGAATGTTAACCCTCTGGAGTCATTTGTGACGTCGTTGCCCGTTGCCGCCATAGTGCCTGAACTGCTTACTGCCCTTGATGCTTCACCGCAGGTCCTGCTGACCGCGCCGACCGGTGCCGGGAAATCGACCTGGCTGCCGCTACAGCTTCTGGCGCATCAGGGGATATCGGGGCGCATTATCCTGCTGGAGCCGCGTCGCCTGGCGGCTCGCAATGTGGCACAACGACTGGCGGAGTCGCTGAACGAAAAGCCCGGCGAAACCGTGGGCTATCGCATGCGTGCGCAAAGCTGCGTGGGGCCGCAAACCCGGCTTGAAGTGGTGACGGAGGGCGTCCTGACGCGCATGATCCAGCGCGATCCTGAACTGGCGGGCGTTGGGCTGGTGATCCTCGACGAATTTCACGAGCGCAGCCTGCAGGCGGATCTGGCACTGGCGCTGCTGTTGGACGTACAGCAAGGCCTGCGGGACGATTTAAAGCTGCTGATTATGTCAGCCACACTGGACAACGGGCGTTTGCAGCAGCTGTTGCCTGAAGCGCCTACCCTTGTTTCTGAAGGTCGCGCGTTTCCTGTTGAACGGCGCTACCAGCCGTTGGCGGCGCATCTGCGTTTTGATGAAGCGGTGGCGATAGCGACGGTGGAACTCCTGCGCCACGAAAGCGGGTCGCTGCTACTGTTTTTACCGGGCGTAGGGGAAATCCTGCGCGTGCAGGAACAGCTGGCGTCGCGTGTGGGCGGCGATGTTGTGTTATGTCCGTTATACGGCGCGTTGACGCTGGCTGAGCAGCGTCAGGCGATTTTGCCTGCGCCGCAAGGTAAGCGCAAAGTGGTGCTGGCGACCAATATTGCCGAAACCAGCTTAACGATTGAAGGGATCCGGTTGGTGGTGGACTGCGCCCAGGAGCGCGTGGCGCGTTATGATGCACGCACCGGTTTGACGCGACTGATTACCCAACGTATCAGCCAGGCCTCAATGACCCAGCGTGCCGGACGCGCCGGGCGTCTGGAGCCAGGTATCTGCCTACATTTGCTTGCTAAAGAGCAGGCGGAAAGAGCGGCGACACAGGGAGAGCCTGAGATATTACAGAGCGATCTGTCCGGGCTGCTGATGGAGCTGCTGCAATGGGGATGCACCGATCCCGCACAGTTGAACTGGCTGGATACGCCACCCGCTATCAACCTGCAGGCGGCAACGCGTTTGTTACAGATGCTGGGCGCGCTGGAGGGCGACAGACTCAGCGCCACGGGGCAGAAAATGGCGGCGTTGGGTAACGATCCCCGTTTAGCGGCTATGCTGGTTAGCACCAACAATGACGATGAAGCCGCATCGGCGGCAAAACTGGCAGCAATTCTGGAAGAGCCGCCGCGCGGGGGCAGCACCGATTTGGCTGTCGCGTTTTCACGAAATCAGCCCGCCTGGCAGCAGCGCAGCCAGCAATTGCTGAAACGGCTTAACGTTCGCAGCGGGCAGCCCGATAGCGCGCTGCTCCCCTCGTTGCTGGCGCAGGCGTTTGCCGATCGGATCGCGCGTCGACGTGGACAAGAAGGACGCTATCAACTGGCCAACGGCATGGGCGCGATGCTGGATGCCGATGACGCCCTGGGACGCCATGAGTGGCTGATAGCGCCGCTGTTACTGCAAGGCAGCGCGTCACCGGATGCGCGTATTTTGTTAGCGTTGCCGCTGGATATTGAAGCGTTGATGCAGACGTGTCCTGAACTGCTGCAACAGTCCGACACCATCGAATGGGATGAAGCCCAGGGAACGTTAAAAGCACTGCGCCGCACGCGGATAGGCCAGTTGACGCTAAAAGTGCAGCCACTGGCCAGGCTCTCGGAAGATGAGTTGCATCAGGCGATGCTGAATGGTATTCGCGATAAAGGGTTAAGTGTGCTCAACTGGACGCCGGAGGCCGAGCAGTTTCGGCTGCGTTTGCAGTGTGCGGCAAACTGGTTACCTGAGTACGACTGGCCTGCGGTAGATGAGGATTCTCTGCTGGCGACGCTGGAGACCTGGCTGCTGCCGCACATGAGCGGTGTGCACTCTTTACGTGCGCTCAAAGCAGTAAATGTGGGCCAGGCATTGCGCGGTTTGCTGGACTGGTCGATGCTGCAACGTCTGGATAGTGAGCTTCCTGCGCATTACACTGTGCCGACGGGAAGCCGGATAGCCATTCGCTATCACGAGGATAACCCTCCGGTATTGGCCGTTCGGATGCAGGAAATGTTTGGCGAAGCGAATACGCCAACCATCGCCGGGGGGCGTGTGCCGTTGGTGCTGGAACTGCTGTCTCCGGCCCAGCGACCGCTGCAGGTAACGAGCGATCTGAGCGCATTCTGGAAAGGATCGTACCGTGAGGTACAAAAAGAGATGAAAGGGCGTTATCCCAAGCACGTCTGGCCGGACGATCCGGCGAATACCGCGCCAACGCGGCGCACCAAAAAGTATTCATAGCTGTATGCGTGGTTGCCTAATGGCGCTGCGCTTATCAGGGCGAACGTAGGCCGGATAAGGCGTTTTACGCCGCCATCCGGCATAAATACAGCTGAAAATTGAGAGATTTCTTCTTCTGTCGCCTGACGGAAGAACAGAGAATCGGGCCTTTGCGCCTGAATGTTGCGGAGAAAAAGCATGGCGGGGAATGACCGCGAGCCAATTGGACGTAAAGGGAAACCCTCACGTCCGGTGAAACAAAAGGTGAGCCGTCGTCAACTCAGAGATGATGAGTATGACGATGATTATGATGATGACTATGAGGATGAAGAACCGATGCCGCGTAAGGGTAAAGGCAAAGGGCGTAAGCCTCGTGGTAAGCGCGGCTGGTTCTGGCTGCTGGTAAAACTGTCGATCGTCTTTTTGGTGCTGATCGCGATATATGGCGTGTATCTGGACCAAAAAATCCGTAGCCGTATCGACGGTAAAGTCTGGCAACTGCCTGCGGCAGTATATGGCCGCATGGTTAACCTTGAGCCAGAAATGCCGATCGGCAAGAACGAGATGGTGAAACTGCTGGAGGCGACACAGTACCGTCAGGTAACGAAAATGACGCGCCCGGGCGAATTCACCGTGCAGGCGAAAAGCATTGAGATGATTCGTCGTCCGTTTGACTTCCCGGACAGTAAAGAAGGGCAGGTGCGCGCGCGTCTGACCTTTGACGGCGATCATCTGGACACCATCGAGAATATGGATAACAACCGCCAGTTCGGTTTCTTCCGTCTCGATCCACGCCTGATTACCATGCTCTCTTCCCCTAACGGTGAGCAGCGCCTGTTCGTTCCACGCAGCGGCTTCCCGGATTTGCTGGTTGATACGCTGCTGGCAACCGAAGACCGTCACTTCTATGAGCATGATGGCGTCAGCCTCTACTCGATTGGTCGTGCGGTGCTGGCTAACCTGACGGCCGGTCGCACGGTGCAGGGGGCGAGTACGCTGACTCAGCAACTGGTGAAAAACCTGTTCCTCTCCAGTGAACGTTCCTACTGGCGTAAGGCCAACGAAGCCTATATGGCGCTGTTGATGGACGCGCGTTACAGCAAAGACCGCATTCTTGAGCTGTACATGAACGAAGTCTATCTCGGTCAAAGCGGCGATAATGAAATTCGCGGCTTCCCGCTGGCGAGCCTGTATTATTTTGGTCGTCCGGTAGAGGAGTTGAGTCTTGACCAGCAGGCGCTGCTGGTGGGAATGGTGAAAGGCGCGTCAATCTACAACCCATGGCGTAATCCGAAGCTGGCGCTGGAGCGTCGTAATCTGGTGCTGCGCCTGCTGCAACAGCAGCAGATTATCGATCAGGATCTGTATGACATGCTGAGTGCGCGCCCGTTAGGCGTGCAGCCGCGTGGCGGGGTGATTTCACCACAGCCAGCGTTTATGCAGATGGTACGCCAGGAGCTACAGGCGAAGCTGGGCGATAAGGTCAAAGATCTCTCCGGTGTGAAAATTTTCACCACCTTTGATTCCGTGGCGCAGGACGCCGCAGAAAAAGCGGCGGTGGAAGGCATTCCTGTGCTGAAGAAACAGCGCAAGCTGAGCGACCTGGAAACCGCGATTGTGGTCGTTGACCGCTTTAGCGGCGAGGTTCGTGCTATGGTCGGCGGCGCAGAGCCGCAGTTTGCGGGCTATAACCGTGCGATGCAGGCGCGTCGTTCGATTGGTTCTCTGGCAAAACCGGCAACCTATCTGACGGCGCTGAGCCAGCCGAAGCTGTATCGCCTGAATACCTGGATCGCCGATGCGCCGATTGCGCTGCGCCAGCCGAACGGCCAGGTGTGGTCACCGCAGAACGATGACCGTCGCTATAGCGAAAGCGGTAAAGTGATGCTGGTGGATGCATTAACGCGTTCAATGAACGTCCCGACCGTCAATCTGGGGATGGCGCTGGGTCTGCCCGCGGTTACCGAGACCTGGACGAAACTGGGCGCCCCGAAAGATCAGCTCAATCCGGTTCCGGCGATGCTGCTGGGGGCGTTGAACCTGACGCCAATTGAAGTGGCGCAGGCGTTCCAGACCATCGCCAGCGGGGGTAATCGTGCGCCATTATCAGCACTGCGTTCGGTGATTGCTGAAGATGGGACCGTGCTGTATCAAAGCTTCCCGCAGGCAGAGCGCGCAGTGCCTGCTCAAGCGGCATATATGACGTTGTGGACCATGCAACAGGTGGTTCAACGCGGTACGGGTCGCCAGCTTGGCGCGAAGTATCCGGGGCTGCATCTGGCAGGGAAAACCGGGACCACCAACAACAATGTGGATACCTGGTTTGCCGGGATCGACGGCAGCCAGGTGACGATTACCTGGGTAGGCCGCGATAACAACCAGCCAACCAAGTTGTACGGTGCCAGCGGCGCAATGTCGATTTATCAGCGTTATCTGGCGAACCAGACACCAACACCGCTGGTGCTGACGCCGCCGGAAGATGTTGTTGATATGGGCGTAGATTACGACGGTAACTTCGTGTGCAGTGGTGGTATGCGTACGCTGCCCGTGTGGACCACCGATCCGGATTCGTTGTGTCAGCAAGGTGAGATGCAGCAGCAATCGGGTAATCCGTTCGATCAATCTTCTCAACAGCCGCAGCAGCAACAGCCTCAACAGCAGCAGCCAGCCCAGCAGGAGAAGAAAGACAGCGATGGTGTAGCAGGTTGGATCAAAGATATGTTTGGTAGTAACTGATATCTGATTTAGCTGTTCTCCCCCGCATCAGCGCTGTGTTAATCACCGCTGGTGTGGGGGAGGCTCCATCCTGCCGTTATTACACATCCCTTTCTGGTCATTTCCCTTTTGAACTCTGATTACGTCTGCTCATAAAATTATTATATTATTTTTTTGTATGTATTTGCTGTTGGTTAATTTCACTCGGTTTTTTTGTCGGTTTTTTATTTATTTTTATTTATCAATTGCATATTTAATTCTTGATTATTTTCTTTGTGAATATTTCGATGTTAACTTAATTCAGAATTAAGAAAATATCATTTTTACGCTATTTAATATGAAAAACAAGATGTTAAACCTGTTTTTTTATAGTTTTTATAAATTCATAGGTTAGCTTTTACATATCGTGGCGCGTAGAATTAATGACGCAAGGGAATGCTTTTAATTGAATGAGTTGATAACGATATATTATATATCTGCTGTTGTATGTTACATACAGGTCTACAGCGCATCTCCAGCCCATCTCTATTTCCCTGTTAACTTTTCTTTGTTAATTTTTGTCGACATATGTAAGGAATGCGTTATGTGCAAAAAAATTCTCACCTCGTTGTTTGTCAGCAGCATACTGGCTGGCACCGCAGTTCCTGCGTTAGCTGTTGATACCGGAACCATAACATTCAATGGGAAGATTCTTCCCGATAGTTGCAAAGTGGATGTAAACGGTACGGCGACAAACGGTACTGTGACGTTTAACAATCTTTCACAAACTGCATTTGGTGCAGATAAGAAAGTGGGAGATTCACAACCTGTTGTAATTACGCTGACTGAATGTGATTCAGCGATTGGTAACCTCAATATCAAATTTGATGGGACACGTATTGCCGGATACGACGATGAAGTCTTGCAGGCGACAGGAACTGCGCAGAACCTCGGGGTACGTATTCTTCCAGAAGGAAGCAGCAACTACGTGAAATTTGATGGCTCAGATCCTGAAGCGGTATTGAACAAGGCTAATGGTGGCAGCGTGGTTTTTAATTATAAAGCTGAGGTTATCCAGGTTGGTAGCACTTTACCAACTACCGGTGATTATACCGCACAAGCGACCTATACTCTGCTTTATCGTTAATCATCATAAACCTGGCCCAGGCAGGGCCAGTATTTCAATGGAATGGAAAGATGAAGCGACTTATCACAGCATTAATACTTATATTAACCTCGGGATTAAATTCGACTCAAGCGGGCGTGGTGGTGGGTGGCACACGAATTATATATCCGGCAAACCAATCTGAAGTTCAGATTGCATTAAAAAACAAAGATAATGATAAACGTTATCTCGTGCAGAGCTGGGTTAGTACTATTGATGACAGTAAAGCGCCATTTATTATGACGCCACCAATTTATAAATTGGACGAAAACCGCCAGACGCTGCTACACGTGGTTTATACCGGAAATAAATCGGCGCTACCTCAGGATCGTGAGTCATTATTTATGGCTAATATCAAATCTGTTTCTGCGATCCCCGAAGAGTTACATGATAAGAACACGCTGCAATTTGCAATTAAGACCAGGTTAAAGCTGTTCTACCGCCCGGTTTCGCTAAAAGAAAGCGAAGCGCAAACAGCCTGGCGATCGTTGCAATTTAACCGCAATCAAAACCAGTTAGTAGTAAAAAACCCAACGCCCTTCTACATCACCTTTGGACAGTTGACGGTTGCGGGGAAAGTGGTTAAGGCTGCATCGGAGCAACATTCCCCCTCGGCATTAACCATGATGGTCGCTCCATTTGGTGAGCAGCGTTTTCCGCTGCCATCTGCAGTAAAAGGGGACGTTATCTGGACCGCTATTAATGATTTTGGCTCCGAAACCGAACAGCGTAAACAGTCGCTGTAAATCAGCTATTGATGAGTTGTGTGGGATATTTATGCCTTCGCATCGTGTTGCCCGACTTTTTGCTCTCAATACGCTGACATTCGCGATATTGACTGCGAGTGGTTCCGTTTGTGCTGATGATTATTTCAATCTCAGTGTACTGGAAACGGGAACCCCACTTGAGAATACCGGGGCGCTTGAAGCTTTTTTACAGCATAATGGTTTATCCCCCGGACGTTATTTAACGTCGATTGTTTGGGATCAGGATCGCATTGATAAACGAAATTTAAATTACCTCCTTTCAAAAGATAACAGCAAACTGATTCCGCAATTTACCAAAGCGGAGCTGCGCGAACTGGGCGTTAAAGTTGATACGGTTCCGGCATTAAATAATGTTAACGAAGATACGTTGCTGGGTGATATTAGCGAATATATCTCGGATGGACGCTATGACTTCAGTCCGGAAACACAGGTGCTGCAATTACGTATTCCGCAGATCTACCGCGACCGCAAAATTTCGGGCGAAAGCAATCCCACTTTCTGGGATGACGGCATTCCGGCTCTGTGGACCAGTTACTATATTTCGGGATCGCACCAACAATCCAGAGGTCAAAATAATGCTTCGAACTGGGCAAGTTTGAATTCAGGGATGAATATCGGCCCCTGGCGTTTGCGTAACACCAGCAATTGGGGGAGTGATAATGGTTGGCAATCTATTAATACGACGCTTGGACGCGATGTCAAAGCATTGCGTAGCCAGCTTCAGATAGGGCAAACCTACACTAACGGCGAACTGTTCGATAGCGTGCAGATGACGGGCGTTAAGCTGGAGACAGATACCAGTATGCAGCCCAGTGGATTACAGGGCTTTGCCCCGGTCGTTCGTGGGATTGCTAATAGCGATGCCAAAGTCACCATTAAGCAAAACGGTTACACCATCTACCAGACCAACGTCTCGCCTGGCCCGTTTGAAATTCGTGATTTAACGCAGGTGACGGCAGGAGCGGATCTGGAAGTCACCGTGACGGAGGCCGACGGTACAGAGCGCAGCTTTATTCAGGCCAGCTCCTCGGTGCCGATTATGCAACGTGAAGGCGCGCTGAAGTACAGCCTGGCGGCTGGGAAATATCGCGATGTTGATAACGGCGAGGAGCCGGAATTCAGCCAGGCTACGGCAATTTATGGCTTACCTTTCGGAATTACCGCTTACGGCGGTCTGCAGGGCGCGTCGATATATCGCGCCGGACTGGCCGGCATCGGAGCCGATTTACGCGATTTTGGTTCGCTGTCGATGGATCTGACGGCGGCGAGAACCGCGTTTGACGACGAACGCGCGGATGCGAATGGCCAGTCGTGGCGCGCGCAGTACGCAAAAGATTTTCCGTTAACCAATACCACGGTCACGCTGGCCAGCTATCGTTATTCCACCTCCGGGTTTTATACCTTTCAGGAGGCTCTCGATCAGCGTAATAACAGCTACGACGATGACAGCATCTATAGCTATCGCGATAGCTATAACCGTCGCAGCCGCCTGCAACTTAATCTTTCTCAGTCGTTACAGAGTTGGGGATCGGTATATGCCAATGCTTATCAGCAAGATTACTGGGGCATGGATGGTCATGAACGCAGCGTCAGTCTGGGTTACAGCCGCAGTTGGCAGGGCATTAACTGGTCGCTGAATTACAGCATGACAAAAACGCCATCAACCACTAACGATCAGCTGTTTTCTGTTTCAATTAACATCCCTCTTTCGCGGTGGCTGGCGAACGCCTGGGGAACATATAACCTGACGAGTTCCAAAAATGGTAATAGCTCGCATCAGGTCGGTGTCAGCGGAACGCTGCTGGAAAATAACAATTTAAATTACAACCTCCAGCAAACCTACACCGATAACGATGTCGGTTATGGTGCCTATCTCTCTTCCCGGTATCGGACATCGGCTGGCGAGTTCAGCACCAATTACAGTTATCAAAAGGACAGTAAGCAGTGGGGCTATAGCGCGCAGGGTTCCGTTGTCGCACATTCGCAGGGAATCACGCTTGGTCAATCCATACAGGATGCCTTTGCCATTGTGCACATTACCAATGGCGATAATGTAAAAATACAAAATTCTTTGGGGGTTTACACCGATTATTGGGGCAATGCCATTGTGCCGACTTTAACCAATTATCGCCGTAATACTATTACTGTGAATACCCAGGGACGTGACGATATTGATATTAAGGATGCTTCTCTGGATACGACCCCGACAAAAGGGGCAGTCGTGAAAGTTGACTTCACGGCGCGTTCAGGCAAGCGTGCATTACTTACCTTAAAACATGGTCAGAGCGTAGTTCCTTTTGGCGCGGTGTTGAGTATGGACGGTACGACATCGATCGTAGGTGACGACGGTGAAGTGTATGTCACGGGGCTAAAAGGAACACAGCGCATTGAGGCGCAATGGGGAAATACCGCACAAACGAAATGCACGGGTAGCGTAAGCGTGCCTGAGAACGCGGGTGCGGGAATTTTCACTGCTACGGTTAATTGCCAATAACTGAAGATGACTTATAAATATGGAATTTGTCAGATATGAGTAAAAGGAATCAAAATATTTTCAGGGCTATTTTGATCATATTGATTTTAGCGGGAGCGGCAGCTCCTGTTTATGCCACCACATGTACCGGAACCCTCCCGGAAAATAGCGCACTGATCTTTCAACTTCCGGCAAGCATAACGGTGGAGCCTGATACACCAGTTGGTACGATTATTTATGAGGGAAGCATTGAGAGCGGTCAAATTGATATGAATTGCCGGAATAGTGGCAACAAATACAAAGGCTACGTGATGTTAACGGATGCCGATGCCCGCAATGAAGTGCTGGAAGGCGTTTATCAGACTGGCGTGCCAGGTATAGGTATCCGTATGGCGGAAGCGGAAGAACGAATGTCTACCTTTACCTCTGATGATATCGTCACTCCCATGCATTTTTATAGCTATGGTTCGAGCGGATCGAGCACTATTCATACGAAGTACCATGCGTCAATGCAGTTGGTTGTGACGGGCGACGTTGAGGATGGTTATCTTGATACCTCCAGGCTGACGGCAGAAGAGAAGTGGGGTAATGATGTGATTGCTCAGATAGTGGTATCTCCCACCAGTATTCATATCCAGACCAATACCTGTAATCTGGAAGATAAAAATATCTACGTGCCGCTGAAGACGATTAATGTCGATAACTTTGACAGTCAATTTTCAGAAGTACTTACTGACAATAGTTTTAAAATCGAGATTGCTGATTGTCGGGCAGGTACGCAAATCGACTATCAGTTCGACAGTGCTGGTTCAACAGGCGTTACGGATGGCAATATTTTGGCTATCACCAATGGAGACAGCTCTGCCAGCGGTGTCGGTATCCAGATTCTGGACGCGAACAATAATGTGCTGAGTTTTGATCAAACCTATACCGCTGTGAGCAGCACCAGCGCTAACGAAGTGGCAGAAATTCCGCTGAAGGCACGCTATGCCAAAACTGGCAATGTCAAAGCCGGGAAAGTGGACGCCGTAGCTACTTTTGAAGTTTTTTACCGCTAATTTCTTGTGGCCCGTTTCGGCGGGTCGCCAGCGTTCTAACATTCCAGCCTAATTTATTAACCCTTTCTTTTCATCTGGTTATTTCTTAACCCCTTAGTTTTAGTAGGGGTGCGTATCGCTTGCTATCTCGCCAGTGTTTCGAATATTATGCTGCCGTTATAATAATAATTCTCGTTTACGTTATCATTCACTTTCATCAGAGATATACCAATGGCGCGTCTTAAAACTGCTCAGCCAAACTCCTCACTGCGCAAAATTGCAGTCGTGGTAGCCACAGCGGTTAGCGGCATGTCTGTGTATGCACAGGCGGCGGTTCAACCGAAAGAAGAAACAATCACCGTAACCGCAGCACCTGCCGCACAAGAAAGCGCATGGGGGCCTTCGCCGACGATTGCCGCGAAGCGTTCCGCCACCGCCACCAAGACTGATACGCCTATCGAAAAGACCCCGCAGTCTGTTTCGGTTGTGACGCGTGAAGAGATGCAGATCCATCAGTCTCGTTCCGTAAAGGAAGCACTGGGTTATACCCCGGGCGTTGTGGTCAGTAACCGTGGTGCTTCGAATACCTACGATTTTGTCAGCATCCGTGGTTTTACCTCTGTCGGTTTAAGCCAGAACAACTATCTGGATGGTCTGAAACTACAAGGAAACTTCTATAACGACGCGGTTATCGATCCTTACATGCTGGAGCGTGTTGAGTTGATGCGTGGACCAACTTCCGTGTTGTACGGTAAGAGTAACCCTGGTGGGATTATTTCGATGGTTAGTAAACGTCCAACCACCGAGCCGCTAAAAGAAGTTCAGTTCAAAATGGGAACAGATAATCTGTTCCAGACTGGGTTTGATTTTAGTGACGCATTAGATGATAACGGTGAATTCTCTTACCGTTTAACCGGGCTGGCTCGTTCCAAAAATGAGCAACAGCAGGGTTCTGAATCACAGCGTTATACCGTTGCTCCGTCCTTCTCATGGCGTCCTGACGACAAGACCAACTTTACATTCCTCTCCTATTTCCAGAATGAACCCGAAACGGGTTACTACGGTTGGTTGCCGAAGGAGGGTACGGTTGAACCGCTACCTAACGGCAAGCGTCTGCCGACAGATTTTAATGAAGGTGCTTCAAATAATACTTATTCCCGCAATCAGAAAATGGTGGGATACAGCTTTGAACACGGCTTTAATGACACTTTCACCGTCCGGCAGAATTTACGTTTTGCTGAAATGAAAACGTCGCAGCAGAGCGTGTACGGCACGGGTATCTGTACAACAAATACGTTTAATGCGCCTTGCCAGGCAATTCCGGTCGATCAGCGCGATCACTATCTTGGCCGTGGCACTGTTGTCGATGATGAACGTTTGCAGAACTTCAGTGTTGATACCCAGCTACAGAGCAATTTCGCGACGGGAACGGTGGAGCATACGTTGCTGACTGGTATTGACTTCATGCGTATGCGTAATGATATCAATGCTAAATTTGGTACAGCTCCTGTTCTGGATCTTTATAACCCACAGATTCTGGATGATTTTGCTTTCGACTCTACCGAGCCTTATCAGATGAACGAAACCAAACAAACCGGTATCTATATCCAGGATCAGGCGGAATGGGATAAGTGGGTCTTTACGCTGGGTGGTCGTTATGACTGGTCACAGCAAGCAACGACAATTCGCCAGAATTCAACCACGCCGCAAGCGGGTTATATTGAGCGTAACGATCATCAGTTCACATGGCGTGGCGGTGTAAACTACCTGTTTGATAATGGTATTTCTCCGTACGTTAGCTATAGCCAGTCATTTGAACCAAACGCATTCGATCTCTACAGCACTCCACGCATGGCTTTTGCGCCATCTAAGGGTGAACAATATGAAGCAGGTGTAAAATATGTGCCGAAAGATCTGCCGGTGGTGATTACGGCTGCGGCATATCATTTGACGAAGACGAATACGCTGACAACCGATCCGACCAACTCGAATCTGCAAGTTCCGTCAGGCGAAGTACGTTCTCAGGGCTTTGAATTTGAAGCTAAAGCGGCCTTGAATGCCAATATCAATGTTACAGCTTCATATACTTACACTGATGCGGAGTATACCAAGGATACCAATCTCAAAGGGAACAACGTAGAACAAGTTCCTGAACATATGGCATCACTCTGGGGCGATTATACCTTTAACGAAGGCGTTCTGTCGGGACTGACACTGGGAACCGGTGGACGTTTTATCGGTTCTAGCTATGGCGATCCTGCAAACACCTTTAAAGTGGGAAGTGCTGCTGTAATGGATGCGGTTGTTAAATACGATTTAGCGCGTTTTGGTATGGCTGGCTCTAGTGTTGCCGTCAACGTTACCAATCTGCTGGACCGTGAATACGTTTCTAGTTGCTTCCAAACCTATGGCTGCTTCTGGGGCGCGGAACGTCAGGTCGTTGCAACAGCAACCTTCCGTTTCTAATTTCTCTTTGGGCACGCTTTGCGTGCCCGATTTACAAGTTGGCCGCTATGCAGGAAAACAGATCCCATCCCGACACGACGTTTGCGTTGAAGAATGTCTCCTTCCGTGTGCCTGGCCGCACGCTTTTGCATCCTCTCTCGTTAACCTTTCCCGTGGGTAAAGTGACGGGGCTTATCGGCCACAACGGCTCCGGTAAATCCACCTTATTGAAAATGCTGGGGCGCCATCAGCCGCCGTCAGAAGGTGAAATCCTGCTTGATGAGCAGCCGCTGGAGAGCTGGGGCAGCAAAGCGTTTGCCCGTAAGGTTGCCTATTTACCCCAGCAGTTACCGCAGGCCGAAGGGATGACGGTACGTGAGCTGGTAGCGATTGGTCGTTATCCCTGGCATGGCGCGCTGGGACGTTTTGGCGTGGCCGACAGAGAGAAAGTGGAAGAGGCAATTACGCTTGTTGGGCTCAAACCGCTGGCGCATCGCCTGGTGGATAGCTTGTCTGGCGGCGAGCGTCAGCGTGCGTGGATCGCCATGCTGGTAGCACAAGACAGCCGTTGCCTGCTGCTTGACGAACCGACCTCGGCGCTGGATATTGCGCATCAGGTTGACGTGCTGGCGCTGGTGCATCGCTTGAGCCAACAGCGTGGGTTGACGGTGATCGCCGTACTGCATGATATCAATATGGCGGCCCGCTACTGTGATTACCTGGTCGCGCTGCGCGGCGGTGAAATGATTGCACAGGGAACCCCCGCGGAACTGATGCGTAGTGAAACCCTGGAACTGATTTACGGTATCCCGATGGGCATTTTGCCGCATCCGGCCGGTGCCGCACCCGTGAGTTTTGTCTATTAATGATTGGATTACCTCATCTTTCCCGTCGACGGCTGCTAACGGCAATGGCGTTGTCGCCGCTACTGTGGCAAATGAATACAGCCCGTGCGGCGGCGGTTGATCCACAGCGTATAGTGGCGCTGGAATGGCTTCCGGTTGAGCTGCTGCTGGCGTTGGGTGTTGCACCTTACGGCGTCGCGGATGTTCCAAACTACAAACTGTGGGTCAACGAACCCGCGCTGCCGGACTCCGTCATCGATGTCGGATTACGAACTGAACCTAATCTCGAACTGCTGACCGAAATGAAACCCTCATTTATGGTCTGGTCGGCAGGTTACGGTCCTGCACCTGAGAAGCTTGCACGTATTGCGCCGGGTCGTGGCTTTAACTTCAGTGATGGCAAAAAGCCGTTGGCGGTTGCGCGTCAGTCGTTGCAAGAACTGGCGCAGTTGCTGAATCTGCAGACCGCTGCCGAACGTCATCTGGCGCAGTACGAACACGTGATTGCCAGCCTGAAACCGCGCTTTGTTCAGCGAGGCTCGCGGCCATTACTGCTGATAACTTTGCTCGATCCTCGCCATATGCTGGTGTTTGGGCCTAACTGCTTGTTTCAGGAGGTGCTGGATGAGTACGGGATCCGCAACGCCTGGCAGGGTGAAACCAACTTTTGGGGCAGCACCGCGGTAGGGATTGATCGGCTTGCCGCCTACAAAGATGTCGATGTGCTGTGCTTCGATCACGGTAACAACAAGGATATGCAAACGCTGATGTCTACACCGTTGTGGCAGGCGATGCCGTTTGTCCGCAGCGGACGTTTTCAGCGCGTCCCTGCCGTCTGGTTCTATGGCGCCACGCTATCGGCTATGCACTTCGCGCGCATTCTTGATAATGCGCTGGGGGGCAAAGCGTGAGTAAAAGAATTGCACTATTCCCGACCCTGCTGCTGGCGGTTCTGTTTGTGGCTGCCTGCTGGTTGACCTGGTTTAACTTTTCCGCTGCTCTACCGCGTAGCCAGTGGCAACAGGCTATCAGGTCACCGAATATTGATCTCATTGAGCAGATGGTTTTCCACTACAGTCTGCTGCCGAGGCTGGCGATTTCACTACTGGTTGGCGCCGGGCTGGGGCTGGTCGGCGTCTTGTTTCAGCAGGTGCTGCGTAACCCGCTGGCAGAGCCAACCACGCTGGGCGTCGCGACCGGTGCGCAACTTGGCATCACGGTGACTACGCTGTGGGTTATTCCCGGTGCGCTTACCACGCAGTTTGCGGCGCTGGCAGGGGCTTGTATTGTTGGGGCGCTGGTGTTTGGCGTCGCCTGGGGCAAGCGTCTTTCTCCGGTGACGTTAATCCTTGCCGGGCTGGTGGTCAGCCTGTACTGCGGGGCGATTAACCAGTTGATGGTTATCTTCCATCACGATCAACTGCAAACCATGTTTTTATGGAGCAGCGGCACGCTAACGCAAACCGACTGGAGCGGGGTGCAAAGACTGTGGCCGCAACTGGTGGGGGGCGTGATGTTGACGCTGCTACTATTACGCCCAATGACGCTGATGGGACTGGATGACGGCGTGGCGCGTAATCTCGGACTGGCGCTGTCATTGTCGCGTCTGGCGGCCTTGTCATTGGCGATTGTTCTCAGCGCCTTGCTGGTTAACGCCGTCGGGATTATCGGCTTTATTGGCCTGTTTGCGCCGCTGCTGGCGAAAATGCTCGGCGCGCGGCGTTTGCTGGCGCGTCTGCTGCTGGCCCCGCTCATTGGCGCGCTGATCCTCTGGCTCTCCGATCAAATTATTTTGTGGCTCACTCGCGTCTGGATGGAAGTCTCCACGGGATCGGTGACGGCGCTGATTGGCGCACCGCTACTGCTGTGGTTGCTGCCGCGTCTGAAGAGCATAAGTACGCCGGATATGAATGCCAGCAACCGTGTCGCCGCTGAGCGCCAGCACGTGCTGATGTTCGCGCTGGCTGGGGGCGCAATATTGTTGCTGACGGTTGTGGTCGCGCTGTCGTTGGGCCGTGATGCTCACGGCTGGAGCTGGGCCAGTGGCACAATGCTGGATGAACTGATGCCCTGGCGCTGGCCGCGTATCCTGGCTGCACTGGTGGCTGGCGTAATGCTGGCTGTGGCGGGTTGTATTATTCAGCGTTTGACCGGTAATCCGATGGCCAGCCCGGAAGTGTTGGGCATTAGTTCCGGCGCGGCCTTCGGTGTCGTGCTCATGTTGTTTCTGGTCCCCGGCAATGCCTTTGGCTGGCTGTTGCCCGCCGGGAGCCTCGGGGCAGCGGTCACCTTACTTATTATTATGATTGCCGCCGGGCGAGGTGGTTTTTCGCCGCACAGGATGCTGTTGGCGGGGATGGCGCTCAGTACGGCATTTACTATGCTGCTGATGATGCTGCAAGCCAGCGGCGATCCTCGCATGGCGGGCATTCTGACCTGGATGTCCGGCTCGACTTATAACGCCTCCAACGAACAGGTTTTACGTACCGGCATTGTAATGATTATTCTGCTGGCGATAACGCCGTTGTGTCGCCGCTGGCTGACGATTCTACCGTTAGGAGGGGACACTGCACGGGCTGTCGGTATGGCATTAACGCCGTCGCGTGTTGGCTTACTGATGTTGGCTGCGGGTCTGACCGCTACGGCGACCATGACAATCGGTCCGTTGAGCTTTGTAGGGCTGATGGCGCCGCATATTGCACGGATGTTAGGTTTTCGACGTACGATGCCGCATATGGTGATATCCGCGCTGGCGGGGGGCGTGTTGCTGGTGTTTGCCGACTGGTGCGGGCGTATGGTGCTGTTTCCGTATCAGATCCCAGCGGGACTGCTTTCAACGTTTATTGGCGCGCCGTACTTTATCTATCTGCTGAGAAAACAGAGTCGCTGAGGCTGTCCCCTTTCATGTAGGCCGGATAAGACGCTTTGCGTCGCCATCCGGCAATAAAAAAGCCTGGTGGCGGCGCTTCGCCTTACCCGGCCTACATTTCTGCCCGTTCTCTTTTTTACAACTTCGCAAACACTCGGCGTGCGGCGTCGATGGTGTTATTGATATCTTCTTCGCTGTGCGCGACAGACATAAAGCCTGCTTCAAAGGCAGACGGCGCCAGGTAAACGCCTTCATCCAGCATCATGTGGAAGAAACGCTTGAAGCGCTCAACATCGCACGCCATCACGTCCTGATAGCAGGTTACGGTTTCTGCGTCAGTGAAGAAAATCCCGAACATCCCGCCGACATGGTTAACCACCAATGGAATATTTGCTTCCTGAGCGGCTTCCAGCAGGCCTTCTGCCAGGCGCGTGGTCAGTTCGTTCAACGTCTCATGAATCCCCGGCTGGGCGACTTCATTCAGACAGGCGAATCCTGCCGCCATCGCAATTGGATTACCGGACAGCGTACCCGCCTGGTAAACCGGCCCGGTTGGGGCCAGGGCATCCATCACATCACGACGGCCGCCAAATGCGCCAACAGGCATGCCGCCACCGATAATTTTACCCAGGCAGGTCAGGTCCGGTACAACGCCGTAATAATCCTGCGCACCCGCCAGTGCGACGCGGAAACCGGTCATCACTTCATCGATGATCAGTAGTGCGCCAAACTCATCACACAGCGCACGCAGGCCCGGCAGGAATTCCGGCAGTGGCGGAATGCAGTTCATGTTGCCGGCAACCGGTTCAACGATAATACAGGCGATTTCCTGCGGATACTGTTCGAATGCCGCACGTACTGAGGCAAGATCGTTATAGGTGCAGGTCAGGGTATGTTTCGCGAAATCTGCCGGAACCCCTGGGGAGTTAGGCTGACCCAGCGTTAACGCGCCGGAACCGGCTTTGACCAGCAGGCAGTCAGCATGGCCGTGGTAGCAACCTTCAAATTTGATGATCTTATCGCGTCCGGTGAAACCACGCGCCAGACGGATCGCGCTCATTGTGGCTTCGGTACCGGAGTTCACCATACGTACCATATCCATGGTTGGCACTAACTCAGTGACCAGCGCCGCCATTTTTACTTCCATTTCGGTCGGCGCGCCGAAGCTTAAACCGCGCTCTGCCGCTTCAATCACGGCATTGCGAATTGCCGGGTGGTTATGACCCAGCACCATCGGCCCCCAGGAGCCGACATAATCGATATAGGCTTTACCATCGACATCATACAGATATGCGCCGTCCGCTTTTTCAATAAACAGCGGAGTACCACCCACGCCAGTAAAGGCACGAACGGGGGAGTTAACGCCGCCGGGGATAAGTTCGCGTGCTGCGCTGTAGAGGTTTTCAGACTTACTCATGGATGGGGTCCTGGTTCGTAGAAAAAGTAAATGCCCGCTATTCTAGTTATTCAGAGAAGGTTATGAAAGTTTTGCGTATTTGAAACAATACGATTTGCAGGGGATTTTCACGAAACGTGCGAGTAGAATGCCGTTTCCGTATTTGTATTACCAATTAATGATTATCTGATGAAAACAGACACCCCTTCTTTTGAAGCACAACAAATTGTGCGTTTACGGCGCAGGGATCAGATCCGTCGACTCCTTGAGCGTGACAAAACGCCGTTGGCGATCCTCTTTATGGCCGCCGTGGTGGGGACAGTGACGGGGTTAGTGGGTGTGGCGTTTGAGAAAGCCGTGACCTGGGTGCAAAATCTGCGTATTGGCACGCTGGCACAGGTTGCTGACCACGCCGTCCTGGTATGGCCTTTGGCGTTTATTCTTTCTGCACTGCTGGCGATGGTGGGGTATTTTCTGGTGCGTAAATTTGCCCCGGAAGCCGGTGGTTCGGGGATACCTGAGATTGAAGGCGCATTGGAAGAGCTCCGCCCAGTGCGCTGGTGGCGTGTGCTGCCGGTAAAATTTATCGGCGGTATGGGAACGCTGGGCGCCGGAATGGTGCTTGGCCGGGAAGGGCCAACGGTGCAAATTGGTGGCAATATCGGGCGCATGGTGCTGGATATTTTCCGCATGCGTAGCGCCGAAGCGCGGCACACCTTACTGGCAACCGGTGCGGCTGCGGGGCTGTCGGCTGCGTTTAATGCGCCTTTGGCCGGCATTCTGTTCATTATTGAAGAGATGCGACCACAGTTTCGTTATAACCTCGTGTCGATCAAAGCCGTATTTACTGGCGTGATTATGTCGAGCATTGTGTTTCGTATTTTCAACGGCGAGGCTCCGATTATTGAGGTCGGGAAACTCTCCAATGCGCCGGTTAATACGCTGTGGTTGTACCTCATCCTTGGGATTATTTTTGGTTGCGTCGGGCCGTTGTTCAATACCATGGTGTTGCGTACCCAGGATATGTTTCAACGCTTTCACGGTGGTGAAATTAAAAAATGGGTGCTGATGGGCGGTGTGATCGGCGGCCTGTGCGGGATCCTCGGTTTGATTCAACCTGAAGCGGCAGGCGGTGGATTTAACCTGATCCCGATTGCCGCTGCGGGCAATTTCAGCGTGGGCCTGCTGCTGTTTATCTTTATCGCCAGGGTCCTCACCACGCTGCTGTGCTTCTCATCCGGCGCGCCTGGTGGGATATTTGCCCCGATGCTGGCGTTAGGCACATTGCTGGGAACTGCATTTGGCATGGCTGCAGCAGCCTCGTTTCCGCAGTATCATCTGGAGGCGGGGACGTTTGCTATTGCCGGGATGGGGGCATTGCTGGCCGCTTCAGTGCGTGCGCCGTTAACGGGCATTGTGCTGGTGCTGGAAATGACGGATAACTATCAGCTCATTTTGCCAATGATTATTACCTGTCTTGGCGCAACACTATTAGCCCAGTTTATGGGTGGAAAACCGCTATACTCGACTATCCTTGCCCGCACACTGGCTAAACAGGAAGCAGAGCAGGCGGCAAAAAGCCAGAGTACCGCCACGGGCGAGAATACTTGAACGAAATACCAGGGTATTAGATAATGGCCTCAACCATTGGGTTATAATTTGCCCAATTGCCAATGTCGTTTGGAGCAAAATATGAGTGATGACGTAGCGCTGCCACTGCAATTTACTGAAGCAGCAGCCAATAAAGTAAAAAGCCTGATCGCAGATGAAGATAACCCAAATCTGAAATTACGCGTGTATATCACCGGCGGTGGTTGCAGCGGTTTCCAGTACGGTTTTACCTTTGATGATCAGGTAAACGATGGTGATATGACCATTGAGAAGCAGGGTGTTGGTCTGGTGGTTGATCCGATGAGCCTGCAGTATCTGGTAGGCGGTGCGGTTGATTACACCGAAGGTCTGGAAGGTTCTCGCTTTGTTGTGACTAACCCGAACGCCAAAAGCACCTGCGGGTGTGGTTCCTCTTTCAGCATCTGATTGCTGTCTGTAATACCGATGGTCTGACGGTGTAGGCCCGGTAAGCGTAGTGCCACCGGGCAATATGCCGGATGGCGGCGTAAACGCCTTATCCGGCCTACATGTTCTGCATCGTCACATCAACGCCCGTTATCATCCAGCGCAAACGTCGGCAATTTCAAATGCCAACGAATGGCGGCAAGCCGAATCAGCAGGGTAACGACCATCCCCATCATACTGGCGTTTTCCAGCGACACATTAAAGGTATAAAACGCGGTGGCGTGGACGATGCCGCCAATGATGCATGCGGTAGCGTAGATTTCGGTACGTAAGATCATCGGCACTTCACGCGCTAACACGTCGCGAATAATTCCGCCGCCGACGCCGGTAATGACCCCCATACAAATTGCCACCAGGGGTCCGGTTCCGGCGAGAAACGCTTTATTCACGCCAATACCCACGAACACCGCCAGGCCGACGGCATCCAGCACCGGAAGGATCCATTTCGGTAAGCGTCTTGGCTGACGCACCAGCACGATCGTCAACATACTGGTGATCATCGCCACTACCAGGTCGGTGGGATCTTTAACCCAGAATACGGGGCCATGATCCAGCGCCATATCTCGGATCGTACCGCCACCGACGGCGGTTACCACGCCCAGGACCAGAACGCCGAAGGGGTCCATACGCAGTTTTCCGGCAAGCAATACGCCAGAGATAGCAAATACCGCGGTACCGACAATATCCAGCCAATAGACGAGCATCTTTACATCCTCACAACAAACCTGGTGGGGGCAGGCGCTAATTTACTTGTGAAAGCGCATTACAGAGTTGTTTTGCGGCGAGGATAATACGCGGGCTCGCGCGTTCAAACCAGTCACTATCAAGAGTAATAACCGGAATTTTTAGCTGATTTCCCCAGTATTGCTCAATTTTAAGAATTTCGCCTGAACCGCCGGTAGCAACAATTGCCTGAGGGGCGCGCGCCAGAACCTGTTCGCGGCTGACCTGCGGCCATGGAACCCGGCTGCCGGAAAAGATGTTTTCTCCACCACATACCTCAAGAACCTGGTTTTGAATGGAACCTTTTCCACTGGTAAACAGAGGATTTGCGCCAAACTGGAGAAACACACGTTTTTTGGGTTTGTTGGCATACTGAGATTTTAGTAAAGCATACTCATCAAGCAAGGTTTGCGCTGCTTGCTTTGCCTGTTCAGGCTTGGGACTCCATGGCGCAAGTTGACGCAATGCCTCAGCGACCTGCTCGATGGTGACGGCATCGACCCAGATGACCTTAATTCCCAGGGCGGTCAGTTGATTAACCTGCCGCTCAGCATTCCCTCCACGCCAGGCAATAACCAAATCGGGTTTGAGCGCCACAATACGTTCCAGATTCATGCCTTGCCAGGTTGAGACCTCTTCAATATTTTTGGCCTCTGGCGGGTAGTTTGAATAGCTGCTGACGCCAACGGGGGTAATACCGGCGGCGAAGGCCAGTTCAGTGTTGGCTGGGGAAAGCGAAATAACGCGCGGCGCGGCGTAAAGCCACGCCGGAAGTATGAAAAGCAGGGCGACCAGCGCCCTGGAGATGTATTTAGCCATGTGCCAGTTTCTGTACCAGCGTTTCAACCATCAGGCTTGACTGTTTCGCAGCAACGACCAGGAACTCGTCAAAGCTGAGATGGGACTGCTGATCGGCGACGTCAGAGATAGCGCGAACGACAACAAACGGCACGTTAAAGTTGTGACACACGTGCGCAATTGCGGTTGCTTCCATCTCAACGGCAATTGCCTGCGGGAAGTTATGCTGAATTTTTGCCAGGCCAACGGAACCGTTAATGAAGGCATCGCCGCTGACGATCAGTCCACGGACCGCGTTCAAATTGAGTTCGGCAATGCAGGATTCCGCCGCCGCAATCAGTGCCGGGTCGGCTTTAAAACCGGCCGGGCAGCCCGGTAACTGGCCAAATTCATAGCCGAATGCGGTGACGTCAGCATCGTGATAGCGCGCTTCGTCAGAAACCACGATATCACCCACTTTCAGCGTAGAAGCCAGGCCACCCGCTGAACCGGTATTGATGATGGCATCTGGCTTGCAGTGTTCAAGCAGCAGCGTTGCGCCCAGCGCCGCAGCCACTTTACCGATGCCTGATTTCAGTAGCGCAACCTCAGTGCCGTTCAGTTGGCCGGTGTAAATTTCACAACCGCCAAGAGCGATTGTCTGACGGTTTTCGATTTTGTCACGCAGCAGCGTAACTTCTTCTTCCATTGCACCAATGATGCCGATTTTCATAGATTTACTCGCGATAAGCCAGATTTGAGGGCATAGTCTATCATGCGCTTAAGGGGTAGCGCATTTCTCAGGCGGGAGAGGACATGGCACAGATCGATTTCCGAAAAAAAATAAACTGGCATCGTCGTTACCGTTCGCCGCAGGGCGTGAAATCTGAACATGAGATCCTGCGCATTTTCGAAAGCGACCGTGGACGCATTATCAATTCTCCGGCTATTCGCCGACTGCAGCAAAAAACCCAGGTCTTTCCGTTGGAGCGTAACGCGGCGGTGCGTACGCGGCTGACGCACTCGATGGAAGTTCAGCAGGTAGGACGTTATATCGCCAAAGAGATCCTCAGCCGACTGAAAGAGCAAAAGCTGTTGGAGCAGTACGGCCTGGATGAGTTGACCGGTCCCTTTGAAAGCATCGTCGAAATGTCCTGCCTGATGCATGACATCGGCAATCCGCCGTTTGGTCATTTTGGCGAGGCAGCAATTAATGACTGGTTTCGCCAGCGACTCTATCCGGCTGATGCTGAAAGTCAGCCGTTAAGCGACGATCGCTGCCTGGTGTCTGCGTTATGTTTGCGTGAAGGTGAAGAGTCGCTCAATGATATTCGCCGCAAGGTACGTCAGGACCTGTGCCATTTTGAGGGCAATGCGCAGGGCATTCGGCTGGTGCATACCCTGATGCGCATGAACCTGACCTGGTCGCAGGTGGGGGGAATTTTAAAATATACGCGCCCGGCATGGTGGCGTGGAGGTACGCCGGCGACGCATAGCTATTTAATGAAGAAACCAGGATATTACCTTTCCGAGGAACCGTATATTGAGCGGTTACGTAAAGAATTATCCTTAGCACCTTACAGTCGCTTTCCGTTAACCTGGATTATGGAAGCAGCGGACGATATCTCTTATTGTGTGGCTGATCTGGAGGATGCTGTTGAGAAAAGAATCTTCAGCGTCGAGCAGCTTTACCACCATCTGTATGAGGCGTGGGGACATCATGAAAAAGGTTCCCTGTTTAGCCTGGTTGTTGAGAACGCCTGGGAAAAATCTCGCGCAAATACATTAAGCCGCAGTACGGAAGATCAGTTCTTTATGTATTTACGCGTTAACACGCTGAATAAGCTGGTACCGTACGCCGCTCAGCGTTTTATTGATAATGTGCCACAAATTTTTGAGGGGAGTTTTAATCACGCTTTATTAGAAGATGCCAGTAGCTTCAGCCAGTTGCTGGGTGTCTATAAAAATGTGGCGGTAAAACATGTATTTAGCCATCCAGATGTGGAGCAACTGGAATTGCAAGGCTATCGGGTTATCAGTGGGCTTCTGGAAATCTACCAACCACTGTTAAAAATGTCATTATCCGACTTTAGCGGGCTGGTTGAACACGAAAGATTAAAACAGTTTCCTATCGAATCACGATTATTTCAGAAGTTGTCTACCCGCCATCGTCTTGCTTATGTTGAGGCGGTCAGTAAAATATTGCCAGGTAGTGCCGAGTTCCCGGTCATGGAATATTATTACCGCTGTCGTTTAATTCAGGATTATATCAGCGGGATGACTGACTTGTATGCCTGGGATGAATATAGACGGCTGATGGCGGTAGAACAATAAATACTCATTTGTAAAGGCGGACAATAAAATTTTACTTTTTCCTTAAACTTCATTCTGGAACTTAGCGCTATAAAACGACTCTGAGGTATACAGCAATTTTGCGTGACCTGTTAATCGAGAACGAAACACATGAAAAAAACCACATTAGCAATGAGTGCACTGGCTCTGAGTTTAGGTTTGGCGTTGTCCCCCCTGTCTGCAACGGCGGCTGAGACAGCGTCTTCAGCGACAACAGCCCAACAGATGCCAAGCCTGGCCCCGATGCTCGAAAAAGTGATGCCATCGGTGGTGAGTATTAATGTCGAGGGGAGCACGACGGTCAATACGCCACGTATGCCGCGTAATTTCCAGCAGTTCTTCGGTGATAACTCTCCGTTCTGCCAGGACGGTTCTCCGTTCCAGAGCTCCCCGTTCTGCCAGGGCGGTGCTCCGGGCGCTGACAACGGCGGCGGACAGCAGCAGAAATTTATGGCGCTGGGGTCTGGCGTCATCATTGATGCCGCGAAAGGGTATGTTGTGACCAACAACCATGTGGTCGATAACGCCACGGTGATCAAGGTTCAACTGAGCGATGGGCGTAAGTTTGACGCGAAGATCGTCGGAAAAGATCCGCGCTCTGATATCGCGCTGATCCAAATTCAGGATCCGAAAAACCTGACGGCAATTAAGCTGGCAGATTCTGATGCGCTGCGCGTGGGTGATTACACTGTAGCGATTGGCAACCCGTTTGGCCTCGGTGAAACGGTGACATCAGGTATCGTTTCTGCACTGGGGCGTAGTGGCCTGAATGCCGAAAACTACGAGAACTTTATCCAGACGGATGCGGCGATCAACCGCGGTAACTCTGGTGGTGCGCTGGTTAACCTGAATGGTGAGTTGATCGGGATTAACACCGCGATCCTCGCACCGGATGGTGGCAACATCGGGATCGGTTTTGCTATCCCAAGCAACATGGTGAAAAACCTGACTTCGCAGATGGTTGAGTTCGGTCAGGTTAAACGCGGTGAGCTGGGTATTATGGGGACTGAGCTGAGCTCTGAGCTGGCGAAAGCGATGAAAGTGGATGCCCAGCGCGGGGCATTCGTCAGCCAGGTGATGCCGAACTCTTCTGCAGCGAAAGCCGGTATCAAAGCTGGTGACGTGATTACATCACTGAACGGTAAACCAATCAGCAGCTTCGCAGCCCTGCGTGCGCAGGTTGGCACCATGCCAGTGGGGAGTAAAATTAACCTTGGCCTGCTGCGCGACGGTAAGCCGGTAACGGTGAACCTGGAACTGCAGCAGAGCAGCCAGACTCAGGTTGATTCCAGCTCTATCTTCAAAGGCATTGAAGGTGCGGATATGAGCAACAAAGGCCAGGATAAAGGTGTCGTGGTAAGTGATGTGAAACCGAATTCGCCGGCGGCACAGATTGGCCTGAAGAAAGGGGATGTCATCATCGGTGCTAACCAGCAACCAGTGAAAAACATCGCCGAACTGCGCAAAATTCTCGACAGTAAACCGGCTGTACTGGCGCTGAACATTCAGCGTGGCGACAGCTCCATCTATCTGTTGATGCAGTAATCTCCCTCAACCCCTTCCTGTAAAGGAAGGGGTTCTTTTTGTGATACCTCCCACAACTCCATATTTCTTCCTTCTGCTTTGTGCATTTGCACAATGTCGCCGCTTATTATCTTCTCTATGCTTGAGCTCTGCTCACAGGAGGGGTTTATGGCTGGCTGGCATCTCGATACCAAAATGGCGCAGGATATCGTGGCGCGCACGATGCGCATCATTGATACCAATATCAACGTAATGGATGCCCGTGGGCGGATCATTGGCAGTGGCGATCGCGAACGTATTGGTGAATTGCACGAAGGTGCGCTGCTGGTGCTCTCACAAGGCCGGGTGGTGGACATTGACGATGCAGTGGCAAGGCATTTGCACGGCGTGCGTCAGGGGATAAACCTGCCGTTGCGTCTTGAAGGCGAAATCGTTGGTGTTATTGGGCTTACCGGTGAACCGGAACATCTGCGTAAATACGGCGAGTTGGTGTGTATGACCGCCGAAATGATGCTGGAGCAGTCGCGTTTGATGCATCTGCTCGCTCAGGACAGTCGTCTGCGCGAAGAACTGGTGATGAACCTGATTCAGGCTGAAGAGAACACCCCGGCGCTGGTGGAATGGGCGCAGCGGCTAGGTATAGATCTGAACCAGCCGCGCGTGGTAGCGGTGGTGGAGGTCGACAGCGGTCAGCTTGGTGTAGACAGCGCCATGGCTGAACTACAGCAATTACAAAATGCGTTGACGACACCAGAACGAAATAACCTGATTGCGATTGTTTCACTGACTGAGATGGTGGTTCTGAAACCCGCACTGAATCAGTTTGGCCGCTGGGATGCAGAAGATCATCGCAAGCGTGTTGAACAGCTGATCGCCCGTATGAAAGAGAACGGACAGCTACGCTTTCGCGTATCGCTGGGCAACTATTTTACCGGACCCGGCAGTATTGCCCGTTCGTATCGTACGGCGCGCACCACCATGATGGTCGGTAAGCAACGGATGCCGGAAAGCCGCAGCTATTTTTACCAGGATTTAATGTTGCCAGTGCTGTTAGACAGCTTGCGTGGTGGCTGGCAGGCTAATGAGCTGGCCCGTCCGTTGGTACGACTGAAAGCGATGGATAACAACGGCTTGCTGCGTCGGACATTAGCGGCATGGTTTCGCCACAACGTACAGCCGCTGGCGACCTCAAAGGCGCTATTTATCCATCGCAATACGCTGGAATATCGCCTGAATCGTATTTCAGAACTTACCGGGCTGGATTTGGGGAATTTCGATGACAGACTGCTGCTGTATGTGGCGTTACAGCTGGATGAGCAGCATTGATTCATTGCCTGATGGCGCTACGCTTATCCGGCCTACGAGGACATACCTGTAGGCCGGATAAGGCGTAATACGCTGCCATCCGGCAACAAACTGCTTACTTACGCGTTAGCTTTTCCAGATCGGCTTCAATTTCGCTGATCTTATTGGTCACGACGCTTTCCAGATGACGTAAATCATCGAGGATCTTGCGTTTAAGATCGACTTCACTGCGATCGCGCTGGCAGATCTGATCCAGCTCGTCGATCACATAGCGCAGGTTTGGACTGATCTCCTGCACTTCTTTGTAGCCCTGACCGACGCCATCGGCGACTACTGTTTTACGCTGGCGGGGATATTTGAACTTCACGCTCTTGGCAAAAAACTCGCCTTTATCCTTCTGGAAATAGATTTTCAGGATATCGTTGTTGGCTTCTTGCCGCAGACTGTAACGATCGATCTCTTCAGGATTAGTAATGCCCAGACTTTTCAGATTGTCATACATAGCGGTACCCTTAAGCTCACCATAACCATTGAATAATTAACGAAAAGCCTTGTTTATGCCACTCGCAGATGTAAAAAAAGCGGGCTAAGCCCGCTTTTTCAAATTGCTGTTAGTCGATGGTACGTAACAGTTCGTTGATACCCACTTTGCCACGCGTTTTGGCATCGACTTTCTTCACAATCACCGCGCAGTACAGGCTGTATTTGCCATCTTTCGATGGCAGGTTGCCGGAGACAACCACAGAGCCCGCCGGAACGCGGCCATAATGCACTTCGCCGGTTTCGCGATCGTAAATACGGGTGCTCTGACCGATATACACGCCCATCGAGATAACAGAGCCTTCCTCGACAATCACGCCTTCCACAACTTCAGAACGTGCGCCGATGAAGCAGTTATCTTCGATGATGGTCGGGTTTGCCTGTAATGGCTCCAGTACGCCACCGATGCCGACGCCGCCGGACAGGTGAACATTCTTACCGATTTGCGCACAAGAACCTACGGTCGCCCAGGTATCAACCATCGTACCTTCATCGACATACGCACCAATGTTAACGTAAGACGGCATCAGCACGGTGTTACGCGCGATAAATGCGCCCTGACGCACGGCCGCAGGCGGAACCACGCGGAAGCCTTCTTTCTGGAAGCGTGCTTCATCGTAGTCGGCGAATTTCATCGGCACTTTATCGAAGTAGCGGCTTTCCGCACCCTCGATAACCTGATTATCGTTAATACGGAAAGAGAGCAGGACCGCTTTTTTCAGCCACTGATGGGTGATCCACTGGCCGTCAATCTTTTCTGCGACACGCAGTGCACCGGAATCCAGTAAAGAAATAACCTGATTAACCGCTTCACGGGTTACGGTATCCACATTTGCCGGAGTAATGTCGGCACGACGCTCAAAAGCGGACTCAATAACGTTCTGTAACTGCTGCATTGTTAAACTCTTTCCATAATAAATAAAAACATTACCCTTTATCGTTTGGATTGAGGGCCTCTGTCAACCGTTGATGTACTTCCTGCTGCAGCTCATTATTAAGAGCACGCCGGTCGGCGGTGGCGATTATGAATAAATCTTCTACTCGCTCGCCAATAGTTGTAATTCGGGCGCCATGCAGCGAAATTCCCAGATCGGCAAAAATCTGCCCGACCCGCGCCAGCAGTCCAGGCTGGTCGAGGGCGATAAGCTCAAGGAATGATTTTCGGTCGGTATGGGTCGGCAGGAAAGTGACCTCGGTATCGACGGTAAAGTGGCGCAATTTTGCCGGTTGGCGACGTGGTTGCGGCGGCTGCCAGCTCCGCTGCGTGATCGCCTGTTCCAGTCCAAAACGGATCGCTTCGTGTCGGTCTGACGACAGCGGACTGCCGTCCGGCTCCAGAACGATGAACGTATCCATCGCCATGCCATCACGGGTGGTGAAAATTTGTGCATCGTGAACGCTAAGATTACGCCTGTCCAGTTCGGCGCAGACGGCGGCGAACAGGTAAGGACGGTCCGGGCTCCAGATGAAAATCTCCGTTCCGCCGCGCGTGGCCTGCGGGCTGAGTAAAATTAGCGGTTTACTGAGATCGTGTTGCAGCAGATGACGCGCATGCCAGGCCAGTTGATTTGGGCTGTGGCGCACGAAATAGTTGGCGCGGCAGCGTGACCAGATATGGTGCAGCGCTTCTTCGTCAATGTTGTCCATTCGCAGTAGCGCCAGCGCCTGAAGCTGATGATGGCGCACGCGTTCGCGCATATCCGGCGTGTTTTGCATCCCACGACGTAGCTGTTTTTCCGTCGCAAAGTACAGCTCGCGCAGCAGACTTTGCTTCCAGCTATTCCACAGCGTTTCGTTAGTCGCGCAAATATCCGCGACGGTCAGGCACACTAAAAAGCGCAGACGATGTTCCGTTTGCACTTCTTCAGCGAATTGCTTAATCACCTCCGGATCCTGAATATCACGGCGCTGAGCGGTCACCGACATCAGCAGATGCTGGCGCACCAGCCACATGACCAGATTCGTTTCGCGGGAGTTGAGTCCGTGTAATTCGGCGAACTTGAGTACGTCCTGAGCCCCCAGAATAGAGTGATCGCCGCCACGTCCTTTGGCGATATCGTGGAACAGCGCCGCAATCAGAATGAGTTCCGGTTGACGCAAGCGCGGCCACAGATCCACACACAGCGGATGGCGCTGGCGAGTCTCTTCCCTGGCAAAACTTTCCAGTTTCAGCATTACGCGGATAGTGTGCTCATCCACGGTATAAGCATGAAACAGATCAAACTGCATTTGACCGACAATATGTGACCACTGCGGCATATAGGCCCATAACACGCTATGGCGATGCATTGGCAACAGGCCGCGACTCACTGCGCCCGGATGGCGCAACATGCTGAGAAATAGCGAGCGCGCTTCCGGAATGTAGCACAGCGGTTGAGTTAAATGACGGCGGGCATGACGCAAATGACGCAGTGTGGTGGAGTAAATTCCGGTGATCGCGCTATTGCGTACCATGATGTAAAACATCCGCAAAATGGCCTCGGGCTCGCGGATAAACAGGTCGTCATTGCGCAGGTCAATCAATGTGCCACGCAGTTGAAAGTCGTCATCAATTGGGCGCGGTTTTTCATCAGCCGGCATGGCGAGGATCGCCTCGTCAAACAGCTGGAGCAGCATATGGTTCAGTTCACTCACTCGTCGCGTGACCCGGAAATAGTCTTTCATCATCCGCTCGATCGGCTCATTGCCTTCACCGCCATAATTGAGGCGTTGAGCCACGCTGAGCTGCCGATCAAACAGCAGACGATTATCGTAACGGTTCACGATCAGATGCAATGCGAAGCGGATCCGCCACAGAATATGCAAACATTCATTCAATTCGGCGCGTTCTGCCAGCGTCAGGAAGCCGAAGCCGACCATCTCATCCAGCGACGTGGCACCAAAATGACGGCGGGCGACCCATTGCAGAGTATGAATATCGCGCAGGCCGCCGGGACTGCTTTTGATATCCGGCTCCAGGTTGTAGCTGGTGCCGTGATAGCGCTGGTGGCGTTGATTCTGTTCTTCTACTTTGGCAGCATAAAATTTATCGGACGGCCAGAAACCTTCGCTAAAAATATGCTTTTGTAGCTCCAGAAACAGCGCGACATCGCCAATCAGCAGACGTGTTTCTATCAGGTTTGTGGCGACGGTTAAATCTGACAATCCTTCCAGCAGACACTCTTCCAGCGTCCGCACGCTGTGTCCTACCTCCAGCCGCACATCCCACAATAGCGTTAATAACTCGCCGACTTTCTCCGCCTGCGCGTCAGGCAGTTTTTTACGACTCAGGATCAGCAGGTCAATATCGGAAAGGGGATGCAGTTCACCACGCCCGTAGCCGCCAACGGCAACCAGCGCCAGATCGGCAATCTGACCGAAACCGGCTTCAATCCACAGGCGCTGCAGCAACTGGTCAATAAATTCGGTGCGGGCTTCGATTAACTGTTCAGCGGAAATTCCGCTGTCAAAAGCTTCCCCCAGCCAGTGCTGGAAATTATCGATATGGGCTTTAACGCCGGTACAGTTGAGGTCGTGCTGTGGCCATGTCCCTGGGTTTTGCGGTTGGCCAGGCAGGGTGGGGAGGGCAGTATTTGCGTGCTGTTCAGGAAGAGTATTCATTATGCGCCACCCATTAAAAAGCCGGATGGCAGCGCGAGCGCCTTATCCGGCCTACGAAGTAGTGCAATTTGTAGGCCTGATAAGATGCAGGGGCATCGCCATCAGGCAAAACATTATTCGCCGTGTGTGATGATCGCCGGGATGGTGTCATCCTTGCGTAACGTCAGAATTTCACAGCCGTTTTCCGTTACCACAATAGTATGCTCGTACTGAGCAGACAAGCTGCGGTCTTTGGTTTTCACCGTCCAGCCGTCCTTCATGGTGCGGATACGGTAATCGCCGGCGTTCAGCATCGGTTCTACGGTGAAGGTCATGCCCGGCTGCAGTACCACACCGCCGTCGTCCGCATCGTAGTGCAGAACCTGAGGTTCTTCATGGAAGCCGCGACCGATACCGTGGCCGCAGTATTCACGGACCACAGAAAAGCCTTCGCCTTCTGCGTATTTCTGAATTGCAGCTCCCAGGGTACGCAGGCGAATACCCGGTTTTACCATCCGCAGCGCCAGATACAGGCTTTCCTGCGTGACGCGGCACAGACGCTCGCCAAGAATGGTTGGTTTCCCGACGATGAACATTTTCGACGTGTCGCCATGGTACTCGTCTTTAATTACGGTGACGTCGATGTTGACGATGTCGCCGTCTTTCAGGTGCTTAGCGTCATCCGGGATCCCGTGGCACACCACTTCATTAATAGAGATGCACACGGATTTCGGATAACCGTGATAACCCAGGCATGCGGAAATCGCCTGCTGTTCATTCACGATGTAGTCGTTACAGATGCGATCCAGCTCGCCGGTGCTGACGCCCGGTTTAACAAACGGTGCGATCATTTCCAGTACATCGGCGGCCAGACGGCCAGCGACGCGCATTTTTTCGATTTCTTCAGGAGTCTTAATTGAGATAGCCATGAATTCTGTCCATCAGTGCCGATTATTTCGACAATAATTGTGTAAGTGTCGTCAATGGTATCAGTCTGGGGTATACCCTGCCAAATTGAGAATCATTCTGAACTTCGCCTTTCGTGCCACAGGTGCGTTGGCTGTATTTTTTCACTCCAGTCACTTACTACATGTAAGCTCCTGGAGATTCAAAAATTTGCCGCCTTCCTGTAACACGAAATTCATCGTTCATTCAGCACACAGTACCAACAATTATTGGTGTCGACGGCTTATTTGTGGTATAAAGCGCGCCGGACTTCCGTTCTATTCGCAGACTACACACGATGGACGGGAGCGACAAATCTCACTTTGTGTAACAACACACACGTATCGACACATATTCCGGGGTGCCCTTAAGGGTCGGTAATATGGGATGCGTGGAGGCTTAACCCCAACTTTATATATAGAGGTTTTTATCATGGCAACTGTTTCCATGCGCGACATGCTCAAGGCTGGTGTTCACTTCGGTCACCAGACCCGTTACTGGAACCCGAAAATGAAGCCGTTCATCTTCGGTGCGCGTAACAAAGTTCACATCATCAACCTTGAGAAAACTGTACCGATGTTCAACGAAGCTCTGGCTGAACTGAACAAGATCTCTGCTCGTAAAGGTAAAATCCTTTTCGTTGGTACTAAACGCGCTGCAAGCGAAGCGGTGAAAGACGCTGCTAACAGCTGCGATCAGTTCTTCGTGAACCATCGCTGGTTGGGCGGTATGCTGACTAACTGGAAAACCGTTCGTCAGTCCATCAAACGTCTGAAAGATCTGGAAACTCAGTCTCAGGACGGTACTTTCGAAAAGCTGACCAAGAAAGAAGCGCTGATGCGCACCCGTGAGCTTGAGAAACTGGAAAACAGCCTGGGCGGTATCAAAGACATGGGCGGCCTGCCGGACGCTCTGTTCGTAATCGATGCTGACCACGAGCACATTGCTATCAAAGAAGCAAACAACCTGGGTATCCCGGTATTTGCTATCGTTGATACCAACTCTGATCCGGACGGTGTTGACTTCGTTATCCCGGGTAACGACGACGCAATCCGTGCTGTGACCCTGTACCTGGGCGCTGTAGCTACTACCGTTCGTGAAGGCCGTTCTCAGGATCTGGCTTCCCAGGCGGAAGAAAGCTTCGTAGAAGCTGAATAATAAGGCACGCTCGTTAGAGCCCTTATAGACCAGGTAGTATCATGTTTGGTTAGGGGCCCTTCAGGCCCCTTTTTCACTTTTAAATCTGTGCGGTTTCATGCCGGGCAGATCAAATCTTCCGAGGATTTTAGAATGGCTGAAATTACCGCATCCCTGGTAAAAGAGCTGCGTGAGCGTACTGGCGCAGGCATGATGGATTGCAAAAAAGCACTGACTGAAGCTAATGGCGACATCGAGCTGGCAATCGAAAACATGCGTAAGTCCGGTGCTATCAAAGCAGCGAAAAAAGCAGGCAACGTTGCTGCTGACGGCGTAATCAAAACCAAAATCGACGGCAATATCGCTTTCATTCTGGAAGTTAACTGCCAGACTGACTTCGTTGCTAAAGATGCTGGTTTCCAGGCATTTGCTGACAAAGTACTGGACGCTGCCGTTGCTGGCAAAATCACTGATGTTGAAGTTCTGAAAGCACAGTTTGAAGAAGAACGTGTTGCTCTGGTTGCTAAAATCGGTGAGAACATCAACATCCGTCGCGTTGCTTCCCTGGAAGGCGAAGTACTGGGTAGCTACCAGCACGGTGCGCGTATCGGTGTTCTGGTTGCTGCAACTGGCGCTGATGAAGAACTGGTTAAACAGCTGGCAATGCACATTGCTGCAAGCAAACCAGAATTCGTTAAGCCGGAAGACGTTTCTGCTGAAGTAGTAGAAAAAGAATACCAGGTTCAGCTGGACATCGCGATGCAGTCTGGTAAGCCGAAAGAAATCGCAGAGAAAATGGTTGAAGGCCGCATGAAGAAATTCACCGGCGAAGTTTCTCTGACTGGTCAGCCTTTCGTTATGGAACCGAGCAAATCTGTTGCTCAGCTGCTGAAAGAGCACAACGCTGACGTAACTGGTTTCATCCGCTTCGAAGTGGGTGAAGGCATCGAGAAAGTTGAGACTGACTTTGCAGCAGAAGTTGCTGCGATGTCCAAGCAGTCTTAATTTTAAAAGGAGCCGCCTGAGGGCGGCTTCTTTTTGCGCCCGACTTGTAAATTCAGCTAAGCGCTATAGTGGCAGGGCTGAAAAGCGACATACAATGTTGCTGGAATTAACTCATCTCATTCGTTGACAGTCTCAGGAAAGAAACATGGCTACCAATGCAAAACCCGTCTACAAACGTATTCTGCTTAAGTTAAGTGGCGAAGCTCTGCAAGGTTCAGAAGGCTTCGGTATTGATGCAAGCATACTTGACCGTATGGCTCAGGAAATCAAAGAGCTGGTCGAGCTGGGAATCCAGGTTGGCGTAGTGATCGGTGGTGGTAACCTGTTCCGTGGTGCTGGTCTGGCGAAAGCAGGGATGAACCGCGTCGTGGGCGACCACATGGGCATGTTAGCCACCGTAATGAACGGTCTGGCGATGCGCGATGCGCTTCACCGCGCCTATGTGAACGCTCGCCTGATGTCCGCAATTCCTCTGAACGGCGTGTGTGATAACTACAGCTGGGCAGAAGCAATTAGCCTGCTGCGCAACAACCGCGTGGTTATTTTGTCTGCGGGTACCGGCAACCCATTCTTTACCACCGATTCTGCAGCCTGCCTGCGTGGTATTGAAATCGAAGCGGATGTGGTTCTGAAAGCCACTAAAGTTGATGGTGTGTTTACCGCCGATCCGGCTAAAGATCCAACAGCAACCATGTACGAACAGTTGACCTATGCTGAAGTTCTGGATAAAGAGCTGAAAGTGATGGATCTGGCTGCGTTCACGCTGGCTCGTGACCACAAATTACCGATTCGTGTCTTTAACATGAACAAACCGGGTGCGCTGCGCCGCGTTGTGATGGGTGAAAAAGAAGGCACGTTAATCACGGAATAATTCCCGTTGCGGCTAAATGCAGGTAATATTCCGCTTTAATGTCGCGGGATACGTCCCTCAAAATTAATCAAGACTATACTTGTCACATCTTGCGTGGTGGGTATGGTCTGACTGAAACAAGCTTTCAAGGATTCGTAACGTGATCAACGATATCAGAAAAGATGCTGAAGTACGCATGGACAAATGCGTCGAAGCATTCAAAAATCAAATCAGCAAAATTCGCACCGGTCGTGCTTCTCCCAGCCTGCTGGATGGCATTATCGTAGAATATTACGGCACGCCGACTCCGCTGCGCCAGCTGGCAAGCGTAACGGTTGAAGATTCCCGTACCCTGAAAATCAACGTGTTTGACCGTTCTATGGGACCAGCCGTTGAGAAAGCGATTATGGCTTCCGACCTCGGTTTGAACCCAAGCTCAGCGGGTTCTGACATCCGCGTACCACTGCCACCGCTGACCGAAGAGCGTCGTAAAGATCTGACCAAGATCGTACGTGGTGAAGCTGAAGGCGCGCGTGTTGCGGTGCGTAACGTACGCCGTGATGCCAACGACAAAGTGAAAGCGCTGCTGAAAGATAAAGAGATCAGCGAAGATGACGATCGCCGTTCTCAGGACGACGTACAGAAACTGACCGATGCTGCAATCAAGAAAGTTGATGCGGCGCTGGCAGAGAAAGAAGCGGAACTGATGCAGTTCTGATTCGCCTGTACGCTAAAAACGCCGCTTAGAAGGCCTGAGAAGGCTGGATGGCGGCGTTTTGCTTTTTTATCCTGTCTCAATTCTTCTGGATGTCTCATGAAGCAATTAACCATCCTGGGCTCAACCGGCTCTATTGGTTGCAGTACGCTCGATGTAGTACGCCATAACCCGGATAAATTTCGTGTTGCTGCGTTGGTAGCGGGTAAAAATGTCGCCCGTATGGTGGAGCAATGTCTTGAGTTTTCCCCCCGCTACGCGGTGATGGATGACGATAAAAGTGCAGCGCTGGTGAAATCCGCATTGCGGGATCATGGAAGTCGCACCGAGGTTATGTGCGGGCAGCAGGCAGCCTGTGATATGGCCGCGCTGGATGATGTCGATCAGGTCATGGCGGCGATAGTTGGCGCGGCAGGTTTGTTGCCAACGCTTGCGGCAATCCGCGCGGGCAAAAACATTTTGCTGGCGAATAAAGAGTCACTGGTAACCTGCGGGCGTCTGTTTATGGACGACGTGAAACGGCATAAAGCGCAGCTTTTGCCGGTAGATAGCGAACATAACGCGATTTTTCAGAGTTTACCGCAACCTATCCAACACAATCTGGGATACGCTGACCTTGAGCAAAACGGCGTTGTGTCCGTTCTGCTTACCGGGTCTGGTGGCCCTTTCCGTGAAACGCCATTGCCCGCTCTGGCTCTAATGACTCCCGATCAGGCATGCCGTCATCCGAATTGGTCGATGGGACGAAAAATCTCCGTCGATTCCGCCACCATGATGAATAAAGGTCTGGAATACATTGAAGCGCGTTGGTTGTTTAATGCCAGTGCAAGACAGATGGAAGTGCTGATCCATCCACAGTCGGTTATTCACTCTATGGTCCGTTATCAGGATGGTAGCGTCCTGGCCCAGTTGGGTGAGCCTGATATGCGCACGCCTATCGCCCATACGATGGCATGGCCGGAACGTGTGAGCTCTGGCGTTAAGCCTGTCGATTTTTGCCAACTCAGTGCGTTGACGTTTTCCGCACCGGATTATCAGCGTTATCCGTGCCTGAAACTGGCGATGGACGCGTTTGAGCAAGGACAGGCTGCGACAACTGCGCTGAATGCCGCAAATGAGATTACCGTTGCCGCATTTTTGGCGCAGCAGATTCGATTTACGGATATCGCCGATCTTAATTTGTCCGTACTGGATAGGATGGATTTGCAGGAACCGCAGAGCGTTGACGATGTGCTGAGGGTCGATGCCATCGCCAGAGACGTCGCGACAAAACAAGTGACACGACTCTCAAGCTGATGATAATCCCTCTGTGAGGGATCGTGCTATTTGTTAGCGTTGGGCTTCAGTGATATAGTCTGCGCCACCTGATCGCAGGTATTTGCTTTTTTTCGATCGGGTAAGCCGTGGTTTGACACGGCTTTTTTGTGGATAGGCTTCAGTATTCCTGAGTACCGTATAATCCTTTCAGGGACTAAAAACGCGTTATGTTGTCTGCAACTAAACCATTAAGCGAGAACTTGCCAGCACATGGTTGTCGCCATGTCGCAATTATTATGGATGGCAATGGCCGCTGGGCGAAAAAGCAAGGGAAGATCCGCGCCTTCGGGCATAAGGCCGGAGCAAAATCCGTCCGCCGGGCTGTCTCTTTTGCTGCCAATAACGGTATTGATGCGTTAACGCTGTATGCCTTTAGCAGTGAGAACTGGAACCGACCAGCGCAGGAAGTCAGTGCGTTAATGGAGTTGTTTGTGTGGGCACTTGATAGCGAAGTGAAAAACCTGCACCGCCATAACGTGCGCCTGCGTATTATTGGGGATATCAGTCGATTTAACACACGTTTGCAAGAACGGATTCGCAAGTCGGAAGCGCTTACCGCCCAGAATACTGGGTTAACGCTGAATATTGCCGCGAATTACGGTGGACGGTGGGATATTGTCCAGGGCGTCAGGCAACTGGCACAACAGGTGCAGGAAGGTCTGTTGCGTCCAGAGCAAATTGATGAAGAGATGCTTGGTCAGCAAGTGTGTATGCATGAGCTGGCTCCTGTGGATTTAGTGATAAGGACTGGGGGAGAGCATCGAATTAGTAATTTTTTGTTGTGGCAAATTGCCTATGCCGAACTTTACTTTACGGATGTTCTCTGGCCCGATTTCGATGAACAAGACTTTGAAGGTGCGCTACATGCCTTTGCTAATCGTGAGCGTCGTTTCGGCGGCACCGAGCCCGGTGATGAAAAAGCCTGATGGGGGTCGCTTTTGCTGAAGTATCGCCTGATTTCTGCTTTTGTTTTAATACCCGTTGTCATCGCGGCGTTGTTTTTGTTGCCGCCGGTGGGGTTCGCCATTGTTACGCTGGTCGTTTGTATGCTGGCCGCCTGGGAATGGGGACAGTTAAGTGGTTTTGCCACTCGTACACAGCGAGTTTGGTTGGCGGTTTTGTGCGGGCTATTGCTGGCACTGATGCTATTTTTGCTGCCTGAGTATCATCATAATATTCACCAACCGCTGGTTGAAGTGTCGCTTTGGGCGTCGCTGGGCTGGTGGGCCGTGGCGCTATTACTGGTGCTGTTTTACCCCGGTTCAGCCTCGGTCTGGCGTAATTCCAAAACATTACGCATAATTTTCGGCGTGTTAACCATTGTTCCTTTCTTTTGGGGAATGCTGGCGCTGCGTGCCTGGCACTATGATGAGAATCATTATAGTGGCGCGCTATGGCTGCTGTATGTCATGATCCTCGTCTGGGGAGCGGATTCCGGTGCATATATGTTTGGTAAGTTGTTTGGCAAACATAAGCTGGCGCCGAAGGTTTCTCCGGGTAAAACCTGGCAGGGTTTTATTGGCGGACTCGCCACTGCGGCTGTGATCTCATGGGGTTACGGCATGTGGGCGAATCTTGAAGTTGCGCCTGTCACCTTGCTCATTTGCTCCATCGTTGCAGCCCTGGCCTCCGTGCTGGGTGACCTGACCGAGAGTATGTTTAAGCGTGAAGCAGGTATTAAGGACAGTGGTCACTTAATCCCAGGACACGGTGGCATTCTGGATCGTATTGACAGCCTGACGGCTGCGGTGCCGGTCTTTGCTTGCCTGTTGTTACTGGTATTCAGGACGCTCTAACGGATGGTCTTATGCTGAGTATTCTCTGGAATCTGGCTGCATTCATCGTTGCACTTGGTGTACTTATCACCGTGCATGAATTTGGTCATTTCTGGGTTGCACGGCGCTGCGGAGTCCGCGTCGAGCGCTTTTCCATTGGCTTTGGAAAAGCGCTTTGGCGCCGTACCGATAAACAGGGTACGGAATACGTTATCGCCTTAATTCCCCTCGGCGGTTATGTCAAAATGCTGGATGAGCGCGCTGAACCCGTTGTACCAGAGCTGCGCCATTACGCTTTCAACAATAAAACAGTTGGGCAGCGCGCGGCCATTATCGCTGCAGGCCCGATTGCAAATTTCCTCTTCGCTATTTTTGCCTACTGGTTGGTCTTTATCATCGGTGTCCCTGGCGTTCGTCCGGTTGTTGGTGAAATAACACCCAACTCGATTGCTGCCCAGGCGCAAATTCAGCCAGGCACGGAACTAAAAGCGGTTGATGGTATCGAAACCCCTGATTGGGATACCGTTCGATTGCAGTTGGTAGCCAAAATTGGTGATGAGCAGACTATCCTCAGCGTGGCGCCGTTTGGTAGTAACCAGCGACAAGATAAAACGCTGGATTTGCGCCAATGGGCATTTGAGCCAGATAAAGAGGATCCCGTCACGAGTTTGGGAATTCGTCCACGTGGCCCGCAGATTGAACCTGTGCTGTCAGAAGTGCAGGTTAACTCCGCGGCAAGTAAGGCGGGTTTGCAAGCTGGCGACAGGATCGTTAAAGTCAATGGTCAGCCGTTAACGCAATGGATGACGTTTGTGACGTTGGTGCGCGATAATCCGGATAAGCCGTTAGCACTAGATATTGAAAGACAAGGAAGTTCCTTGTCTTTAACGTTAACCCCAGATTCAAAAGAGGTTAACGGGAAGGCAGAAGGTTTTGCGGGCGTGGTGCCTAAAGTTATTCCTCTGCCTGATGAGTATAAGACTGTACGCCAGTATGGGCCATTCAGCGCCATCCTCGAAGCCTCGGATAAAACGTGGCAGTTGATGAAGCTAACGGTCAGTATGCTGGGAAAATTGATTACCGGTGATGTAAAACTGAACAACCTCAGTGGGCCGATTTCTATCGCCCAGGGGGCTGGGATGTCAGCGGAGTTCGGGGTGATTTATTACCTGATGTTCCTTGCGCTTATCAGCGTGAACTTAGGGATAATCAACCTGTTTCCGTTGCCCGTTCTTGACGGGGGGCATCTGCTGTTCCTGGCGATTGAAAAGCTGAAGGGCGGTCCGGTATCCGAGCGGGTTCAAGACTTTAGTTATCGCATTGGCTCTATCTTGCTGGTGTTGTTAATGGGGCTTGCACTTTTCAATGATTTCTCTCGGTTGTAAGAGAGTGTTAGGAAGAACGCATAATAACGATGGCGATGAAAAAGTTGCTCATAGCGTCGCTGCTGTTTAGCAGCGCCACCGTATACGGTGCTGAAGGGTTCGTCGTGAAGGACATTCATTTCGAAGGCCTACAGCGAGTCGCCGTTGGTGCGGCTCTCCTCAGTATGCCGGTGCGTACAGGCGACACGGTTAATGATGAAGATATCAGTAATACCATTCGTGCTCTGTTCGCCACCGGTAACTTTGAGGATGTCCGCGTCCTGCGCGATGGTGATACCCTTCTGGTTCAGGTAAAAGAACGTCCGACGATTGCCAGCATTACTTTCTCCGGTAACAAATCGGTGAAAGATGACATGCTGAAGCAAAACCTCGAGGCGTCTGGCGTACGTGTTGGCGAGTCTCTGGATCGCACAACGCTTGCCGATATCGAAAAAGGCCTGGAAGATTTCTACTATAGCGTCGGTAAATACAGCGCCAGTGTGAAAGCGGTGGTAACGCCGTTGCCGCGTAACCGCGTTGACCTCAAACTGGTCTTCCAGGAAGGCGTTTCGGCGAAGATCCAACAGATCAATATCGTCGGCAACCATGCCTTCACAACCGACGAGCTTATCTCTCACTTCCAACTGCGCGATGAAGTACCGTGGTGGAACGTGGTGGGCGATCGTAAATACCAGAAACAGAAACTGGCAGGCGACCTTGAAACCCTGCGCAGTTACTATCTGGATCGCGGTTATGCTCGCTTCAATATCGATTCCACGCAGGTTAGCCTGACGCCGGATAAAAAAGGTATCTACATCACCGTTAACATCACAGAAGGCGATCAGTACAAGCTTTCTGGGGTTCAGGTGAGTGGTAACCTGGCTGGACACTCTGCCGAAATTGAGACCCTGACGAAAATCGAACCGGGTGAACTCTATAACGGCACTAAAGTGACCAAAATGGAAGATGATATCAAGAAGCTACTGGGACGCTATGGTTATGCCTACCCGCGTGTACAGTCGCAGCCTGAAATCAACGATGCTGACAAAACCGTTAAATTGCGTGTAAACGTGGATGCGGGTAACCGTTTCTATGTGCGTAAGATCCGTTTTGAAGGTAACGACACCTCGAAAGATTCCGTGCTGCGTCGCGAAATGCGTCAGATGGAAGGCGCCTGGTTGGGCAGCGATCTGGTTGACCAGGGTAAAGAGCGTCTGAACCGCCTGGGTTACTTTGAAACTGTCGATACCGATACTCAACGTGTTCCGGGCAGTCCTGATCAGGTTGATGTGGTTTATAAGGTGAAAGAGCGCAACACCGGTAGCTTTAACTTCGGTGTGGGTTACGGCACTGAAAGTGGCGTGAGCTTCCAGGCGGGCGTTCAGCAGGATAACTGGTTAGGTACAGGTTATTCCGTCGGGATTAGCGGCACCAAAAACGACTATCAGACCTATACTGAGCTGTCTGTCACCAACCCGTACTTCACCGTCGATGGTGTGAGTCTCGGTGGTCGTGTCTTCTATAACGACTTCCAGGCAGATGATGCAGATCTGTCCGACTATACCAACAAAAGCTATGGTACGGACGTAACGCTGGGCTTCCCGGTCAACGAATACAACACGTTGCGTGCAGGCCTGGGTTATGTACATAACAAACTGTCCAACATGCAGCCGCAGATTGCGATGGATCGTTATCTTGAATCCATGGGTGAAGACAATACCAACAGCTTTGCCGCGGATGATTTCACCTTCAACTACGGTTGGACCTACAACAAGCTGGACCGTGGGTATTTCCCTACGGAAGGTACGCGTGTCAACCTGAATGGTAAAGTGACCATCCCGGGTTCTGATAACGAATACTATAAAGCGACGTTGGATACGGCGACCTATGTGCCGATCGATGACGATCACAAATGGGTGGTTCTGGGACGCACCAAGCTGGGTTATGGTGATGGCATTGGCAGCAAAGAGATGCCGTTCTATGAGAACTTCTACGCGGGTGGTTCCAGCACTGTACGTGGCTTCCAGTCAAACACCATTGGTCCAAAAGCAGTCTATTTGCCAGGTGCTAAATCGGATTCCAATTCGAGTAACTATGAAGAGTGCTCGAGAACTGACAATAAACCTTGTCAATCAGACGATGCAGTCGGCGGTAACGCCATGGCTGTAGCGAGCCTGGAATTCATCACACCTACGCCGTTTATCAGCGATAAATATGCTAACTCGGTCCGTACTTCCTTCTTCTGGGATATGGGTACCGTGTGGGATACGAACTGGCAGAATACCGCTGACACCCGTGCAGTTGGCGTGCCAGACTACAGCGATCCGAATAATATCCGTATGTCTGCGGGTATCGCGTTACAATGGATGTCCCCATTGGGGCCGTTGGTTTTCTCCTACGCCCAACCGTTCAAGAAGTACGATGGAGACAAAGCGGAACAGTTCCAGTTTAACATTGGTAAAACCTGGTAATTGTTCTTCGCAAAGGAATGTAGTGGTAGTGTAGCGCTGACTTTAGGCGATCTTGCATGGGATCGCCTGGCCACGCAAAGAACTGCACCTTCGTGTGCAAATGGGATGGTAAGGAGTTAATTGTGAAAAAGTGGTTATTAGCTGCAGGTCTCGGTTTAGCGATGGCAACGTCCGCACAGGCTGCTGACAAAATTGCAATCGTCAACATGGGTAGCCTGTTCCAACAGGTTGCACAGAAGACGGGCGTTTCTACTACGCTGGAAAATGAGTTCAAAGGCCGCGCCAGCGAACTGCAGCGTATGGAATCCGACCTGCAATCTAAAATGCAGCGTCTGCAATCAATGAAAGCAGGCAGCGACCGTACCAAGCTGGAAAAAGACGTAATGGCGCAGCGCCAGACTTTCTCTCAGAAAGCGCAGGCTTTCGAGCAGGATCGTCAACGTCGTTCTAACGAAGAACGCGGCAAGCTGGTTAATCGTATCCAGACAGCTGTGAAATCTGTTGCAAGCAGCCAGAGCATCGATCTGGTTGTTGACGCGAACACCGTTGCATACAACAGCAGCGATGTAAAAGACATCACCGCTGACGTACTGAAACAGGTTAAATAAGTAATGCCTTCAATTCGACTGGCTGATTTAGCAGAGCAGTTGGATGCAGAATTACACGGTGATGGCGATATCGTCATCACCGGCGTAGCGTCCATGCAATCTGCGCAAACTGGCAATATCACGTTCATGGTGAATCCAAAGTACCGTGAGCATCTGAGTGCATGCCAGGCTTCTGCCGTTGTGATGACGCAGGACTCCCTTCCGTTTGCTAAGAGTGCTGTGCTGGTAGTGAAGAATCCCTACCTGACCTATGCACGAATGGCGCAAATTTTAGATACCACGCCTCAGCCTGCGCAAAACATTGCACCCAGTGCAGTGATCGATGCGACGGCGAAGTTGGGTAACAATGTTTCTGTGGGCGCGAATGCGGTCATTGAGTCTGGCGTAGAACTGGGCGATAACGTGGTTATCGGCGCAGGCTGCTTCGTTGGAAAAAACACAAAAATCGGCGCAGGTTCACGCTTGTGGGCGAATGTGACGATTTACCACGACATTCAGATCGGTGAAAATTGCCTGATCCAGTCCAGCACTGTTGTCGGATCCGATGGATTTGGTTACGCGAACGATCGCGGGAACTGGGTGAAGATCCCTCAATTGGGTCGCGTGATTATTGGCGATCGTGTTGAGATTGGCGCATGTACCACCATTGACCGTGGTGCGCTGGACGATACGGTGATCGGTAATGGTGTTATCATTGATAACCAGTGCCAGATTGCGCATAACGTCGTGATTGGCGACAATACGGCTGTAGCCGGTGGCGTCATTATGGCGGGTAGCCTGAAGATTGGCCGTTACTGCATGATTGGCGGCGCCAGCGTGATTAATGGGCATATGGAAATATGCGACAAAGTCACGGTAACTGGCATGGGTATGGTGATGCGTCCTATCACTGAACCGGGCGTCTACTCCTCAGGCATTCCGCTACAACCCAACAAGGTATGGCGTAAAACAGCTGCACTGGTGATGAATATTGATGATATGAGCAAGCGTCTCAAAGCGATTGAGCGCAAGGTTAATCAACAAGACTAAAACATCGTTTTACGCATGTCTGACTTTACGGCCTGTCACATTCCTGGGATTGCGGCAGGCCGTGTTATTATTGCCTTTTAGTATATTTAGACAGGAAGAGTATTTTGACTACTAACACTCATACTCTGCATATTGAAGAGATTTTAGAACTTCTGCCGCACCGTTTTCCGTTTTTACTGGTAGACCGCGTGCTGGATTTTGAAGAAGGTCGTTTTCTGCGCGCAGTGAAAAATGTATCCGTTAACGAGCCTTTCTTTCAGGGCCACTTCCCGGGTAAACCGATTTTTCCTGGCGTGTTGATTCTGGAAGCGATGGCGCAGGCCACGGGTATTCTGGCGTTTAAAAGCGTAGGAAAACTGGAACCGGGCGAACTGTATTATTTCGCCGGTATTGATGAAGCACGCTTTAAGCGTCCCGTCGTGCCTGGCGATCAGATGATCATGGAAGTGACTTTCGAGAAAACGCGCCGCGGCCTGACCCGTTTCAAAGGGGTTGCGCTGGTCGACGGTAAAGTTGTGTGCGAAGCAACGATGATGTGTGCCCGTAGCCGGGAGGCCTGATACGTGATTGATAAATCCGCCTTTATTCACCCAACAGCCATTGTCGAAGACGGCGCCAGCATTGGCGCGAATGCTCACATTGGCCCATTTTGTATTGTTGGACCCCATGTTGAAATTGGTGAGGGTACCGTACTGAAGTCTCACGTTGTCGTGAATGGCCATACAAAAATTGGTCGCGATAACGAGATTTATCAGTTTGCCTCCATTGGCGAAGTAAACCAGGATTTGAAGTATGCTGGTGAACCGACCCGTGTGGAAATTGGCGATCGCAACCGCATTCGCGAAAGCGTCACCATTCATCGTGGCACAGTGCAAGGCGGTGGGTTGACGAAGGTGGGCAGCGATAACTTACTGATGATTAACGCACACGTTGCGCATGATTGTACGGTAGGTAACCGCTGCATTCTGGCGAATAACGCGACACTTGCCGGACATGTTTCACTTGATGATTTTGTTATCATCGGCGGCATGACCGCAGTGCATCAGTTCTGCATTATTGGTGCACACGTGATGGTGGGTGGCTGCTCTGGCGTAGCCCAGGACGTCCCGCCATACGTTATCGCCCAGGGCAACCACGCGACGCCATTTGGCGTTAACATCGAAGGTCTGAAACGCCGCGGATTCACCCGTGAAGCCATTACTGCGATCCGCAACGCCTATAAAGCGCTGTACCGCAGCGGTAAAACGCTTGAGGAAGTGAAACCGGAAATCGCCGAACTGGCGAAGCAGTACCCCGATGTTCAGGCTTTTAGTGACTTCTTTGAACGCTCAACGCGTGGTCTGATTCGTTAATGACTGAGCAGCGTCCTTTAACGATTGCCCTTGTCGCCGGAGAAACCTCCGGCGATATTCTTGGTGCCGGTTTAATTCGTGCACTCAAGGCTCGTGTTCCCAATGCGCGGTTTGTTGGCGTTGCGGGTCCATTGATGCAGGCGGAAGGCTGTGAAGCCTGGTACGAAATGGAAGAACTGGCAGTAATGGGCATTGTAGAAGTGCTCGGGCGCCTGCGCCGTTTACTGCATATCCGTGCCGATCTCACTCGCCGATTCACCGACCTTAAGCCGGATGTTTTCGTCGGAATTGATGCACCTGATTTCAATATTACCCTGGAAGGTAACCTGAAATCGCAGGGTATTAAAACCATTCATTATGTCAGCCCCTCTGTATGGGCGTGGCGACAGAAACGCGTTTTCAAAATAGGCAGATCCACCAATATGGTGCTGGCCTTTCTGCCTTTCGAAAAAGCGTTTTATGACAAATTTAACGTCCCGTGTCGCTTTATCGGTCACACCATGGCGGACGCCATGCCGCTGGATCCGGATAAAAACGCGGCGCGTGATGTGTTAGGCATTCCTCATGATGCTCACTGTCTGGCGCTTTTGCCTGGGAGTCGTGGTGCAGAAGTGGAGATGCTCAGCGCCGATTTTCTGAAAACGGCGCAGCTATTACGTCAGCATTATCCGGATCTTGAAGTCGTCGTGCCGTTGGTCAATGCCAAACGTCGCGAGCAGTTTGAGCGTATCAAAGCTGAAGTTGCACCCGATCTTTCCGTACATCTGCTCAACGGAATGGGACGTGAAGCAATGGTCGCCAGTGATGCTGCGCTGTTGGCCTCTGGCACGGCTGCGCTGGAATGTATGCTGGCGAAATGCCCAATGGTTGTCGGCTATCGTATGAAACCTTTCACTTTCTGGTTGGCAAAACGTCTGGTGAAGACCGATTACGTATCGCTGCCTAACCTGCTGGCAGGAAGAGAACTCGTCAAAGAGCTGTTGCAGGATGAATGTGAGCCGCAGGCGCTGGCGCAGGCGTTGCTGCCTCTGTTGGCGAACGGTAAAACCAGTCATGCGATGCACGACACGTTCCGGGAATTGCACCAGCAGATCCGTTGCAATGCGGATGAGCAGGCGGCAGATGCAGTTCTGGAGTTAGCACAATGATTGAATTTGTTTATCCACATACGCATTTGGTGGCGGGTGTGGATGAAGTAGGACGTGGTCCATTGGTTGGCGCGGTAGTGACTGCCGCCGTTATTCTTGACCCGGCACGTCCGATAGTGGGTCTTAATGACTCCAAAAAATTGTCGGAAAAGCGTCGACTGGCGCTTTTTGATGAAATCAAAGATAAAGCGTTAAGCTGGAGCCTGGGGCGTGCGGAACCGCATGAAATCGATGAACTGAACATTCTGCACGCCACGATGCTGGCAATGCAGCGTGCGGTTGCAGGTTTGCATATTGCGCCGGAATACGTCCTGATCGATGGAAACCGCTGCCCGACATTGCCGGTACCGTCGATGGCGGTGGTAAAAGGTGACAGCCGCGTTGCGGAAATCAGCGCAGCGTCCATCCTGGCGAAAGTGACGCGCGATGCTGAAATGGCCGAGCTGGATAAGGTTTTTCCGCAGTATGGGTTTGCCCAGCACAAAGGTTATCCAACCGCTTTTCATCTGGCTGCGCTCGCTGAGCATGGTGCAATTGAGCACCATCGTCGCAGTTTTGCTCCTGTCAAACGCGCACTGGGACTCACGTCCTGATTCTTGTGTTAAAGGAATCTGAAGATGTCTGAACCTCGTTTCGTCCACCTGCGGGTGCACAGCGACTACTCCATGATCGATGGGCTGGCGAAAACCGGGCCGCTGGTGAAAAAGGCGGCCGCGTTGGGTATGCCTGCGCTGGCGATCACCGATTTTACCAACCTGTGTGGTCTGGTGAAGTTTTACGGAGCGGGTCATGGCGCAGGTATTAAGCCGATTGTTGGCGCAGATTTTCATGTCCGTAACGAACTGTTGGGCGATGAACTCACGCAGCTCACCGTGCTGGCCGCAAACAATACCGGCTATCAGAATCTGACGTTGTTGATATCGAAAGCCTATCAGCGTGGCTATGGCGCAGAAGGGCCGGTGATCGACAGAGACTGGCTGGTTGAGCTAAAAGAAGGGTTAATCTTGCTTTCCGGCGGCCGGATGGGTGACGTCGGACGCAGTCTGTTGCGTGGGAACAGCGCACTGGTCGACGAGTGCGTGGCGTTTTATGAAGAGCATTTCCCTGATTGCTACTTCCTTGAGCTGATCCGTACCGGTCGACAGGATGAAGAAAATTACCTGCATGCTGCAGTAGCGCTGGCCGAAACACGCGGCCTGCCGGTGGTCGCGACCAACGATGTTCGCTTCCTTGAAACCGGTGATTTTGACGCGCATGAAATCCGCGTAGCAATCCACGACGGATTCACCCTTGATGATCCAAAACGCCCGCGTAACTATTCGCCGCAGCAGTATATGCGCAGCGAAGAGGAGATGTGCGAGCTGTTCTCCGATATCCCGGAGGCGCTGGAAAACACCGTCGAGATTGCCAAACGTTGCAACGTGACGGTGCGCCTGGGCGAATACTTCCTGCCGCAGTTCCCGACCGGCGACATGACCACCGAGGATTTCCTCGTCGCGAAATCGCGTGAAGGCCTGGAAGAACGCCTGGAATTTTTGTTCCCCGATCCTGAAGTCCGTGCGCAGAAGCGCCCGCCTTATGATGAGCGTCTGGAAGTTGAACTTAAAGTTATCAACCAGATGGGCTTCCCGGGCTACTTCCTGATCGTAATGGAATTTATCCAGTGGTCGAAAGATAACGGTGTACCGGTAGGCCCAGGCCGTGGCTCCGGTGCGGGATCGCTGGTGGCCTACGCGTTAAAAATTACCGACCTTGACCCGCTGGAATTTGACCTGCTGTTCGAACGTTTCCTGAACCCGGAACGCGTCTCAATGCCCGATTTCGACGTTGACTTCTGTATGGAGAAACGCGACCAGGTCATTGAACACGTCGCGGAAATGTATGGGCGCGATGCGGTTTCGCAGATTATTACCTTCGGTACCATGGCGGCGAAAGCGGTTATCCGCGATGTGGGTCGAGTACTGGGTCACCCGTATGGTTTCGTTGACCGTATTTCGAAACTGGTGCCGCCCGACCCGGGCATGACGCTGGCCAAAGCCTTTGAAGCCGAACCTCAACTGCCGGAAATCTATGAGGCAGATGAAGAGGTTAGAGCGCTTATTGATATGGCGCGCAAGCTGGAAGGCGTCACGCGTAACGCGGGTAAACACGCCGGTGGTGTGGTTATCGCTCCGACCAAAATTACTGATTTTGCACCGCTGTACTGTGATGAGCAGGGACTGCACCCGGTTACCCAGTTTGATAAGAACGACGTGGAATACGCCGGCCTGGTGAAGTTCGATTTCCTCGGTCTGCGCACGCTCACCATCATCAACTGGGCGCTGGAGATGATCAACGCGCGGCGTGAGAAGAACGGCGAACCGCCGCTGGATATCGCCGCGATTCCGCTGGACGATAAGAAAAGTTTTGACATGCTGCAACGCTCGGAAACAACAGCCGTCTTCCAGCTTGAATCCCGCGGTATGAAAGATCTTATCAAGCGACTGCAGCCCGACTGCTTCGAAGATATGATAGCCCTGGTGGCACTGTTCCGCCCCGGTCCGCTACAGTCGGGGATGGTAGATAACTTTATCGATCGTAAGCATGGTCGCGAAGAGATTTCCTATCCGGATGTACAATGGCAGCATGAGTGTCTGAAACCGGTACTGGAGCCGACCTACGGCATTATCCTGTATCAGGAACAGGTCATGCAGATTGCCCAGGAGCTGTCTGGGTATACCCTTGGCGGCGCGGATATGCTGCGTCGTGCGATGGGTAAGAAAAAACCGGAAGAGATGGCCAAGCAGCGCGGCACCTTTGAAGAAGGGGCGAAGAAGCGTGGTGTAGACGGCGAGCTGGCGATGAAAATCTTTGACCTGGTGGAAAAATTCGCCGGTTATGGATTTAACAAATCGCACTCCGCCGCCTATGCGTTGGTCTCTTACCAGACGCTGTGGCTGAAGGCGCATTACCCTGCTGAGTTTATGGCGGCGGTGATGACGGCCGATATGGATAACACCGAGAAAGTGGTGGGATTGGTGGATGAATGCTGGCGTATGGGGCTGAAAATCCTGCCGCCAGATATCAACTCCGGATTGTACCATTTTCACGTTAATGATGATGGCGAGATTGTCTACGGTATCGGCGCGATAAAAGGCGTGGGTGAGGGGCCAATTGAAGCTATCATTGAGGCGCGTAATAAAGGCGGTTACTTCCGCGAACTGTTTGATCTCTGTGCCCGCACGGATATCAAAAAACTCAACCGCCGGGTGCTGGAAAAGCTGATTATGTCCGGGGCGTTTGACCGCCTGGGGCCGCATCGCGCAGCACTGATGAACTCACTGAACGATGCGCTTAAAGCCGCCGATCAACATGCGAAAGCGGAAGCTATCGGTCAGGCTGATATGTTTGGCGTACTGGCGGAAGAGCCGGAACAAATTGAGCAATCCTATGCCAGCTGCCAGCCGTGGCCGGAGCAGGTGGTACTGGACGGCGAGCGTGAAACGTTAGGGCTTTACCTGACGGGACACCCTATCAACCAGTATTTAAAAGAAATTGAGCGCTATGTCGGAGGCTACAGGCTGAAAGACATGCATCCGACAGAACGTGGTAAAGTTACCACGGCTGCGGGGCTCGTCATTGCTGCGCGGGTAATGGTCACCAAGCGCGGCAATCGTATCGGCATCTGTACACTGGATGACCGTTCCGGGCGTCTGGAAGTGATGTTATTTACCGATGCCCTGGATAAATACCAGCAATTGCTGGAAAAAGACCGCATACTTATCGTCAGCGGACAGGTCAGCTTTGATGACTTCAGCGGTGGGCTTAAAATGATGGCCCGTGAAGTCATGGATATTGACGAAGCCCGGGAAAAATATGCTCGCGGGCTTGCTATCTCGCTGACGGACAGGCAAATTGATGACCAGCTTTTAAACCGACTCCGTCAGTCTCTGGAACCCCACCGCTCGGGGACAATTCCAGTACATCTCTACTATCAGAGGGCGGATGCACGAGCACGATTGCGTTTTGGCGCAACGTGGCGTGTCTCTCCGAGCGATCGTTTGTTAAACGATCTCCGTGGCCTTATTGGTTCGGAGCAGGTGGAACTGGAGTTTGACTAATACAGGAATACTATGAGTCTGAATTTCCTTGATTTTGAACAGCCGATTGCAGAGCTGGAAGCAAAAATCGATTCTCTGACTGCGGTTAGCCGTCAGGATGAGAAACTGGATATTAACATCGATGAAGAAGTGCATCGTCTGCGTGAAAAAAGCGTAGAACTGACGCGTAAAATCTTCGCCGATCTTGGCGCATGGCAGGTAGCCCAGCTGGCTCGCCATCCACAGCGTCCATACACCCTGGATTATGTCCGCCTGGCGTTTGATGAATTTGATGAGCTGGCGGGCGATCGTGCCTATGCGGATGACAAGGCTATTGTCGGCGGCATCGCGCGTCTGGATGGCCGTCCGGTGATGATCATCGGTCATCAGAAAGGCCGTGAGACCAAAGAGAAAATTCGTCGTAACTTCGGCATGCCAGCGCCGGAAGGCTATCGCAAAGCGCTGCGTCTGATGGAAATGGCTGAACGTTTCAATATGCCGATCATTACCTTCATCGACACTCCTGGAGCATATCCGGGCGTGGGCGCGGAAGAGCGTGGACAGTCTGAAGCGATTGCGCGCAACCTGCGTGAAATGTCACGTCTGAGCGTGCCGGTTATCTGTACCGTTATCGGTGAAGGTGGCTCCGGTGGCGCACTGGCGATCGGTGTGGGGGATAAAGTGAATATGCTGCAATACAGCACTTATTCCGTTATCTCCCCGGAAGGTTGTGCTTCTATTCTGTGGAAAAGTGCAGACAAAGCCCCGCTGGCTGCAGAAGCGATGGGGATTATCGCACCGCGTCTGAAAGAGCTGAAACTTATCGACTCTATCATCCCGGAGCCGCTGGGGGGGGCACACCGCAACCCGGAAGTGATGGCTGCATCACTGAAAGCACAGCTGTTGGCCGATCTTGCCGATCTTGACGTGTTAAGCAAAGATGATTTGAAAAACCGTCGTTATCAGCGTCTGATGAGCTACGGTTACGCGTAAACTGCATTTATTCTGAAAAGGGCCACAACGTTGTGGCCCTTTTTTTTACCTGTGGTTTGACCAGGCTATGCTTAACTAAGGTTTTTCCAGGAGGAACGCATGAATATCATTGCCATCATGGGACCGCATGGCGTCTTTTACAAAGATGAGCCCATCAAGGAACTTGAACGTGCGCTGCAGCAGCAGGGATTTCAGATTATCTGGCCGCAGAATAGCGTCGACCTGCTGAAGTTTATCGAGCATAACCCGCGAATTTGCGGCGTCATTTTTGACTGGGATGAATACAGTCTGGATTTGTGTAGCGACATCAATCAGCTTAACGAATACCTCCCACTTTATGCCTTTATTAATACCCATTCGACGATGGATGTCAGCGCACACGATCTGCGCATGGCGCTGTGGTTCTTTGAGTACGCATTGGGTCAGTCTGACGATATTGCTACGCGTATTCGCCAGTACACCAATGAATATCTCGACAACATTACGCCACCCTTTACCAAAGCGCTGTTTACCTATGTAAAGGAAGGAAAGTATACCTTCTGCACGCCCGGACACATGGCGGGAACGGCGTATCAGAAAAGTCCGGTCGGCTGCCTGTTCTATGATTTCTTTGGCGGCAATACGCTTAAGGCTGATGTCTCCATTTCGGTGACTGAGCTGGGATCGCTGCTCGACCATACCGGTCCGCATCTGGAAGCGGAGGAGTATATTGCGCGCACGTTTGGCGCCGAGCAGAGCTATATGGTGACCAACGGCACCTCGACGTCGAACAAGATTGTCGGCATGTATGCCGCACCTTCGGGAAGTACGCTACTGATTGACCGCAACTGCCATAAGTCGCTGGCGCATTTGCTGATGATGAGCGATGTCGTGCCCGTATGGCTAAAGCCGACGCGCAATGCGCTGGGGATCCTCGGCGGTATACCCCGTCGGGAATTCACTCGCGAAAGCATCGAACGCAAGGTAGAAGAGATCCCTCAGGCGCAATGGCCGATGCATGCGGTAATTACTAACTCAACTTACGACGGCTTGCTCTACAACACTAACTGGATCAAGCAAACGCTGGATGTGCCCTCTATCCATTTTGATTCGGCCTGGGTGCCGTATACCCATTTTCATCCGATCTATCAGGGGAAAAGCGGGATGAGCGGCGAGCGGGTGCCGGGGAAAGTGATTTTTGAAACCCAGTCCACCCACAAGATGCTGGCGGCGTTGTCACAAGCTTCGCTGATCCACATTAAGGGCGACTACGATGAAGAGACGTTCAACGAAGCCTTTATGATGCACACCTCCACGTCGCCGAGCTACCCGATAGTGGCGTCGATAGAAACGGCGGCGGCAATGCTACGCGGGAATTCAGGCAAGCGCCTGATCAATCGTTCGGTTGAGAGGGCGCTGCATTTCCGTAAAGAAGTCCAGCGGCTGCGTGAAGAATCTGACGGCTGGTTCTTTGATATTTGGCAACCGGAAAAGGTAGATGAAGCAGAGTGCTGGCCGGTAGCACCTGGTGAAGACTGGCATGGCTTTGTCGATGCTGACGCCGACCACATGTTCCTCGACCCGGTGAAAGTGACCATTCTGACGCCAGGGATGGATGAGCTGGGAAATATGAGCGCAGAGGGGATCCCCGCTGCGCTGGTGGCGAAATTCCTTGATGAACGCGGTGTCGTCGTGGAGAAAACGGGCCCGTATAATCTGTTGTTCCTGTTCAGTATTGGTATTGATAAAACCCGGGCGATGGGGCTGCTGCGCGGCCTGACGGAATTTAAACGTTCATACGACCTGAATTTACGCGTGAAAAATATGTTGCCGGATCTGTATGCTGAGGATCCCGATTTTTATCGCACTATGCGTATTCAGGATCTGGCACAGGGAATCCATCAATTGATCCGCCAGCACGATCTCTCCGGGCTGATGCTGCGGGCATTCGACACGTTGCCGGAAATGAAAATGACGCCTCATCAGGCCTGGCAGCGGCAAATTAAAGGTGACGTCGAGACAGTCACTCTTGATCAACTGGTGGGGCGCGTTTCCGCCAATATGATCCTGCCTTATCCTCCAGGTGTCCCGCTGCTGATGCCCGGAGAAATGATCACAGAAAAAAGCCGGTCAGTACTCGATTTCCTGCTGATGCTGTGCTCGGTGGGGCAGCGCTACCCTGGATTTGAAACTGACATTCATGGGGCTAAGTTGGGTGAGGACGGCGTGTATCGTGTGAGAGTCCTAAAAATGGCATAACGACTTGCCGGAACCCGTTGCGCACGAGTAACGTGCTGAGAGTAAAATTAAAGAGGCGAAGAACATGCTGGGGTTAAAACAGGTTCACCATATTGCCATTATTGCGACGGACTACAGGGCCAGTAAGGCATTTTACTGCGATGTATTAGGCTTCACGTTAATGAGTGAAGCCTACCGGGAAGAACGCGACTCCTGGAAAGGCGATCTGGCGCTGAACGGCCAGTACGTGATTGAGCTGTTTTCTTTTCCTTTCCCGCCGTGCCGCCCGAGCCGACCGGAAGCCTGTGGTTTACGCCATCTGGCGTTCAGCGTCGAGGATGTGGAGAAGTCGATTGCTTATCTGGAGGCCCATCATGTGAAATGCGAGCCGGTACGCATCGATCCGTTTACCGGCAAACGTTTTACGTTTTTTAACGATCCAGACGGATTACCGCTTGAACTGTACGAGCTGTAAGGCTTGTCATTGTGGCGTTAGCCCGGTAACGTGCCGGGCAATGCCATTGTAAGCAACCATCATGACGACACTCACGCTGAACACTTCACTTCTGAACACTAACGCGATCCTCGTTGCCTTTAGCGGCGGCCTCGACTCTACCGTACTACTGCATCAGTTGGTGCTGTGGCGAGCGCAGCATCCTGATGTCACCCTACGCGCAATCCATATTCATCACGGATTAAGCCCGCACGCAGACAGTTGGGTACAGCACTGTGAGTCGGTATGTGCGCAGTGGCAGGTGCCGCTGGTGGTTGAACGGGTCCATCTTGAGGATGATGGCCTGGGCATCGAAGCGCAGGCGCGACGCGCGCGCTATCAGGCATTTGCGCAGATCTTACTCCCGGGCGAGGTGCTGATGACCGCCCAGCATCTCGATGACCAGTGTGAAACATTCCTGCTGGCGCTTAAGCGCGGCAGTGGTCCCGCCGGACTATCCGCCATGGGAGAAAGCTCACCGTTTGCCGGAACTCAATTGATTCGACCGTTGCTGGCGCAAACGCGAGAAGCGCTTGAAGCATGGGCGCGACAGCATGAATTATGCTGGATAGAAGATGAAAGCAATCAGGATGATACCTACGATCGCAATTTTCTCAGATTGCGCGTTACCCCATTACTCCAACAGCGCTGGCCGCACTTCGCACAAGCCACTGCTCGCAGCGCCGCGCTGTGCGCTGAGCAGGAGAGCTTACTGGATGAATTGCTGGCCAGCGATTTAGCCAGGTGCGTCACATCCCATGACACACTGTTGCTGGCGCCGTTAATGGTGATGAGCAACGTGCGGCGTGCCGCTCTGCTTCGCCGTTGGCTGGCGGGATTAAATGCGCCGATGCCTTCCCGTGATGCGTTAGAACGTATCTGGCAGGAAGTCGCGTTGGCACGTGAAGACGCATCGCCCTGTTTTCGCCTCGGTGAGTATGACGTCCGTCGTTATCAGTCACAGCTGTGGTGGGTGAAGTCGGTTGGCGGTCAAAGTGAAACCGTCATTCCGTGGCAATTCTGGAAAACGCCGTTGGCGCTGCCAGTTGGGTTAGGCTCGGTGCAGCTCATCCCTGCTGGTGAATTGCGTATGCCACAAGCGGATGAAGCCGTCAGCATTCGTTTTAAAGCGCCTGGGTTATTGCATATTGTCGGGCGCAACGGTGGGCGTAAGCTTAAAAAAATCTGGCAGGAGCAGGGGATTCCTCCCTGGCGGCGAGATACGACGCCATTACTGTTTTACGGTGACACGCTGATTGCGGCAGCAGGGGTTTTCGTGACACATGAAGGGCTGGCAAAAGGTGAAGAAGGGGTGAGTCTGGTGTGGCGTGCCTGATGGCGCGGCGCTTATCAGGCCTACGTATCGTATGGAAAGTAGGCCGGATAAGGTGCAAGAAAGGTTAAGATTCGCTGACCACCACGGTACCGATTTGTGGGTGACTGAAACTGGCAATTTTGTCGAGGCGAAGCTCACGGGTTTCACCCGAGACATCGGCGACCAGATATTCCACATTTTTGCGGGAAACCAGGTCATTTGCTTTTGCCTGTAGAACTTCGCCATCTTTGAGCGTCAGCGTCAGTAACAAATGGTGCTGGCAGGCGAGTTCAAGATTGTCGTAATCATCACAGTTGATGGGTTGATACGTTTCATTCATTGACATAATCGCTCACCAGTAAGTTCGCGGCAGCATAGGCCGCCTTTTCCCTGACCGACTCTGAAAGGGCGCTGTCTGCCGCCACTTCATTAAGTACCTTCAATACGCAACCCAGCGCATCCGGGACATACCCTAAGTCTCCGCTGGCGATTTCCGCGTACCGCTTGCGTATTAACTCACAATATTTTTCCACATGCCCTCCTGTCAGCACTCTGACTTAACCGTGGATGCAAGTCTAAGCCTACGAAGATAAACTCTGTTTAGCAAGGTGACTATACCATACTCATTCAAGCAATATCAGCGCCTTGATAGACGGTACACACGTTAGTCGTTAGCAGCCTTTTGCCGCCGTTTTCGCTACAATGTGCGCCTGATTCGAAAGGAGTTCTCTCATGGCGCTTAAAGCGACAATTTATAAAGCCGTTGTCAACGTCGCGGATCTTGACCGCAACCAGTTTCTTGACGCGGCCTTGACGCTGGCGCGTCACCCTTCAGAAACCCAGGAACGCATGATGCTGCGTCTGCTGGCCTGGATTAAATATGCCGATGAACGGCTGCAGTTCACGCGTGGTTTAAGCGCTGAAGACGAACCCGAAGCATGGTTGCGCAACGACCATCTGGGTATCGATCTTTGGATTGAACTGGGCCTACCGGATGAGCGCCGTATTAAGAAAGCCTGCACCCAGTCCGGTGAGGTAGCCCTGTTTGCTTACAACAGTCGAGCTGCCCAGATCTGGTGGCAGCAAAACCAGAGCAAGTGTGCGCAGTTTAAAAATCTTACCGTGTGGTATCTGGATGATGAACAACTGGCACAACTGAGTGACTTTGCCGGTCGTACAATGGCACTACAGGCGACTATTCAGGATGGCGCTATCTGGCTGTCCGATTCTCAGAATAATCTGGAAATTCACCTGACCGCGTGGCAGCCGCGTTCATGATCGTTATCTCCCGAAATGTCTCTATCCCAGATAACGAGCTGGAAATCACGGCGATTCGGGCACAGGGCGCGGGCGGTCAGCACGTTAATAAGACCTCGACGGCTATCCATTTGCGCTTTGACATTCGGGCCTCTGGGCTGCCAGAGTATTATAAGGAACGCCTGTTGGCTGCCAGTCATCATCTGATCAGCGGCGATGGTGTCATTATTATTAAGGCGCAGGAATACCGTAGCCAGGAGTTGAACCGGGAAGCGGCAATCTCCCGACTGGTGGCGGTGATAAAAGAATTAACCGCGGTGCAAAAAAGCCGGCAGGCAACTCGCCCTACGCGCGCCTCGAAAGAGCGCAGGTTGTCATCGAAGGCGCAAAAATCCACAGTGAAGGCACTGCGCGGGAAAGTTCGTCGAACGCAAGACTGACGAGCGGGAATAAAAATTTATAAGGAATTCATAGTGAAAACAGCAATATTGTCCGTAGTCGCTGCATGCACGCTCTTTTCCTTGATCGGCTGTAACAATCGCACTGAGGTCGACGCATTACAGCCAACGCGGGCGGCAGAATTAAAACCGATGCAGCAAAGTTGGCGTGGCATTTTGCCTTGCGCGGACTGCGAAGGGATTGAAACGTCGCTGTTCCTGGAAAAAGACGGCACATGGGTGATGAACGAACGCTACCAGGGCGTACGGGATGAGCCATCCTCCTTTGCGTCTTATGGGAAATGGGCGCGTACTGCCGACAAGCTGGTGCTGACGGATAGTAAAGGTGAAAAATCGTACTACCGGGCAAAAGGCGAGGCGCTGGAAATGCTCGATCGTGAAGGCAATCCGATTGAGTCGCAGTTCAACTACACCCTTCAGCCGGTTTCCGCCAGCTTACCGGTAACGCCAATGCCGATGCGGGGGATGTACTTCTATATGGCTGACGCGGCAATCTTTACCGACTGCGCAACCGGTCAACGGATGCCGGTAGCGAATAACGCTCAGCTTGAACGTGACTATTTAGCCGCGCGCACGGAAAACGGGCAATCTGTATTGCTGACGCTGGAAGCGCATTTCACAATGGAGGCGAACCCGGACACCGGCGAGAAAGTGAAAACGCTGATGGCGGATAAAGATGCGAAATTTATCCCCGGTAAAGGATGTAATTAATTGATGTAAAAAAGGCCCTGATCGTCAGGGCCTTTTACCGGAGTTAGCCTTTAATGGCTTTGACCAGATAGTCGACAATGTCGCCGGTTTTAATCAGCTGTTTCTCGCCGTTACGACGGTATTTGTATTCAATATCATCGTTATCGAGGTTACGGTCGCCGAGCACGATAGTGTGCGGAACACCGATCAGCTCCATATCGGCAAACATCACGCCTGGACGCTCTTTACGATCGTCCATCAGCACTTCGATACCCTGTGCACGCAGTTCTGCGTACAGCTTCTCAGCCAGTTCCTGCACACGGTAGGATTTGTGCATGTTCATTGGCAGAATAGCGACCTGGAACGGTGCGATGGCGTCTGGCCATACAATGCCGCGATCGTCAAAGTTCTGCTCAATAGCGGCAGCAACCACGCGAGTCACCCCGATGCCGTAGCAGCCCATGGTCAGAATCTGATTACGGCCATCTTCACCCTGAACAGCAGCTTTCATCGCTTCAGAATACTTGGTACCCAGTTGGAAGATGTGGCCCACTTCGATACCACGTTTAATCAGTAGTGTGCCTTTTCCATCCGGGCTTGGGTCGCCTGCGACCACGTTACGGATATCTGCCACTTCCGGAGTTGCAACATCACGATCCCAGTTAATACCGAAATAGTGTTTACCATCGATGTTGGCACCAGCAGCGAAATCGCTCATTACCGCAACGGTACGATCGATAACCACGGGAATCGGCATGTTCACCGGACCAAGAGAACCCGGACCTGCTTTCACGACGGCACGGATTTCTTCTTCAGTAGCAAAAGTCAGCGGGCTGGCAACCTGCGGCAGTTTTTCTGCTTTGACTTCGTTCAGTTCGTGATCGCCGCGAACCAGCAGAGCAACCAGCGGGTAGCTGCTGCCTTCAACCGCTTTCACCAGCAGGGTCTTAACGGTTTTTTCGATTGGCAGATTAAACTGTTCAACCAGTTCCGCGATAGTTTTCGCATTCGGTGTGTCAACCAGCGTCATTTCCTGAGTGGCGGCTGCGCGGGGTTCTTTCGGCGCAACGGCTTCAGCAAATTCGATGTTGGCAGCAAAATCGGAACTGTCGGAGAATACAACGTCATCTTCGCCGCTCTGTGCCAGTACCTGGAATTCATGAGAAGCGCTACCGCCGATAGAGCCGGTATCAGCCTGTACTGCACGGAAATCCAGACCCATACGGCTGAAGATTTTGCTGTATGCGGCATACATGGCGTCGTAGGTTTCCTGCAGAGATTCCTGAGAGGTGTGGAAAGAATAGGCATCTTTCATCAGGAATTCGCGGGAACGCATCACGCCGAAGCGTGGGCGAACTTCGTCACGGAATTTCGTCTGGATCTGATAGAAGTTCAGCGGCAGCTGTTTGTAAGAGCTTAACTCATTACGGATCAGGTCGGTGATGACTTCTTCATGCGTTGGGCCGAGTACGAATGAACGATCGCCACGGTCTGCGATACGCAGCAGTTCCGGGCCGTACTGTTCCCAACGACCGCTCTCTTCCCACAGTTCAGAAGGCTGAACGACCGGCATCAACACCTCGATCGCACCGGCGTTGTTCATTTCTTCACGCACGATGTTTTCGACTTTTTTCAGGACGCGCACGCCGGTCGGCAGCCAGGTGTATAACCCGGAGGCCAGCTTGCGGATCATCCCGGCGCGCAGCATCAGCTGGTGGCTGATGACTTCGGCGTCGGCAGGTGTCTCCTTCAGAGTGGAGAGCAGATATTGGCTAGTACGCATGTTGTTACGGTTCCAGTTGAACGATCGAACAGGCTGGATGCCAGCCTGACACAAAAAAAGTGGTTTAGTTTACCAGCGAGAAAGGGATGTCAAAAGAGAAGGGCACGAAATTAGCGGGGTTCAAGCGCAAAGACTTCAAAACCTTCTTCTGTTACGCGCCAGCGCACGTTGAAATCGTGTAGCCAGACGGCATACGTTTTGCCTGTCTCTTCACCCTTACGATACGCAGGACGTGGGTCCTGCGCCAGTACTTCGCCGATAAATGTTTTCAGCAATGGATAACGTTTTTCCAGCGTCAGAAGCTGTTGTTCAACCTCTGTAGTGAAACTTACCGCCATTTCAGCAACCGGCGCATGCTGCGCGTAGCTGGCAGTGGCGTCAGGCAGTGCTTCTGCAAATGGCAGATAAGGTTTGATGTCGACCACTGGCGTTCCGTCGACCAGGTCCAGGCTACCCAGTTTCAGAATGACGCTCTCTTTGTGGCAGACAATTTCTTTTAACGCAACCAGCGACATGCCGATAGGATTAGGACGGAAGGTCGAGCGCGTGGCAAAGACGCCCATTCTGGCGTTACCGCCAAGACGGGGAGGGCGCACGGTTGGACGCCATCCACCTTCCATTGTCTGGTGAAAAACAAAAATCACCCACAAATGGCTGAATGCTTCCAGGCCGCGAACAGCATCGGCCTGGTTATAGGGCGCGAGCAAATGCAGTTCACCGTTGGCGCTTTTCACCAGACCCGGCTGGCGTGGCACAGCGAACTTTTCTTTATAAGGAGAGCGGATAACGCCTATTTGCTCGAACTGAAAATGACTCATTTAGACGAAATGTTCAGGGCAGAACCGATGCAAACTGCCTGACGATAGCAGCCCGGCGTCCCGCTGGTAACTTCGCAGCTGTGCAGCAATACCGCATTGGCTTTCATTTTGGATGCGTTTATCTGCATGCGTTTGCGTGCGGTTGGGATACTCGGAGGTGAATCCTGGTTTGATGCCTGGCAGGACTCTCCGCTCACTTCGCCAAGATCGCGGAATGGTTTACCGACCAGATCTTCTGCATTGGTGATAATTCTGACCGGCGTCGCGCGCGGTGCTTTTGGTTTTTCCGGCTCCGCTTTTGGCGGGGTAGCGGTGCTTTGAACGGGTTCAACAGGGGATCTGCTTAACATAGAACAGCCGCTCAGCATGAGTGCTACTAAACAGATCGGTAAAGCACGCATAATATTTCCTCAATGAATGATCTAAACGTCAGATATTGAATCAGGTGCTTGCATAAATGACAAGACGGGCAAGCGCCCGTCCTGATGATATTACAGATTGTGAAAACAGCCTAAAATTACCAGCCTTTAACAGCACCGCCGTTGAAGACTTTGTTTGCCGCTTCGTAAACTTCGTCTGACTGGTATGCTTCAACGAATTTCTTCACGTTCTCAGCGTCTTTATTGTCTTCACGCGTCACGATCAGGTTTACGTATGGGGAATCTTTATCTTCAACAAAGATACCGTCTTTTGCCGGAGTCAGGCCGATCTGGCTGGCATAGGTGGTGTTGATGACTGCCAGCGCGATTTGCGCGTCATCCAGTGAGCGTGGCAACTGCGGCGCTTCCAGTTCAACCAGCTTCAGGTTTTTCGGGTTTTCAATCACGTCCAGCGCGGTCGGCAGCAGGCCAACGCCATCTTTCAGTTTAATCAAACCGACTTTCTGCAGCAGCAGCAGGGAACGGCCGAGGTTAGTCGGGTCGTTTGGAATCGCGACCTGTGAACCGTCCTGCAGTTCATCCAGTGATTTGATTTTTTTAGAATAGCCCGCAATCGGGTAAACAAAGGTATTACCTACGGCAACCAGTTTGTAACCACGATCTTTGATCTGCTGATCCAGGTACGGTTTGTGCTGGAAGGCGTTAGCATCGATATCGCCTTTGCTCAGCGCTTCATTGGGCAGGACATAATCGTTGAACGTTACCAATTCAACATCCAGACCGTATTTTTCTTTAGCCACTTTCTGGGCGACCTCAGCAACCTGCTGCTCTGCGCCAACAATAACGCCCACTTTGATGTGGTTAGGATCTTTTTCATCCTGGCCACAACCCACAAGTGCCAGAGAACCGATCAGGGCTCCAACTGCCGCAAAGGTTTTGAATTTGAACGCCATGCTTATTTCCTTTTCTTAATGAGTTTTTAGTGTTGTGTGTAACGTTATTTGTGCGTGACTGCCCGGACGATGCGATCGCCGGATAACTGAATTAAATAAACCAGAACGACGAGCAATACCAGCACTGTATTCATTACGGTAGCGTTATACCCAATGTAACCATACTGATAGCCAATCTGGCCAAGACCACCGGCACCGACAGCACCGCCCATCGCCGAGTAACCAACCAGCGTGATGAGGGTGATGGTGGCCGCATTGACCAGTCCTGGCAGCGCTTCTGGCAGTAATACCTTACGAACAATCTGCAGCGGCGTAGCGCCCATTGCACGCGAGGCTTCAATCAGCCCGGTCGGGATTTCCAGCAGGGCGTTTTCCACCATACGAGCAATAAATGGCGCGGCGCCGACGGTCAGCGGGACGATAGCGGCCTGCAGCCCGATAGAGGTGCCAACAATCATGCGGGTGAATGGAATCATCCACACCAGCAAAATAATGAACGGGATGGAACGGAAAATGTTAACCAGCGCAGAAAGCGTGCGGTACAACTTTGCGTTCTCAATGATTTGTCCTGGACGCGTCACATACAGCAGTACGCCAACGGGCAGGCCAATCACAAAGCCAAAAAAGCCGGACACAAAGGTCATTGCCAGCGTTTCCCATACGCCGCGAACCAGCAGCCAAATCATCGGCTCAGACATAACCCAGTACCTCTACTTTTACGTGGTGTTCCTGCAACCAGCTAATGGCTGCTTGTGTATCTTCTTGTGTACCGTGCATTTCAGTCAGCATGATGCCGAACTTCACGCCGCCGGCGTAATCCATCTGTGCGCTGATAATGTTGTTATTCACGTTAAAGCGACGGGCCGTCTCAGAGAGTAGCGGTGCATCGACCGAATGACCGGTGAATTCCATACGCAACATCGGCACGCTGTCGGCTTGCGGCTCTGCTTTTAAACGTTCCTGATAATCTTCCGGAATATCCAGGTGCAGCGTGGACTGGATAAACTTCTGCGCCAGTGGGGTTTTGGGGTGTGAGAACACTTCGCTGACGGTGTCCTGCTCAATCAGTTCACCATTACTGATGACCGCCACGCAGTCACAAATGCGTTTTACAACGTCCATCTCATGGGTAATCAGCAGAATGGTGAGACCCAGGCGACGGTTAATGTCTTTCAACAATTCCAGAATCGAGCGGGTTGTTGCTGGGTCAAGGGCGCTGGTGGCTTCATCGCACAGCAGTACTTTGGGATTACTTGCCAGAGCACGGGCGATCGCCACACGCTGTTTTTGTCCACCGGAAAGGTTGGCCGGGTAGCTGTCGTGCTTGTCGCCAAGACCGACTAAATCCAGCAGTTCTGTTACACGGCGTTTAATCTCTTCTTTTGGTGTGTTATCCAGTTCCAGCGGCAGCGCGACGTTGCCAAACACGGTGCGGGAAGAGAGCAGGTTAAAGTGTTGGAAAATCATGCCGATTTGACGGCGAGCTTTGGTCAGCTCTGACTCGGAAAGCGTCGTGAGTTCCTGCCCGCCGACCTGGACGCTGCCTTCGGTTGGGCGTTCAAGTAAGTTTACGCAGCGGATGAGCGTACTTTTACCTGCACCGGAGGCGCCAATGACGCCATAAATCTGCCCGGCAGGAACGTGCAGGCTGACATTATTAAGCGCCTGAATGGTGCGAGTCCCCTGCTGGAACACTTTGGTGATATTCGAAAGTTTAATCATTGGTTATTTATTATCGTAATTAAGTTAGCCGTGGCATTTTCGTCTGTCTGGGACGGTCGAAGTCGTCAACAAGATGGATGTTAAGGCATCCAGACGTCTAAATCAATCTAGCTTTGCACGATGAGCACTTTCTTGCCCGCCGAAACATGCGATACTAGAGCCACATGCCTTATTCAGGAGCTATAAAAGGTGGCAAAGACTGTACCCGCAATTTTTCTCGACCGTGACGGCACTATTAATGTGGACCACGGTTACGTCCATGAGATCGACGAGTTCGAATTTATCGACGGCGTCATTGATGCTATGCGTGAACTTAAAAAGATGGGTTATGCGCTGATTGTCGTGACGAACCAGTCTGGTATTGCCCGTGGCAAATTTACCGAGGCACAATTCGAAACGTTGACTGAATGGATGGATTGGTCATTGGCCGATCGCGATGTTGATCTGGATGGTATCTATTATTGTCCTCATCATCCGCAGGGCACAGTCGAAGAGTACCGCCAGGTCTGCGACTGCCGTAAACCGCATCCGGGCATGTTGATCTCCGCCCGAGACTTTCTGCACATCGATATGGCTGCTTCTTATATGGTGGGCGACAAAATAGAAGATATGCAGGCGGCGACAGCTGCAAATGTAGGAACGAAGGTATTAGTGCGCACAGGCAAGCCAGTCACTCCGGAAGCAGAAAATGCGGCAGATTTAGTGCTAAATAGTCTGGCGGACCTGCCAATGGCGATAAAAAAGAAGCAAAAGTAAGCGTTATGGATAAAAGGTGAGCGGTTGAAACAAAAATGCATTTTTCCGCTTGTCTTCCTGAGTCGACTCCCTATAATGCGCCTCCATCGACACGGCGGATGTGAATCACTTCACACAAACAGCCGGTCCGGTTGAAGAGAAAAACCTGAAAATGAGGGTTGACTCTGAAAGAGGAAAGCGTAATATACGCCACCTCGCGACAGAGCGCTAAAGCGCGTCGCAACTGCTCTTTAACAATTTATCAGACAATCTGTGTGGGCACTCGAAGATACGGATTCTTAACGTCGCAAGACGAAAAATGAATACCAAGTCTCTGAGTGAACACGTAATTCATTACGAAGTTTAATTCACGAGCATCAAACTTAAATTGAAGAGTTTGATCATGGCTCAGATTGAACGCTGGCGGCAGGCCTAACACATGCAAGTCGAACGGTAGCACAGAGGAGCTTGCTCCTTGGGTGACGAGTGGCGGACGGGTGAGTAATGTCTGGGAAACTGCCCGATGGAGGGGGATAACTACTGGAAACGGTAGCTAATACCGCATAACGTCGCAAGACCAAAGAGGGGGACCTTCGGGCCTCTTGCCATCGGATGTGCCCAGATGGGATTAGCTAGTAGGTGGGGTAACGGCTCACCTAGGCGACGATCCCTAGCTGGTCTGAGAGGATGACCAGCCACACTGGAACTGAGACACGGTCCAGACTCCTACGGGAGGCAGCAGTGGGGAATATTGCACAATGGGCGCAAGCCTGATGCAGCCATGCCGCGTGTATGAAGAAGGCCTTCGGGTTGTAAAGTACTTTCAGCGAGGAGGAAGGTGCTGAGGTTAATAACCGCAGCAATTGACGTTACTCGCAGAAGAAGCACCGGCTAACTCCGTGCCAGCAGCCGCGGTAATACGGAGGGTGCAAGCGTTAATCGGAATTACTGGGCGTAAAGCGCACGCAGGCGGTCTGTCAAGTCGGATGTGAAATCCCCGGGCTCAACCTGGGAACTGCATCCGAAACTGGCAGGCTAGAGTCTTGTAGAGGGGGGTAGAATTCCAGGTGTAGCGGTGAAATGCGTAGAGATCTGGAGGAATACCGGTGGCGAAGGCGGCCCCCTGGACAAAGACTGACGCTCAGGTGCGAAAGCGTGGGGAGCAAACAGGATTAGATACCCTGGTAGTCCACGCCGTAAACGATGTCGACTTGGAGGTTGTGCCCTTGAGGCGTGGCTTCCGGAGCTAACGCGTTAAGTCGACCGCCTGGGGAGTACGGCCGCAAGGTTAAAACTCAAATGAATTGACGGGGGCCCGCACAAGCGGTGGAGCATGTGGTTTAATTCGATGCAACGCGAAGAACCTTACCTACTCTTGACATCCACGGAATTTAGCAGAGATGCTTTAGTGCCTTCGGGAACCGTGAGACAGGTGCTGCATGGCTGTCGTCAGCTCGTGTTGTGAAATGTTGGGTTAAGTCCCGCAACGAGCGCAACCCTTATCCTTTGTTGCCAGCGATTCGGTCGGGAACTCAAAGGAGACTGCCAGTGATAAACTGGAGGAAGGTGGGGATGACGTCAAGTCATCATGGCCCTTACGAGTAGGGCTACACACGTGCTACAATGGCATATACAAAGAGAAGCGACCTCGCGAGAGCAAGCGGACCTCATAAAGTATGTCGTAGTCCGGATTGGAGTCTGCAACTCGACTCCATGAAGTCGGAATCGCTAGTAATCGTGGATCAGAATGCCACGGTGAATACGTTCCCGGGCCTTGTACACACCGCCCGTCACACCATGGGAGTGGGTTGCAAAAGAAGTAGGTAGCTTAACCTTCGGGAGGGCGCTTACCACTTTGTGATTCATGACTGGGGTGAAGTCGTAACAAGGTAACCGTAGGGGAACCTGCGGTTGGATCACCTCCTTA